>NZ_CAJXQY010000147.1 GCF_913058315.1 uncultured Alteromonas sp. | reverse complement strand
GGTTATATCAGTCATGTTAACGGGCATTGGTGGTTAAAAACTGTCGATAGCGGTAAAAGAAAAGCGGTGAAATATTGTTTTTCTGCTCTTCTCAGCAAAATCTGCTGTGAGGTTTAAGCGAAGATAAATTGAAGCGACGAACCAACAAAGTTTTATTCGCCGTCTAATCACCAACGGCCGTGTACTGCCGGATAAATACCGCATGCAACCGGTTCAGGCAGCGCGAAAGACGCGGTTTTGCAATCATGGTCGTTGTGGGTCAGCATGCAGCATAGTCTGCTGATTGACACCTCAAAACAGAATTCACATTGCAAACGGTGGATTTAATTTGGCATTAAATAAGTGACACGGCATGGTGTAATAGAATTGAAACAAGTACGTCGCTGTAAAACAAAGACAAATACTGAAACGAACAACAACTGCTGGATAGAACAATGAGTGTATTTAAGCCCAAGTATATTAGCTTCGACTGCTACGGCACCCTGATTTATTTTGAGATGGCGCCGATGGCGCAAAAACTGTTTGCCGACCGCATTACTGAGGCGCAAATGCCACACTTTGTGAAGGACTTCTCCGCATATCGGCTGGATGAAGTGTTAGGTGCCTGGAAGCCTTATCAGGACGTTATTCGCAACGCGGTGACTCGCCTGTGTAAAAAATGGGGCATTGAATACCGTGACGAGGACAGCATTGCTATCTACAATGCAGTGCCTACCTGGGGACCGCATCCGGACGTGGTTGAACCGTTGAAGAAAGTCGCAGCGGAAATTCCGTTAGTTATTTTGTCCAACGCGATGAACGAACAGATTCATTCTAATGTGGCCAATCTGGAAGCTCCGTTTGCCCATGTGTATACCGCTGAGCAGGCTCAGGCTTATAAGCCGCGTTTACAGGCATTTGAATATATGCTGGATAACCTTGGCTGTAACCCTGAAGATATCCTGCATGTATCGTCTAGCTTCCGTTACGACCTGATGTCTGCACACGATATTGGTATTAAAAATAAAGTCTGGGTTAACCGTGGTCACGAGCCGGCAAATCCATTTTATGGCTATACCGAAATTCAGGATATCAGCGGTCTGCCCGGCGTAGTTGGCCTGGAGTAAAGCATTCGATGAAAAGCGCGTCTTTCTGGCTGGAGACAGCCCCGACTGTAAGCACAACTGAATCGGCATTACCTGAACAGCCCGTCGATGTACTGGTGGTTGGTGGTGGTTTCACCGGACTCTCCTCGGCCCTGGCATTAGCCAAACGAGGCGCCTCTGTCGCGCTTTGTGAAGCCGGAGTGGTAGGCGGTGAAGCGTCAGGTCGCAACGGCGGGCAGTGCAATAACGGCACCGCTCAGGATTATGCCGGTTTGGTTGCCGCTTATGGCGAACAAAAGGCGCAGTCTTTTTATCAATTTTATAATCAGGCGGTAGACTCGGTAGAGCGCATCGTTACCAGCGAGAACATTGAATGTGACTTTCGCCGGGCCGGCAAAATCAAGCTGGCCGCTAAGCCAGAGCACTTCGACAAACTGGTGCGCACCCATGAAGCGCTGACTAAAGCCGTGGATCCCGGGGCTACTCTGCTCGATGCAACGGCCTTACAAAAGGAAATTGGTTCCGACCAGTTTTATGGTGGGTTACTTACGCCAAAAGGCGCGCAATTGCATGTTGGCAAAATGGTTTATGGCCTGGCATCCCGTTGTCTGGAAAACGGCGTGGCGATTTTTCAGCATCAACCGGTTATTAACATCGATAAAACCGCCGAGCAGAACTGGGTGGTCACTACGCCGCAGCAAACGATTAACGCCAAAGCGATCCTTATTGCTACTGGCGGCAGCGGCCCGGGACCCTTTAGCTGGTTTCGCCGCCGCATTGTGCCGGTAGGCAGTTTTGCGGTAACCACCGAACCCTTGAGTGAAGCGCTGTGTGCCTCGTTATTTCCGGGCAATCGTTCCTACGTTACCAGTAAGAATATTGGAAACTACTTCCGTTTAACAGCCGATCGCAGGCTGCTATTTGGCGGTCGGGCCCGGTTTGCCGTGTCGAATCCCCGCTCAGATCTGAAAAGCGGCGAGATACTGCGTGAGGCACTTGATGAGATGTTCCCACAGCTTGCCAGCACAAAGATCGACTATTGCTGGGGCGGCACCGTGGATATGAGTGCCGATCGTTTGCCCAAAGTGGGTGAGCATCAGGGCATGTTCTATGCCATGGGCTACAGCGGTCATGGCGTACAGATGGCTATTCACATGGGTGAAGTGATGGCCGATATGATTGACGGTAAGCCGGTTGACTGCCCGTGGCTTACCACCCAATGGCCGGCCGTGCCATTTCATTTTGGTAAACCCTGGTTTTTACCTTTCGTTGGCCTGTATTACAAAGTGCAGGACATGCTGCACTAACACGTAAGGTACACGCCTGAACCGTAATCTATAGGGGACGACCATGAAAAATAAGCATTCAGATGCCGCTGCCATACAACAACTGGCGGCGCATCATTCAGGCAGCCGTCGCTCGTTGCTCAAAGCACTCGGCGCTGCAGGGTTAGTCACCGCAGCCAGCGGCCTGGCATTACCCGCCCACGTGCTGGCGCAATTGAATGAACAGCAAACGCCAGCCAAACCCAGCTATGGCGGCCGGATCCGGGTGGCAACCAACTCTATGTCCACCAAGGATACCCTTGACCCGGCCAGAGCTTCGCTGAGTACGGATTATGTTCGTATTTACATGATTTACAGTGGCCTTACCCAGTTTAACCGTGAACTTGGTGCTGACCTGGCTTTAGCTGAAACCTTTGAGTCGGAAGATCAGCAGGACTGGTACGTGACGCTGCGAAGTGGCGTGACCTTCCATAATGGCAAAAGTTTAACCCCGCAGGACGTGGTGTATTCCCTGCTGCGCCATAAAGACCCGGCGGTGACCTCCCGGGCAGCCCCGCTAGCGGCGCAGTTTAAAGAAGTCGTCGTCACCGGGCCAATGAGTTTACGTATTACCCTGCATGCGCCTAATGCAGATTTACCGGTAATGCTGGCGTCGTCTAATTTCTGCATAGTGGCCGACGGTACAACGGACTTCTCGCAAACCGCAAACGGTACGGGTCCATACCGGTTAAAAGAGTTTTCTGCAGGGGTGCGCACCATCGGTGAGAAAAACCCCAACTTCTGGAAACCGGGTAAACCCTACCTGGATGAGATTGAATTGGTGGGGATTGCCGATGAATCCTCACGGGTTAACGCATTACTGTCGGGTGATATTCAAATGGCGCTGGCCCTCAATCCCCGTTCAACGAAGCGGGTACGCCGGTCGGGCACGGCTGACATCATGCAAACGGAGTCCAGTTTATATACCAACCTGATCATGCGTCAGGATGCATACCCCACTAATAATCCGGACTTTGTGCTAGCGGTCAAATATATGATGAACCGGGAGCTTATCCAGCGTGCTTTGTTTCGCGGATACGCCACCATCGCGAATGATCATCCGGTTGCACCAAGCCACAAATACTACAACCACGAATTGCCGCAGCGCCCCTATGATATTGACCGCGCGAAGTTTCATTTGAAGAAGGCCGGATTAACCGGTGCAAGAGTACCGGTATTTGCCTCGCCGGCAGCCGAAGGTTCCGTGGATATGGCTGCGCTGTTGCAATTATCGGGGATTGAAGCCGGTATGCATTTCGGTATTAACCGTGTGCCAGCGGATGGTTATTGGTCGAATCACTGGATGAAGCATCCGCTGGGGTTTGGCAACATTAACCCCAGGGTGAGTCTCGATGAACTGTTTAGTTTGTTTTATAAATCCGATGCGCCCTGGAATGAATCAGGCTGGAATAATCCGCAGTTTGATCAGCTTTTAGCGGCAGCGCGTGGCGAAGGAGATGAGGCAAAACGCAAACAAATGTACTGGGACATGCAGGCGCTCATTAGCGAGCGCTGTGGAACGAGTATCCCGGTGTTTATGAATCTCATCGATGGTTATGATAAACGCATCAAAGGTAATTTCCCTATCCCGACAGGCGGACTAATGGGTTATAGCTTTGCTGAATATGTCTGGCTGGACGCCTGATTTTCTTAAGGAGTAACCAATGAAGGTCATTTTCCAGCTGATTATTAAACGGATTGGCTTATCTATTATTACGCTGTTGATTGTTTCGGCAGTGGTCTTTTTTATTGCCAACCTGCTTCCCGGTGACGCGGCACAGGAAATGCTCGGTCAAAGTGCTACGCCCGAGGCCGTGGCGGAGCTGCGCGAGGCCTACGGTTTAAACGATCCACCTTTGTTGCGTTATGCCAAATGGCTGGGCGGACTGGTAAGTGGTGACGCCGGTACATCGCTGGCCAATGCGCGACCGGTGAGTGAGCTGATCAGTGCCAGGCTCTCACAATCGTTGATGCTGGCGGGGTTTACCGCGGTGCTGGCTGTTCCGTTCGCGATGGTGCTTGGCATCGTTGCCGCTATGTACAGTGGCAGCCGTATCGATAAAGCCATGAATATCTTTACCCTGTCGATGGTGGCCGTCCCTGAGTTTCTGCTGGCGACCATTTTTGTACTGGTGTTCGCTGTTGAACTTAACTGGCTGCCGTCATTGTCCTATATTCCTGCCGATGCCGGCGTGAATGACTATTTCCGCGCTTTTGCCATGCCGGTGGCGACGCTGTGTATAGTGCTCAGTGCACAGATGGCTCGCATGACCAGAGCTGCGGTGCTTGAACAGCTTTCTCAGCCCTATGTGGAAATGGCGTTACTTAAGGGCTCGCCGCTTTCCCGAGCGGTGCTACGCCACGCCTTACCCAATGCGGTAGGCCCTATTGTTAATGCGGTAGCGCTGAGCTTGTCGTATTTGTTAGGCGGCGTTGTGATTGTGGAAGTGATTTTCAACTACCCGGGAGTCGCCAGTCTGATGGTGGATGCAGTAACCAATCGTGACATGCCGCTGCTGCAAGCCTGCGCCATGCTGTTCTGCACCGGCTATTTGATTCTGGTATTGATTGCCGATATTTCTGCCATTGTGGCTAACCCCAAACTACGTACCGGAGGCTAGATTGATGAAGGTAATTAAATCCATGCCCCTATCCGGCAAACTGGGCGCGCTGTTAGTCGTCTTTTGGGTGTTTATTGCTATTTTCGGGCCGTGGCTGGCGCCCCATTCGGCCAGTGAAATTGTGGCCTACGATGTGTTTGAACCCATCGGCGGCGACTATGTACTAGGTACCGATTACATTGGCCGGGATGTGTTCAGCCGACTTCTCGACGGGACGCGTTTTACTATTTTTATTCCGCTGCTGGCCGCTGCGCTGGCCTGTTCCGCGGGGACTCTGATCGCTTTGTTTTCAGCCGTAAGCGGGCCACGAACCGACGAAGTCATCGCCCGTTTTATGGATGCGCTGATTTCCATTCCCAGCAAAATCTTTTCACTGGTCATGATTGCGGCGTTTGGCTCTTCGGTGCCGCTGCTTTTAACTATCACCGCGGTCAGCTATATGCCGGGTTCGTTTCGTATAGCCCGGGCGCTGGCAGTCAACGTGGCTAATATGGATTTTGTCACAGTGGCCAGAACCCGAGGCGAAAGCCGCTTGTATCTGGCGGTAAAAGAAATTCTGCCTAATATTTTACACCCCATGCTGGCAGATTTTGGTTTGCGGTTTGTGTTTGTGGTGTTGTTACTCAGTAGTCTGAGCTTTTTAGGACTCGGTGTGCAACCGCCCGAAGCCGATCTGGGCTCACTGGTGCGTGAAAACATTTCGGGCCTGGCGGAAGGCGCGCCGGCGGTCATTATTCCGGCGATTGCCATTGCGACGATTACCATTGCGGTAAACCTGTTAATAGACAGTCTGCGCGGCGGCGCAACCTATGCAGCCCGAGGTAAGTAATATGACTGCACATGTGAATGTTGATAAGTTACGCGTTGAAGCCGGTCCGGTTGGACAGGCGACAACCATTGTCCATGATGTCAGCTTTAGCCTGCAACGTGGCGAGGTGCTCGCGCTAATTGGTGAGTCCGGCTCGGGGAAAACCACTATAGCGCTATCACTCCTGGGGTATGCCCGTCCCGGATGTCGTATAACCGGTGGTGCAGTGAATGTTGGCGACGATAACATGGCGGCTATGAGTGCTGCTCAACTAGCGGGTGTACGCGGGCGTAAGGTTGCTTATGTGGCGCAAAGTGCGGCGGCGGCATTTAACCCCTCTCGCCGGATCATGGATCAGGTGGTGGAAAGTGCCCTTATGCATGGCGTGATGTCGCGCAGTCAGGCCGAGGCCAAAGCCATTGATCTGTTTAAGCAACTGTCATTGCCGTCGCCTCAGACCATTGGCCGCCGTTATCCCCATGAGGTATCGGGTGGCCAGTTGCAACGCTTAATGGCAGCCATGGCACTGATTTGCGAGCCTGAGCTGATCATATTTGATGAGCCGACTACGGCGCTGGATGTCACCACGCAGGTTGATGTACTTAAAGCCTTTAAAGCGGTGGTAAAAGCCTACAATACCACCGCGGTTTATGTCTCCCATGATTTAGCGGTGGTGGCTCAGATAGCCGATCAGATCCTGGTGTTGCAAAGTGGTAAAATGATGGAGAAGAACACCACTGACATTATTCTCAACGATGCCGAACACGCCTATACCCGGCAACTTCTCAGTGCGGTGCAGGATAGCGATACCTTTCAGGATAATGTACCGGGAGAAGTGGTGATTGATGTGGCCAATATTGAGGCTGGCTACGGTAAAATAACTAAAGAGGGTAAACCCGGGATCCCCATACTGTCAGATATTTCCATGCGGGTTCGCCGCGGCCAGACCGTGGGGATTATTGGTGAATCCGGCTCAGGTAAATCCACCTTCGCGCGGGTTATCGCCGGCTTGTTACCTGCCGCTACCGGCACCATGTTACTTAACAACAAAGAGTTACCCCCTGCAATAGTGAATCGCAGTAAGGCCGAATGCCAGCATATCCAGATGGTGTTTCAAAATGCGGATACGGCGTTAAATCCTGCGCATAAGGTAGGTGATATTCTGGGACGGCCGCTGACCTTTTTCCACGGCCTGACCGGCACCGCGCGCAAACAGCGGGTAGCAGAATTACTTGAGCTGGTTAAGCTGCCAGCCGACCTGGCTGACCGTAAGTGCGGCGCTTTATCCGGCGGTCAGAAGCAACGAATTAACCTGGCTCGGGCTTTAGCTGCTGAGCCCAGTGTTATTCTGTGTGATGAGGTAACGTCAGCGCTTGATACGGTGGTGGCCGCGGCCATTCTGGAATTGCTCGGCGAGTTGCAGTCCAAACTCAATATTGCCATTGTGTTTATCAGCCACGACATTTCTACGGTAAAAAGTCTGTGCGACGAGATCATGGTGCTCTACAAAGGCAAAACAGTGCAATACACGTCGGGTAAACAGTTTGCCAGAGGGCCTTACGAACCTTATACCGAATTACTGTTAAGCAGTGTGCCAACACTGGATCCTACCTGGCTGGATTCACGTCAGTCGCGGGCATAAGGAATAATCCGGACTGCTCAATATTCCGGCTGGTGCGCCATTAGCGCCAGCCGTTATTTACCCCGCCCTGCGCTACCGGTTTGCTCTCACACCGCCAAACCGATAGTAGATCACCGTAAATACCACGCCTGCTACAAGCCAAACTAGTTCTGCCTGACTATAGGGGTAGCTTCGAATTGCATAAGTAATTTGCAATAAAAGGAATAATGAAAAGAAAAATCGGTGTTTATTCAGTTTCATCCGCTGTAACAAAGTTTGCCTCCTTGCATTGAATAACGTGACGGACAACTTAAAACCCAATTTAGGCTATCGCTCTGAAGACAGCTACTCTTCAATTAGCCAGTTCTTAAGATTGTCCTGCGGCACATTGTAAGCACTAATACTTACATTGTTTACTAATTAGGCTAAGCTGAAGGGCAACGACAGTACAACAATAAACAAAAAGGTACAGCTTATGACCTTAAAAGGAATTTTGTTCTCATTTCTGCTGGCCATCCTGCCGGCCGTTTCAACTGCCACTCAGTTACTCAGGGAGCCTGCACTACACGGTGACACCCTGGTATTTGCGTATGCCAATGACATCTGGAAAACCAGCGTCAACGGCGGCAAAGCCGAGCGCCTGACCAGTTTTCAGGGCAGTGAATCGCAGCCAGTCATTTCGCCCGATGGTAACTACATCGCGTTTACCGGCGAATACGAAGGTAATCGCGATGTGTTTGTAGTTAGCGTTAATGGCGGCGAACCCCAACGTCTTACCTATCATCCTGGCGCCGATGCGGCGATTGGCTGGTCGCCAGACAGCCAGCAGGTGCTATTCAGTTCGGCGCGGTTTTCGGCGCCACGTAACTGGCAACAGTTATTCACGGTGTCGGTGAATGGGGGCAACCCAAGCCAATTACCGATGCAGCGAGCCTTCGATGGCGCCTTTGATAATAGCGGTGAAAACCTGGTGTTTCGCCGCGCGGGCTTTTGGGACAGAGGCTGGCGTAATTACCGCGGCGGCCAGAATCAGGCGCTTAGGGTGATTAATATCGAGAGTCTTAAAGAGTACGATTTGCCTTTTGATAACGACTTCGATGTAGACCCTGAATGGTCATCAAACGGGGATATCTACTTCTTATCCAATCGTTCTAAAGTAACCAATGTTTTTAAATACTCACCCGGGTCAAAGGCGGTAACTCAGGTTACCCGGCAGACTACCTATGATGTGATGGGCTTTGCGGTAGATGGTAATAGGGTGGTGTATGAGCATCTGGGCGACCTGTACCTTAAAAACGGCACTGCCGCTGCCAGCCGGATAAATATAGAGGTGGCCGCAGACTTTTATTGGGCCCGCACCGGATACGTTGAAGCGCATAAACGGGTAACGGGTTTTGATGTATCCCCTACTGGTCAGCGCGCGCTGTTTACCGCACGGGGCGATGTGTATTCGGTGCCGGTTGAACACGGTTCGCCACGGGCACTGACCGATACTTCTGGTGTTCGTGAACATGCCGCGGCGTGGTCGCCAGACGGTCAGTCTATCGCGTGGTTCAGCGACCGCTCTGGCGAATACGAGCTGATCATTGCGGATCAGTATGGTACAGAGCAAACGGTGATCACGCTGGCGGGAAGGGGCTTTTATGATGAACTGCGCTGGTCGCCCGACAGCAAACGGCTGTTATTTACCGACTCTGCACAGCAGTTGTGGGTGGCCAACCGCAATAATCAAACGACCAAAATCATCGATACCAACAAACGGGTTCATCCTGAATGGCAAATGATGGCCAGCTGGTCGCCCGACAGTCAGTACATCGCTTACACAAAACAGGGCGTAAATTTTTTCCGCGAACTGCACCTGTATTCGGTGACGCAGCGTAAAACCTATCAGCTGACCGACGGCATGGTCGAAGTAACCTGGCCTACCTTTAGTGATGACAGCGAAGTGTTGTATTTCCTCGGCAGTGTGGATTACGGCCCTAAAGCGCCCTGGCTGGATATGTCGTCTATCAGTTTTACGCCCAGCTACCAGTTGTATTATGCGCTACTCAACGCAGAAGACATGCCGCTGTTTCCGGAGCGTTCAGATGAAGAGCCTGCGCCTGAAAGGGAAGAGGATGAAACCGGTGCTGACGAGCCGACAGTCGAATCACAAACCAAAGTGCAGGTAGCCGCTTTCGCTGAACGCATCATGCCGGTTAGCGCTAAGTCAGGGCAATTTAGCCATTTAACCGGTGGCAAAGAGGGTAACCTGTATTTTCTCAGTCAGTATGCAGACGATACCGGTGACAAACAAACCAGCCTGATGAGCTTTAATGCTACTGAGCGTGAAATGAAAAAGCTGGCCGATAAAGTCAGTGATTTTAAGCTGACCGCCGATGGTAAATCCCTGTTAGTAAAAAGTGGCGCCTCATATCGGTTGATCAGTGCCGACCAGGGCTCAGGGCAAGATGATAAAGCCATCAAACTGGCGTTATCCAAACGGGTTGATTACGCCGAAGAGTGGCAACAGATTTTTCGCGAAGCCTGGCGTTACCAGCGTGATTACCTGTACGTAGATAACTTCCACGGTGCTGACTGGGAAGAAGTTTATAAAGTGTATCAGCCGCTGGTTGCCTCTGTTAGTCATCCGCAGGATCTCACCTATTTACTCGACTCGCTGGGCGGCGAAGTGTCTATCGGCCATTCTTATACTGGTAGCGGTGAAAAACCTGAGACTGGCAAGTCTCATGTTGGCCTGCTTGGAATTGATTTTGAACTCGATAGCCAGGGGATAAAACTTACCAAAGTGTACACCGGTGAAAGCTTTGTTGCCGGTGCAAACTTAATGGCGCCCCTGGGCGCTTACGCGCATCTTATCGATAAAGGCAGTTACCTGCTGGCCGTTAACGGTAAGCCGCTGACCAGTGATAAGAATGTGTATGCGCAGTTCGAAGGCACCCTTGGTCAGGTGGTTAGCGTAACCATCGGTGAACCGGGGAATACAGACAGTGAACAGGACTTTATGGTTAAAACCATTGGCAATGAAAACGCACTGCGTAAGCAACACTGGGTGGAACAAAATCGACGCTATGTGGAAGAAAAGTCCGGCGGTAAGCTCGCTTATGTCTGGGTGCCCGACACCGCAGAAGGGGGGTATCACAGTTTTAACCGGTATTACTATCCGCAGGCCAACAAACCGGGGGTGATTATTGACGAGCGATTCAATCATGGCGGCTTTATTGCCGATTATATTATTAACGTACTGCGCCGTGAGTTAAATGGTTTCTTTAATAATCCCTACGCGCCAGCAGAGCCATTAACCAGTCCGGCGGCAGGCACCTGGGGAAGCAAGGTCATGTTGATTAACGAAGTGTCGGGCTCCGGCGGTGATATGTTGCCTTACATGTTTAACTACTATGGCCTGGGTAAGCTGGTGGGCAAACGCACCTGGGGTGGTCTGGTGGGCATCTGGGGCGTACCGGCCTTTATTGATGGCGGCAATATGACTGCACCACGTTCTGGTTTTTACGATGTTAACGGTGAATGGCAGGTTGAGAATTACGGAGTGGCCCCGGACATTAATGTAGAGCAATGGACCAGCAAAACCGCAAAGGGCGAAGATCCGCAACTGGATAAAGCCATTGAAGTTGGGCTGGCCGGCTTGAAAGGCTATCAGTCACCCATCAAACCAATGCCTAAAGCCCCGATACGTGTGCCGGTTCCGCAATAAACCTTTCACAACGAGTTTTACGTAAAGCCCGCAGTTAGCGGGCTTTTTGTTACTGAGGCAGAGGGTTAACCTCTACGGTAAGGTGGTCGCAAGCCAGTTGCTGACTCACTTGTTGTTTGATGTCGTCGGGAGTGAGACTGGCCGAAGTGGCCACACTGATGATGGCCGCGTGATGTTTGTCGGAGAGCTGCCAGTAATGAAAATCAGTGACTACCGACATGCCGTCACTTTCTATTAGTTGTTTTATCTTTGCCGCCTGTTTGGGCTGCACGGCTTTATCTAATAACATACCGCTGCTGTGGGTTATTAACCCCCAGGCCCATTTGCCGATGACCGCAGCGCCGACTATTCCCATGACCGCATCGGCCCACAGCCAGCCATAAAATTTACCCAACACTAACGCCACGATAGCCAGCAAAGAGG
>NZ_CAJXQY010000146.1 GCF_913058315.1 uncultured Alteromonas sp. | reverse complement strand
ACAGCAATAAGGCAATAACCGGTAATAACAAACCATTCGCGGCCTGGGCAAACATAATCGCCATCAGTGGTTTGGTACCACTTAACGTAAACCCCACACCAATAACAATTATGCTGAGCCATACGGCCCTGAACCAGGTACTGCGCATATCGGATGATTTATTTAAGGCACCGGTTACCGCGTAGGCAGCCGCAAGGGGGGCCGTTATCGCACTGGTTAAGCCTGCTGCAAACATGCCTAAGGCAAAAAACAGCTCGGCAAAATCCCCCAGCAGCGGCGCCAGCTGTTTGGCCAGGTTGCCCGCATTGAGGGCTTCTGACTGGCCATAAAAAGCCTGCATGGCAGTAGCCATTATGAACAGGGTGATCAGTCCACCAACGCCAATGGCCAGGGCAGACTGACGGCGATAAAACCCGGCCGGTTGCGCCCCTTCCTGTTCACTCTGAGCGATAAGACTGGCGTGCAGAAACAGGTTATAGGGCACAATGGTGGTGCCGATAAGTGCCAGTATTGTGGTGATGCTGTCCATGGAGGCTACCGGCGAAAGCAGTTGTCCGGCCATGGCTCCCCAGTCTGGTTCACTCACTGCAAAGGTCACCACAAACACCATCGCCATAATGGCCACCAGCATGACCAGCACGGATTCTATTAACTTGTAGTGCCCGCCCCATAGCAACGCGATAGCTAATCCGCCCAGCAGGCAGCTCCAGGCCGGAATGCCGATGCCGGCAATACTGTTGAGGCCGATTGCGGCGCCGGTAAGGTTGCCGGATTCATAGGCGGCATTACCCACCCCAATGGCGCCGACAACCAATAATGACAGCAGCAGACGTACCGCGGGGTTGTTGATATGGCTGCGCAAGGCTTCACTCATACCTGAGCGCGTGGCATAGCCGAGCCTGACGGCCATGTCCTGCAAAATGATGGTGGCGAGCACTGAGAACAGCAGTGCCCAGACCAGATGAAACCCAAAGTTCGCACCGGCCAGGCTGGCTGTTGATACGGTGCCTGGTCCAATAAAGGCGGCGGCGATGATAAACCCTGACTTGGTTCGGCGTTGCGACATGTTACACTCTTCTTATTATTGGATTTATGGGATAGTGATGCCGATCGGTAACTTTGTTTGCACCGTGATCGCCAGTCACTTTATTACAGCATGAGTCACTACAGATTAACAACACTTAGCCAATCAGGAGCCTGCTATGAGCACTAACCAGACCGACTATGAAAAACTGGTTATGGTGGCGGTATTACCTGAACAGGCTTATTTGCAAGGATTAATCTTCGGTGTTGCGGCGTGCCCTGAAATCCCTATGCCGGAGCAGTGGATGCCCTGGGTCATCAGGGCAAACGCCAATACGGCCATCAGTAAGCCGCAGGCTGATGAGTTGGCGGATTACCTGATGGGACAGTTAAGGGATACGCTGGACACGATGCGTAAGGATAAACCGTTGTTACCGGCAGGCTATGAGTGGCAGGGTAAAGCGCATCAGCAGAGCGATTTGAAGCGGTGGCTGAGTGGTCTGTTAACGGCGCATCAACAGTTGGAAAAACAATGGCAGCAAGCCTGGCAAATGGGCGAGCAGACTCTGGACCTGCCTGCGTTGTCAGCCCGGCTTAACCGGTGCTTAAAATTGTTCTCCACGCTGGCCGATCCGGCGTTAAGGTTACAGCAGACACCGGCGGCAAAACGCCAGGAACTTGAAGACGGAGTGCCTCGTCTGGCGGCCAGTTTACCCGCTATGTTGAAAGAATATGTCGAAATTAGCGGAGCACTGGTGCAGGGATTGCCCAATCAGTTTGAAGTGGTGCCGAAAACGTCTTAGCAGAAGAAAACTAGCGGGTTTTTTGACTGTTACGAAACTGCAGCTGCTCGCGAAACTTCACCACATAACGATCCAGTTCAATTTTGGCCTCATCGTAGGCTGACTGTCGTTCTAAGGACGCCGGTTCATCCAACAGCGCCCGAAAGGCGATGTCGGTCTTATGCAGCAGTTCCTTCAGTAGCTGGTTATTTACGTCCATTTAAGCGGGTCCTTTAAAACACCACGACGTCCATCCGGGTGTATGGGTTAACAGGGCTTTATTCAGGCTCAGCCCTAAATAAATTTTACCACTGCCAGTAATACCACGGCGAGTAAAATCAGTACAGGTGCTTCATTTAAAATACGGAAATATCGCGACGAATGCGTGATGTTATCGGCTGCAAATTGTTTAACCAGTGACCAAAGGTAAAAGTGATAACCATAAAGTACCGCTACCAGTACCACTTTAATATGCAACCAGGTAGATGCCGCAAACCACGCGTAACCATAAGTGTAGATGAGAGCCAGGCCAAATACCAAGGTGAGCAGGGCAAAGGGAGTCACAAACAGCCATAACCGACGTTCCATTACTTTGAACTGATCGCGGACGGCCTGTTGATCAGTTTCGGCATGATAGACAAACAGTCTGGGTAAATAAAAAATACCGGCGAACCAGGCGACCATAAAAAAAATGTGCAGGGCTTTGAGCCACAATATTGTCATAATGATTTCTCTTATCAGAACTGAGCGCGCTGCAAGAAACTTTGCAAGCGGTTCCAGGTAATGACGCCGGTTAGCCTGGCCGGATCGTCCTCAAAAATATAGACCGCACCAGAACGGGTACTTTTTAATAATTCATACACTTCTGCGAGGGTGGCCTGGGCCGACACGCGCTGCATTTTTTGATAGCTAATCGGATGCGCGTGGCGATCCAGACTGACATCATAGTGGACCCAGGAATACTGAATATCCTGCTCGAAGCGGTTCTGCTGAATTACGGTCTGTGTCGGGTTGTCAGACAGCACTTTTTCCAACGCCGACTCCGGCGCATCGTAGAAGAGTTTAAAATCTGTTTCCATGGCTGCCAGTACGCCAGTTTTTTCCAGCGCCTCACGAATGGAGGTGATCGCATAAGGCAACTTCTGAAAATCCAGTTGCTGGATAAAAATGGAACGGTTGCCTAAAAACTGTGTAGCCGTAACGTAGGCCGGCACAATGACCAGAATGGCCGGTAAGATGACCTCTGGCCGATAGGACAGTTCCATGACCGCAGATAAGGCGGCAAGAGGGGCGTGCAGAACCGCAGTCAGCATACCGGCAATGCCTAACAATGCAAAACTCGAGGTGAAGTCATCAAGCGGTAACCAGTGGGCAATTGGCAACAACAACACCGCGCCCGACAGCATACCCAGCACCATCACCGGGCCGATAATGCCGCCGGGGATCCCCAGACCAATGGCGAAAGTGGCCAGCAGGAATTTCATCAGCAGAATTTCAAGCAGGATGAGCGCCGTGGGATGACTGGAAAACAACGCATTGACATCTTCGAAGCTGGCGCCGAGTGCTTCGGGTAATAAGGCGCCGCCGATAGCGGTCAGTAACCCGGCCAGCAATAAGCGCCATACCATGGAGACTTTGCGAAACATGCGCATCACTGACATCAGTAACTGGTTAAACAGAGTGGCCAGTACGCCCAGTAAGCAACCAAAGACAATCAGGTAAAGATACAGCCACTGACTAAAAGAAGAAAAGGAAAAATAGGCCAGCTCGTTTCCTTCGCCAAAAACGATCCGGGTAATCACCGAGCCACAGGCTGCGGCCAGCATCACCGGTACAAATACGTGGATTTTATATTCCCGTAATACCACTTCCATAACAAAAATGACGGCGGCAAAAGGGGTATTGAATGAAGCAGAAATGCCCGCGGCAATACCGCATCCAGCCAGTGTTCGAATACTATTTTGCGGGAGCTTTAACGCCTGGCCAAACAAGCTGCTGCCGGCAGCCCCAAGATGCACTGACGGCCCCTCACGGCCAACGACAAAGCCTCCGGCCAGAGCCAGCATTCCACCAAAAAACTGATTGACCGTTGTGCGCCACGGGATATGGCCGTAATGTTGTTTTACGCGGTGAATAACAAAGGGTATCCCCAGCCGGTAGTGTTTAAAGCCGGTAAGGAAGGCTATCAGCAGGATGAGTATCACGGCGGTTACCGGCATCACAACCCACACCCATTTAGCATTGAGGCCAAAGTTTTGCAGCAGGCTCACGCCTGAGGATTGTAACCAGTCTATTCCGAGGCGAAATAGCACAATTAGCAAAGCCGATGTGACGCCAGCAATGATCCCAAGCAAACATACCTGAACGGAAGTGCGGGGGTGGGCCAGTTCTTGTCGCAGTGCGCGCAATTGCATAAAAAAGGATTACGGATAAGGAATAGGCAAATAGTATCACAAGTAGTTGGTTTGCAAAGTATTGGCCTGTCAATGGCGGGGATAAACCGAGGAATATTTGAATAATTGCGGTAAAACGGGCACAGTTCGGTTTTTAGTTTCATTGATGTTGCCATGCACTTATCTGAAATCCCTCAGAAACTGGGCCAGACCCGCACTATATTGTTGTTAGGCGCAAGCTTACTGGCAATGCTGGTGTTCGGCATGTTTCTCGCCAACGCAGAGCGTGGTCAGTTAGTCGATGAAACCCGGCAACTGCATCATTCGGTCACCAACCTACAAACCGAGAACGAGCAGCTTCAGACCCTGGCGAACCAGTTGGATGTGAAACTGGAACTGGCCGAAATGCGCGCAGAGCAACTTAAACAGGAAGTCGTGCGGTTAGAGGACGAAATATTTAACCTGCAAAAAGACAAAGCCTTTTACCAGCACGTAGTGGCGCCGGAAACCACACAGGACGGATTTTTTATCGATGGACTGGAGCTCTTTCCCACCGCCGTTGACGGATACTACAAAGCGACCATGGTATTGCTCCAGCAACGTGCAGTAAGCGCTATCGTTCGTGGTGAGTTAAAAGTGGCTGTAACCGGTATCCTGGAGGGTAAACACCGGATCCTGACAGCGGATAACGATGACATATTGCCGGAAGGCAATGTGGCTTATGGTTTTAAATACTTCCAGCCAGTGACGTTGTACCTTCAGCTGCCAGCGAATTTTGTGCCGGAAAGTCTCGAATTTACCACTGTGGTTTATCAGTATAAACGACGCAGAGGCGACTATCAGCGCAGCTATAGCTGGCAGGATATTCTGGTGGCCGGCGACCAAAGCAGTCGCTAGCATCTTTTTCTGACGGTGCTGTGATACCCATTTGTATTCTGGCGGGGACTACATCCAGCCAGGTTTTTTCACTTCCACTTCATATAGCACCCGCTCAACCAGAGGGGCGGCGAACAGAGTGGCCACAAAAGGCACACTCACTTTACCACTGGCCAGTACAAAGCCCAGCGTACTGAGCTGACGACGGCGCATAAACACACTTTGCTTTACAATAACCTGCTGCACTTTCGCTAGCGGGAAACACCAGTAATCAATACCGATAATGCCTTTGCGAACATAAATGTAGTTGTCATCGCTGGCAATGCCCAGACGCTTCCAGTGCAGGTAAGTCAGCGTCACCGTAATGGTTAAAATCATCAGTGCCGGCAATGCGCCTGCAGCGCCGAGTGCAGCAAAACAGACAAAACTTGTCAGGCCGTTAAGGGGCAGTATCCATAGCAATAGCTGTCGCCACAAGTAGCGAATATGAATGGCCGTAAAGTCCATATGTCGGGCCCGCTGAGCGGCAAATACATTGCTGGTGAGTTCATCCGACTCTGCCACCGTTACCGAAGGCACCAGCAGTTTGTGGGTGGCTTTGAGTTCATTGGGGTTGGCGCGACCGGTGACATTTTGCTCAAAGTAAAGATTCACACGGCCCAATACCCGGTCAAGCCAGTCCTGTTGCTGCCGAGCGATTTGTACCCGGGAGCGTTTCATACTGATTTCCTGACGGTTGAGTAACCCACTGCGGCGTATGTATTTCTCTCCCTGCCGGGTGAGGCGATAGCCGTAGAACATCAACACACAGCCCCCAATGGAAAACAAAGCCATTAAAATAAGCAGCACAATGGCCACCAGCACGCTCATAACGCCTACGTACCATAAGGTTACCACCTGCTCGCCAAACCAGGCTTCAACCTGTGGGCGCAGAACATTCATCTGGCGAAAAATAAAGCCTGAAATTTGTTCATAAAAAGGCGCCAGCGAGCCCAGCACAATCCACACCCGGTTATTGGTAATACCGTGCAAAATAAGGTCGCGTATGGAACGTTCGTTGAGTAACTGAGCATCGGATTCGTCAGGCTCTGTTGAGTCCGCCTCAGCGCCCGCTGATTGCTGGCGATGAGCCTGCATTACGGTACTTTTGACCAATTGCGCATAGTCACTGGTCACCCCGGCAAAGCGCGCTTCCTGTTTTGCGGAGCCGGCAGTATCCAGGGTTACAATGACCAGATCATTAAACCGAAAATAGAATGGCTGGTCGAACTTAACGTTTTGGATCCGCTCATAGGGCAGGTCGGTAAAGGTTCTGTCCAGCACGCCGGAACGGATCGCGATGCCTTTGTCCGACACGGTAAACTGAAAGAAATAGAATTTCAGCACCGACGATACCACCCAGCCGGCACCAACAGCCAGCAACAGCAGGGGAAAGTACTCTGAATTAATCAGCTTGTGGCCGCCGACCACATAAGCCGGAACGACATAGATGGCTATGCTGACCGACTGCTTTAACTGCATAAACAAAAAATGCAAAACAGACCAGGGTGACAGGCGTTGCCAGCGGGCCTGGGTTGTTGGCAGGGATTGTGTTGAAGAGGTCACTGTTAATCCCGGGTAAGGTCTGAGTGGTTTAACACAAACTGGCGCATTTTCTCGGCGATATCGTGGGGCAGCCCCGGTATTGCCAAAGTATGATCGCTGCCCCCGGCGGAATAGACCTTGAGGGTTGCCAGATCCGCGAAACGCTCCAGCGGCCCCCGTTGAATATCGATATGCTGGATCCGTAACATCGGCTGACAGATGACTTTTTTGAATATCAGCCCTTTGTACAGCACGATATCCTGCTCTCTGAGTGTATAGAAAATCAGCCTGTCAGCGAAAAAATGGTAAGTAAAAATCAGGCCGCCAAGCAGCGCAGTAATAATGGCGGCTACGCCGATGGAATATTCCAGTTCTACCGGCAGGGAAAACCAGGGCTGGTACGTCACAATCACCAGTACCAGAAATACCAACAGTGAAAAGCCTACCGTCACGGCCAGGTTAAGAGTCCGGTAACGGGCTGCAATCGGCTCGGTGGGAAGTTCGCCCAAACATGGCAGTTGTTGAGAATACAACGGATGGTTTGTTACTGGCAGATGTTCCATTTCGGTAGCTACATTTTTAATCGACTTTATCTTGGCTTTACTATACCACCGTGGGGAACCGGTTAAATAAGCAAGCCGGTATAAATTGTTACGGAGTTTGTCTTTGCGAAAGTCGGCTGGCGGCAAACGGGGCCGGGAAGTCCAGTTGGCTGAGAAGGGCGTCATCGGGTAAACATTTTGCTTCCACATGTTGCAGTAGGTCCTGACGCACCTCACAAAACAGCACATCCAGCGCGAAACGATTATTACCGTATAAGCCGCGATGCATCATGGCGGCATCGAATACCAGTAAATCACCGGCGTTTAATGCTATTACCTGCCCACGGGATAAGTCCTGATGCGACTCGCGGCCGTTACGAGCCAGCCTGACGTCGAGTTCTTCCGGGCTATCCCAGTATTTGTGAGAACCTTCAATAAGTTCAATACCGGGCTCATCATAAAGCGCTAGCCGGTAATGAAGAACGCGGGTAGAGCCCAACAGTGCCTGCTCTTCTGCCGGGGAATAAAGGTACTGGGTATCCCGGTGCCAGTAATTTTTTTGCTGTGGGTTAGCCGGGTCAAAAAATAGCTGCGTGTTCATAAAGGCTCCGCCATCCGGCAACAAGGGGTAAACTGCGGTCGCCATTTTTGCTGAGCCGATAATGGCGAACATGTTGTGCCTGTCCTCAGCAGGCATGCGATCAACATGGGTCAGATATGCCGAGTTAATGGCGCGCTGTCGATAAAAGTTCTGATTTTCGATGAGCCACTGCTGGTGAAAGCGGGCCGTTATCTGCCTAAGCTGTACCAGCTCGTGCTGGTCAAGAAAAGCCGGTAGATGAACAAAGCCACTTTGCTCGTAGCGGGCTGTAACCTCTGCAAACGCCAATGCGCTAAACTCCTTTTTGCTGGTTAATCAAATACCACCGGGGGCTGACACCGGGAGAAACAAGCTGCCAACAGGGCAGGCCGTCACTATCTTCTTAAGGCTAACCCGTTCAATTTAGACACAAACGCGCCGACAGTAAACCCAGGCCAACAGAACAAAACCGCCAGAACCGGTCAAAGGCAGCGAGAACACGGTGGACAATAGTTGATGTATTTACTCAGGTATTAGATAATAGCGCTATTGATTGCCGAGTGTTATCGGCCCAGGATTGAGGTGAGTATGTCGGTAGAAATGGCGTTACCAATTGATTTTTCAGACGCGGCAGCCTTAAAGGTTCGCGAGCTGGTGGAAGAAGAAGAAAATCCGAATCTGAAGCTGCGGGTCTATGTTACGGGTGGCGGTTGTTCGGGATTCCAGTACGGCTTTACTTTTGACGAAAAGGTCAATGAAGGCGATATGGCTATCGAAAAGAACGAAGTGACGTTAGTTGTCGATCCTATGAGTTTGCAATACCTGGTGGGCGGCACCGTTGACTACGTTGACGGACTGGAGGGATCGCGGTTTCTGGTCAATAATCCCAATGCCACAACAACCTGTGGCTGCGGCGCAAGTTTCAGCGTTTAATCATTATTAAAAGAGCAGCCTCCGGGCTGCTTTTTACATTTAAAGACAGGGAAAATGTAATGAAGCTCTATGGCTCCACCACGTCACCTTATGTACGACGCATTCGCTTGTTCTTTGCGGATAAAGACATTGAGTTTATCAATATGGATATCTTTGCAGGGCCCGGGCGGGAGCTGTTAAGAGCCAAGAACCCGGCATTGAAAGTGCCGATGCTGGAAGATGGCGAACTTATTATCTATGACTCCCGGGTGGTGTTTCGCTATTTAAGTGAAAAATTTACCCTCACGCCCCTTAGCTGGCCGGAAGAAAACCGCCTGACTCTGATTGATGCCGCTAACGATACCTTTGTTCAACTGATGATGCTCAAGCGTTCAGATATTGCCAATCAGCCGGACAAACTGTTTTTTAAACTCAATAACGAACGTATTGAAACCCTGCTGACAACGCTCAATGCTGAAGTGGCAGCCGGCCATTTTTCACAATGGGATTATCCGGCCATTTGTTTATTCTGTCTGATTGACTGGGTAACCTTCAGAGCGTTAACCCGGTTTGAATCTTATCCGGCGTTACTGGCCTTCTGGCAACAACAGCAGACACAGGTCGATATCGCGAAGACCGATCCAAGAGTTTAATAGCCTTTGTCGAAGTCGAAGGCATAAATGAGCGGGGTATTTTCCAGAAAGTGGATTAAATTCCCCTTAAAAATAATCGCGACGTCCTGCTCTCTGGATATCGCTGCCGTATGTTGGGTCACGTAGGCGTTGGGCAGCGTCCAGTAGGGGTGATCATCCGCTAACGGCTCATCAACAAACACATCAAGTACGGCAGCACGAATCTGCCGTGAGGACAGGGCAGCAACCAAGGCTGCATCATCTACCACAACGCCTCTTCCTGCGTTAATCAGTACTCCGTGTTCGGGCATTGCCGACAGAAATTCGGCATCAATGAAGTTGCCCGTAGCAGGCGTATCAGGTAACAGGCTCAGTACAAAATCGCAGGCACTGGCAAATGCCAGCTTATGGTCGGGGGTAAACATTTGTTTATAGTCGGCTGTCGCGCTGCCACTGCGATTGAGCCCTACCACGCGCATATCAAACACCCTTGCTACATCTACCAGGCTGGCAGCAATATCACCTGCACCGGCAATCCCTAGTGTCTTGCCGGCCAGCGCGTCAAAGCCTGGAGGTTGCCATTTATTTTGGGCGACTTTAGCGGCCTGATTAAAGCCTTCGATATTGCGCGCGAAATACAATAAGTAAGAGAACACATACTCGCGCATTTGCTGATCGAAAATGCCTTTAACGCCGGTGAGCTGATAATCCCGTTTACCGGCTCTGAGCAGCGGCGCATTGCCGGCAAAGGTCGATTGCAGCCAGCGCAACTGAGTGCACTGGTTAATCACCCGGGCTAATAAGTCAGGATCCCCCAAAGCCAGCTGTACCTGGTGGCAATCAAACTGGTCTGGTTGGTCGGTGGCAACAGACAAACTGACATTGTCTGGCAGCAGGGGCGCAAGGAGCTCAGAGTAAACCTGGTAATCCCTGCTTAAGATACTGAATTGCCAGGTGGCCGGTGGGGTAGATGTAGACATAAGTAAAGAAAAGTTTCCTGTTTGTGATTTATATGTGAATTAAATTCCTTAATTTTGTTTCTAATCCGAATTATATTCAGCGTAAAGCAAAAAGGAACTCATATGAAATCAAACCACTCGTTATCTATGGATGCCTGTCGTCCACTGTCGCCCCGCCGTCATACCAGCGATGCCGCGTCAGTAGAGCAGCTTGTCCAGGAGCAACTGGAACACTTTGGCATTCAGGCGGATACTGCCTATGGGCAGGCGCTGGCCGATACCGCCTACCACCTTTATGGGGCTCAACATGGTGTCCAGCAACTCTGGCAGGTTACACGAGATACCCTGGAAAGGTTAGATCAAACCGATAAGCTGAGCTATTTCAATGCTAAGAAGTTTTTGTCATTTCAAATTGCCAAGGTATTGGATACGTTACAAAACCCGTTCCGTCAGACCTGGCAGAGCCTGAATAAATCGGCGCCTCAACATTATCCGATCTTCGACAATGTCCCAGCGCTGTTCTCGGCGACACCGGCAGTGGTGAAAACGGCCACTTACGTATACGCCTGTACAGAGTGGATAGAAGATGCTTTTGAAGGCAAAGAATCTACCCATCAAATATACAGCCGCCTGATGAACCCAACCAATATTTCACTGGCTAATGCGATTGTCGATTTGGAAGCCGGAGACCAGGCCGGGTCTTATCTGGCCTGGAATTTCAATTCGGGCATGGCAGCTATCGACGCACTGTTATCTAACGTGTTAAGTCACGGTGATATTCTGATTGTTTCGCGCAATGTGTATGGCGGTGTTTATCAGTTGCTGCATGATTTCTTTGCCCGCGAAAACCGCCTCAACGTTACGCTGGCCTGGTTTGACGGCTATTCGGCGGATGACTTTGCCGAGCATCTTGCTGACGTGCAGCAGCGCTACGCTGATAAACTGGCTGCAGGCGGACGGTTGCACGTGTATATCGAATCGCCCTGTAACCCGCACGGTCTGGTACTGGATGTGCCCGGTATTTGTCAGCTGGCACACGCGCAACAATTACTGGTGATGCTCGATTCTACCCTGGCCACACCGGTGCTGCATAAACCCCTGCAGCATGCAGACAAAAACTGCCGTCCGGACTATGTGGTACACAGCTATACCAAGGATATCTGCGGTACCGGCACCACTACAGCAGGCGTGGTGATTGGCGAAAATCACCGAATGTTCCAACCCAAAGGGACCAGCTGTGAGGGCGTCGACTGGTCACAAACCCTGTTTTGGGATGTGTATTACATTAAAGGGGCATTCCTTGATTCAGAAAAAGCCTTTGATGTACTCACC
>NZ_CAJXQY010000145.1 GCF_913058315.1 uncultured Alteromonas sp. | reverse complement strand
AACAATGGCATCTGAATACACTACCTCAGAATACATCAAGCACCACTTGACCAATGCCTCTATGTGCAGCACCGACAATGGCATCGCGTTTAACGCGCAGTGTGCCGACGCCGGATTCTGGACATGGCATATTGATACATTAGGCTGGTCTATTGGTTTAGGTTTACTGTTTTTGTTTTTGTTCCGCTCTGCGGCTAAGAAAGCAACTACCGGCGTACCAACCAAATGGCAGGCATTTGTGGAAATGGTTATCGAATTCGTTGATGACAACGTAAAGAGTACTTTCCACGGTAAGAGTGACCTGATAGCACCATTAGCCCTGACCATCTTTGTGTGGGTATTGCTGATGAACCTGATGGATTTGGTACCGGTAGACGTGATTCCAATGATTTCAGGCCTGATTGGTGAAACCTTCTTTGGTGTGGATGCCCATCACGTTTATAACAAGGCAGTACCAACAACAGACCTTAACCTGACCTTTGCGTTAGCCCTGGGTGTGTTTGTACTCATCATTTTCTACTCCATTAAGATAAAAGGTGTAGGCGGTTTCATTAAGGAACTGACCATGCAACCGTTTAATCATCCGGCGTTTATTCCAGTTAACTTTATTCTGGAAACCGTTACCCTGCTGGCGCGACCTCTGTCACTTGCGCTACGTTTGTTCGGTAACCTGTACGCCAGTGAGCTTATCTTCATCCTGATCGCAACCATTGGCTACTTCCAGCTGCCGTTGCACTTTGCCTGGGCCGTGTTCCACATTCTGGTACTGCCTCTGCAAGCCTTCATTTTCATGATGTTGACCATCGTTTACCTGAGTCTGGCAAGCGAAGATCACTAATAACTGAACAAGCGGTTGTCGTGAGTAACCTGGAAGTTCACGGCAACCAAATTGAAACGTGTTTTAACTTTAACTTTTAACTTTAACTTTAAATATAATCGGAGACGTACATGTTATACATCGCTGTTGCACTACTGATCGGTATGGGTGCCCTTGGGACTGCTATTGGTTTTGGTCTGCTGGGTGGTAAATTCCTTGAATCTGCTGCACGCCAACCAGAGCTGGCACCTCAACTGCAAGTTAAGATGTTTGTTGTAGCGGGCCTTATCGATGCGATCGCCATGATCGGTGTTGGTATCGCTTTATACCTCTTGTTCGCTGTTGGTGCTTAATTTTTATTAACTCAAGTCTATTAGCGAACATTATGAGGAGGAGCGGTTGTGAATATTAACGCCACTCTAATTGGTCAATTAATCGCATTCATCGTTTTTGTGTGGTTCTGCAAAACGTATGTATGGCCACCATTAATGGCTGCGATTGAAGAGCGTCAGAAGAAGATAGCCGATGGCCTAGCGGCTTCTGAACGCGCTGAGAAAGACCTCGAGCTTGCTCAGGCGAAAGTCTCTGAGCAACTTAAAGAAGCGAAAGCACAAGCAGCTGAAATTATCGAGCAGGCTAAGAAGCGTGGAAATCAACTTGTTGATGAAGAAACGCAACGTGGCCATGCTGAACGTGAAAAAATCATCACGCAAGGTTATGCCGAAATTGAAGCTGAACGCAATCGTGCCAAAGAGGAACTGCGTAAGCAGGTAGCAGCATTAGCTATTGCCGGCGCACAGCAGATCCTTGAACGTGAAATCGACGCCAGCGCGCAAAGCGACATTGTTGAAAAACTTGTCGCCGAACTTTGAGATAGGAGATGAGCCATGTCTGAATTGACAACCGTAGCTCGTCCCTATGCAAAAGCGGCTTTCGATTTTGCTGTTGAGCATAGCGCCATTACTAAATGGCAGGAAATGTTAGGATTTGCCGCTGAAGTTTCGAAAAACGAAACAATTCACGAGTTATCAACTGGTGCAATGGCGGCGGACAAACTGGCAGACTTGTACATTAATGTCTGTGGCGACTCGCTCGATACACATGGTCAGAACTTAGTAAAAGTACTGGCTGAGAATAAACGTTTAACCGCGTTGCCTGAGATTTCTGCTTTATTTGATTTACTCAAAGCAGATTACGAAAAAGAAGTTGAAGTCTCTGTGACTTCTGCTGCTGCGCTAACCGAAGCGCAACAATCTGAACTCAGCGCATCGTTGGAAAAACGTTTGGCACGTAAAGTGAAGCTTATTTGTAACGTGGATCCTGCCCTGGTAGCCGGCTTAGTAATTAAAGCTGGTGATACAGTCATCGATGGTTCCGTGAAATCTAAATTGAACCGTCTCGCAGACGCGTTGCAAGCATAACGGGGATAAGAGCATGCAACTTAATTCCACTGAAATTGCCGAACTGATCAAGAAAAGAATTGCTCAGTTCGATGTAACCAGTGAAGCACGCAATGAAGGTACTATCGTCGCAGTAACCGACGGTATCATCCGCATTCACGGCCTGGCCGATGTAATGCAGGGTGAAATGATTGAGCTTCCTGGTGGTCGTTACGCGATTGCACTAAACCTTGAACGAGATTCAGTTGGTGCAGTTGTTATGGGTCCTTACGCGGACCTGCAAGAAGGACAAAAAGTCCAGTCTACTGGTCGTATCCTTGAAGTACCGGTTGGTCGTTCACTGTTAGGTCGTGTGGTAAACACCCTGGGTGAGGCGATTGATGGTAAAGGTGCTATCGAAACTGATACTTTCGAGCCAGTTGAAAAAATCGCACCGGGTGTAATCGAGCGTCAGTCAGTTGATCAGCCAGTACAAACTGGTTATAAATCTGTTGATGCAATGATTCCAGTTGGTCGTGGTCAGCGTGAGCTTATCATCGGTGACCGTCAGACTGGTAAAACTGCGATGGCAATCGATGCCATCATCAACCAGAAAGGTACTGGCGTTAAATGTGTATACGTAGCGGTTGGTCAAAAAGCCTCTACTATTGCAAACGTAGTACGTAAGCTGGAAGAGCACGGCGCACTGGCTCACACCATTGTTGTTGCCGCTTCTGCTTCTGAGTCTGCTGCCCTGCAATACCTGGCACCATACTCTGGTTGTACCATGGGTGAATACTTCCGTGACCGCGGTGAAGACGCCCTTATCGTATATGATGATTTGTCTAAGCAAGCTGTTGCTTATCGTCAAATCTCACTGCTGCTGAAGCGTCCTCCTGGTCGTGAAGCATACCCAGGTGACGTATTCTATCTTCACTCACGCTTACTTGAGCGTGCTGCACGTGTTAACGAGCAGTATGTTGAGCGTTTCACTAACGGCGAAGTTAAGGGCAAAACTGGCTCATTAACGGCTCTGCCAATTATCGAAACGCAAGCGGGTGACGTATCTGCATTCGTACCTACTAACGTAATCTCGATTACTGACGGTCAGATCTTCTTAGAAACTGACCTGTTCAACGCAGGTATCCGTCCGGCGGTTAACGCTGGTATCTCGGTATCTCGTGTTGGTGGTGCGGCGCAGACTAAAATCGTTAAGAAGCTGGGCGGTGGTATCCGTTTAGCCCTGGCTCAGTATCGTGAACTGGCGGCGTTCTCGCAGTTTGCATCTGACCTTGACGAAGCGACTCGTGCCCAGCTTGAGCACGGTGAGCGCGTTACCGAACTAATGAAACAGAAACAGTACACGCCACTTTCAGTAGCGGATACTGGTGTTTCCCTGTTTGCGGTAGAAAAAGGTTATCTGAAAGACGTGGAACTGAACAAGATCCTCGATTTCGAAGCGGCCTTACATTCATTCATGAACAGCGAATACGCTGATCTGATGAAGACTATCAATGAAACAGGTAACTACAACGATGACATTGAGTCTCAGTTGAATGACGCTTTAACGAAATTTAAAGCGACACAAACTTGGTAATCAATGGCTGGTGGTGCAAACCACCAGCACTACGTTGAGTAATCGGAGAGATAGTCATGGCCAGCGGTAAAGAGATAAAAGGTAAGATTGGGAGTATCAAAAATACTCAGAAGATTACCAGTGCGATGGAAATGGTTGCTGCGTCTAAAATGAAAAAGGCGCAGGAACGCATGTCTCATGGACGTCCATACGCACAAAGCATGCTTAAAGTGATTGGTCACATTGCTAACGGTAACCTTGAATATCGCCATCCTTATCTGGAAGAGCGTGAAGTCAAGCGTGTTGGTTATATCGTTATTTCTACGGATCGTGGCTTGTGTGGTGGCTTGAACACCAACGAGTTCAAACTGGTATCGCAACAGGTTAAAGAGTGGCGTGCCAAAGACGTAGAAGTCGATTTTGCTGCGCTTGGTTCCAAAGCCTGTGCATTCTTCAACCGTTTCGGTGGCAACGTGCTTGCTGCAGAATCTGGTTTAGGGGATGCGCCGTCGGTAAGCGATATTGTAGGGGTTGTTCGCGTAATGCTTAAAGCATTCGACGAAGGTAAGCTGGATAAAGTATTCCTGGTTTACAACGACTTCGTGAACACGATGACACAACAGCCTGTGAGTAATCAGTTACTGCCTTTGCCAAAGTCAGAAGACGAAACGTTAAAACATCGCTGGGATTACATTTACGAGCCGGATCCAAAACCTATTTTGGAAGCATTAATGGTTCGTTACATTGAATCTCAGGTATATCAGGGCGTAGTTGAAAATGCCGCGTCGGAGCAAGCTGCCCGAATGGTTGCAATGAAAGCCGCAACCGATAACGCAGGCAACCTGATCGATGATCTTCAATTGGTATACAACAAAGCGCGTCAGGCCGCAATCACACAAGAAATCAGTGAGATTGTTGGCGGTGCCGCAGCGGTGTAGGCAAAGGTTTATAAAAGTTAATGAGGACAAATTATGAGTCAAGGTAAGGTCGTCCAAGTCATTGGCGCCGTTGTGGACATTGAGTTTCCACAGGATGCGGTTCCAAAGGTATATGACGCGCTTAAAGTTACCGAAGGTGACTTGTCTGGGTTAACCCTGGAAGTGCAACAACAATTAGGTGGCGGTGTCGTTCGTGGTATCGCTCTGGGTTCTACTGACGGTCTGCGTCGTGGTTTAGTGGTTGAAAACTCTGGTGCACCAATCAATGTACCAGTAGGTGTTAAAACACTGGGTCGCATCATGGACGTTCTGGGTAACCCTATTGACGAAGCGGGCCCGATTGGTGAAGAAGAGCGTATGTCTATTCACCGTGCAGCGCCTAGCTACGAAGAACAATCAAGCGCGGTAGAACTGCTTGAAACCGGTATCAAGGTAATCGACCTGGTTTGCCCATTCGCTAAGGGTGGTAAAGTTGGTCTGTTCGGTGGTGCGGGTGTAGGTAAAACCGTAAACATGATGGAACTTATCCGTAACATCGCTATCGAGCACAGCGGCTACTCAGTATTCGCAGGTGTTGGTGAGCGTACTCGTGAGGGTAACGACTTCTATCACGAAATGAACGATTCAAACGTTCTGGATAAAGTATCACTGGTATATGGTCAGATGAATGAACCACCGGGTAACCGTTTACGTGTTGCTCTGACGGGTCTGACGATGGCAGAAAAATTCCGTGACGAAGGTCGTGACGTTCTGTTCTTCGTAGATAACATCTACCGTTATACTCTGGCCGGTACCGAGGTATCAGCACTGTTAGGCCGTATGCCTTCAGCAGTAGGTTATCAGCCTACACTGGCTGAAGAAATGGGTGTTCTGCAGGAGCGTATCGCCTCTACCAAGACTGGTTCAATCACGTCAATCCAGGCGGTATACGTACCAGCCGATGACTTGACTGACCCGTCACCAGCTACCACCTTTGCTCACTTAGATGCAACGGTAGTACTGTCTCGTGATATCGCGTCTCTAGGTATCTACCCTGCGGTAGACCCTCTGGATTCAACTTCACGTCAGCTGGATCCACTGGTAATCGGTCAGGAACACTACGAGACTGCTCGTGGCGTTCAAACGGTACTACAGCGCTATAAAGAGCTGAAAGATATCATCGCGATTCTGGGTATGGACGAACTGTCTGACGAAGATAAACAGGTTGTAACACGCGCTCGTAAAATTCAGCGTTTCCTGTCTCAGCCTTTCTTCGTAGCAGAAGTATTCACTGGTTCTCCAGGTAAATACGTTTCTTTGAAAGACACCATCAGTGGCTTTAAAGGCATCCTGGAAGGTGAGTTTGACCACCTGCCGGAACAAGCCTTCTACATGGTTGGTTCTATCGACGAAGCGCTGGAAAAAGCCAAGAAATAAGCCTTGTAACAGTGGCCGCTAGCTCAACGCTTAGCGGCTGACTAAAGGCTTTACGTACCTATCAGGAGGTTATTATGGCAATGACAGTTCATCTGGATGTAGTAAGCGCAGAGAAGTCTATCTTTTCTGGTCTCGTTGAAACAATGCAGGTGACAGGAAGCGAAGGTGAACTGGGTATCTACCCTGGCCACGCGCCTCTGATCACTGCAATTAAGCCTGGCATGGTGCGTTTGGTTAAACAGCACGGTGAAGAAGAAGTTATTTATGTTGCTGGTGGGGTACTTGAAGTACAACCTGGCAGTGTAACTGTTCTGGCCGATACGGCTGTAAGAGCAGAAGACTTGGATGAACAAGCTGCTGAAGAAGCTAAACGACGTGCCGAAGAGCACATCGCCAATCCGGGTGCTGATTTTGATTACGCCGAAGCTGCATTAGAGCTAGCCGAAGCAATTGCCCAGTTACGTTTAATACAGAAACTGCGCAAGTAAATCGTTATAAGCATTATGTGAAAACCCAGGCACTGCCCTGGGTTTTTTTATGCCCGAAATAAAACCCAACTGCTGTCTTGAAATGATAACTGTATAGATATACAGTTTACGGTAAGGCTAATTTAAAATTATTCAAACGTTGTCATCCTGGTGATCTCCAGATGTTGAATAATGCACGAGTTTTAAACTCATTCAGCAAGGAGATGATTTGATGAGTAACCCCACGCCTTTAACCACCCGTTGCCTGTGTGGCGACACCCGCATAACGGTTGTACCTAAGTCCCTGGAAATAGCCGCCTGTCATTGTAATACTTGTCGAAAGTGGTCGGGAGGCCCGTTTTTGGCCATTGAGTCTGATCAGGTTACCCTGACTGGCAACAATGTTGGCCACTACGCTTCCTCAGAATGGGCTGAGCGGGTTTTCTGCCAGCAGTGCGGCACTCAACTCTTTTACAAACTAATAGACGGTCACACACATTATGTGCCTGTGGGACTGTTTGCAGACGAGCAGGCCATGGTGTTGTCTCATCAGATATTTATCGAAAGTAAACCGCACTATTATCATTTTGCTGAGCACACTACTAACCTGACTGGCGAAGAGGTATTCGCGGCATTTGGGGATCAGCCATGAATAACGACACGCTGATTAATTATGTAGAACTGCCCTGCCGGGACTTGCCTGCCACTAAGGCATTCTTTGCGGCGGTATTTAACTGGACGTTCACCGATTACGGCCCTGCTTATGTTGAGTTTCATGATAAAGGCATCGTGGGCGGGCTATATCAGTCGGAACTTGCTTCTGTTACCGCCAACGGCGCGGCATTACTGGTATTTTACAGCCCGGAGTTAGTCACAACTCAACAGCGTATAGAGGCGAATGGCGGCACTATTACAAAACCGATATTCGATTTTCCCGGTGGCAGACGCTTTCATTTTACCGAGCCTAGCGGCAATGAATTTGCGGTGTGGAGCGATAAGTAAACGCTAAGCTACCATCACAGTGCTGCATAAGGTAATGTATTGCGTCGCATTGACCTGGCGACGCAATACATTATTTAGTTTAGAAGCAGATGAAAAATAATAAAAACGCAGTGCTGCATGTCTGGATGTTGCCGCTTCTGTTTGTCTTAGCCTGTTTTACCGCCTGTTACCTGACCGGCTCCTTGGATTACCGGAGCATCGTAAACGAACGTGCCCAGCGTGATTTCAACGCGGCGCTCGGGATGCCGTTGATCATTGGTTTTTTATGGCTGGCACTGCGCATATTGCATCGTCGCTCCGGTAAACGGATAGCTGATTTTCTGGTCCAGACCAACCAACTGTCGCAATACCAACAGCACATGAAAATGCTGGAAAAAAAGCTGATACGCCATGTTATTCTGGCTGCAACGCTGTCTATTGCTATTACTCTGGTGTATCTGATCAGCGAAGACCTTCTGGCCTTTAATCAGCCTTTCTCGGTACTGCTACTTAATGTTATCGCGGTGCCTTTCTGGTTCTTTCTGTTTTTGTTCCTGATGCAATCGGCGTCATTCACGCGTTATTTGTATAAACGCTTGGTGCTGCCGAATATCCACCAGCACTTTTGCTACTGCAAGCCCATTTGTGATCTGGGGGTGAGTAATGTGATCTTTTCGCTGTTTATGTTGCTGTTAATACCGGTGTTCTGGATAGGTAAACCGGTGCCACTGATTGACGCTTTGATATTGTCAGCACTAACGACAATTATGATCGGTCTGCTGTTTCTACCAGTATTTAAAACAGTTTATCTGATGCGTAAGCATCGCAACCAGAGTATTCAGCAAATAGAAAGTCAGCTTGCCAGTCTGATTATGAAGGGCAGATCTAACCCGGGAGAAAATTCGGCAGAGGTGCTCTACACACTTAATCAGCAGCTCGAAGACTTACGGCAACATCGTTGCTGGCCAAAAGATGGACTTGTAAATACGAAAGTTTTTATTATGTCGACCGGTCTACCTTGCTGTTTTTTGGTGCTCATCTGGTGGTTAATTTAGGGAAGTCGTTAAAATGAAAGTGTATGGTGACAGCCGCTCGGGCAACTGTTACAAAATTCAGTTGCTGTTAGGATTATTGGGCAAGCAGTGCGAATGGAAAGAAGTTGATATTTTAAACGGTGAAACGCAGACCGATGCGTTTAAACAGCTAAATCCGGTCGGTAAGATCCCATTGCTCGAACTCAGTGATGGCCGAAGCCTGAGTGAATCGAACGCTATTCTGAATTATCTGGCCGCGGGTAGCGCGTTTATTCCCTCCACCGAATTTGAACTGGCTAAAATGCTGCAGTGGCAGTTCTTTGAACAATACAGTCATGAGCCTGCCATTGCGGTAGCGCGATTTATAAACGTATACCTTGGTCTTCCTGCTGAGCGCCAGCAGGAATATAAGCTCAAGCAACAGGCCGGACATAAAGCCTTAGCGGTAATGGAGCAGCAGCTAATGCAAACGATTTTCCTGATTGGCGATCAGATGACCCTGGCTGACATATCGCTGTACGCTTATACCCATGTGTCCTATGAAGCAGGTATTATGCTCGATGACTATCCGGCAATCCGGCGCTGGTTGTCAATGATAGAGGAACACCGGGGCTTTATGCCGATGAAGCGTAACACTTGAGTTAGTCCTGCTGTGGTAAAAAGCGGCTCCATTGTTGAGTAAAGGCATTGAGTAAGTTTAGCAAAGGGGTTGGTTCCAGTTGTTCAAGATACTCCAGGCTGTAGGCAACGGCTTCGAGTGTGGAAAAGCTAAAATCAAGATCTGACTGACGAATTGTATACCGCCCAGGTTGGTTAAGTGGCAATTTGTAAAACGGATACTGATTTAACCAGCTATTTTTTTGCCAGATACCGAATGCTTGTTTCCAACTGGCATCAATAAAAATCGCACGCTCAATCGGTGGGGCATCATTGCCGGGGCGGCTGTGAAGTTCTACACTTTGTTCAGCGGGATAAAAGACCGCGGTTTCAACCGGGCTACGGGCAAGGTTTTCCGCCAGTCGGGCAAAGTCTGCGGCGGTTTTGCCTACCTGAATGGTGATGTTTGCCAGGGCAAGATTCAGTAGCCTAACGGTATTTTTTGCATGAACAGACTCTTTAGGATGCTGCAGGATAATCACTTCGATACGGTTATTTACCGGTTTCACGGCGGCACAGAGACAAGTTTGAGCAGGGTAACCACAACAAGGGCAGTGTTTGCGCATGGTTAAACAGGAGTCGGCTATTACGAATGGTCATAAGCTTACCCCAGCTGAACGCATTTGGCACACGGTAGGACTTATACCCACCGGAAATGTGGCGTCTTACGGAAAAATAGCCGACCTTGCAGGATTACCCGGCCGTGCCCGGTACGTAGGGTATTGTTTGCGCAATGTTCCCGCCTCTCTTACACTACCCTGGTATCGGGTTTTACGCAGCAACGGTCAAATTGCTTTTAAAACAGGCTCTCCTCAGGCAGCTACTCAGCGTGAACTGTTGGAAGCCGAGCAGGTACTGGTTCAAAACAATCGGGTAAACCTCAGGTTATTTGGTTGGGAACCGGGGTTGGATGTTCTGTTACATCAGTTAGCATTTTAATGTCTTCTCTTTGGGCAAGGTATTTATGGCATCGTTAACAATTGGCATTGAGCAACTGGAAGTCGGTATGTATGTACTCCAGATTGCCGAGCAAAAGGCTGGCACGGTACAAATCAAAACCCGTGGCCGGGTAACCAGTCAGGCCATTATTGACGAGTTAAAGCGCAAAGGCATAAAGCGGCTTATTATTGATACCGACCTGTCCTCCCATGCTACAAAACCCAAAGCCAGTGAACAAAGACAACCTGAGCTGGATACCCGGGTTCCGCTTGCAGCGGAGCTGGTCAAAGCGGAAAGTTTATACCAACAGGGAATTGTCCTGCAGAAAAGCCTGTATGATGCCGTTCAGGCCGGCACTCCTTTTGACGATTTTGTGCCGACAGAGTTTGCACGGACGCTAGTGGGCTCGCTGGATAGAAATCCGGATGCGTTATTACTGCTTTCACGGATCCGTGAAAAAGATACTTACTTACTCGAGCATTCTCTGAACGTCGGTATTTTATCGGCTCATTTCGCCCGTTCACTGGGCATGTCCCAGCCAGAAATCGAAGCTGCGGCTTACAGTGGTCTGCTTCACGATTTGGGTAAAATTAAGATCCCGGATGACATCCTCCATAAACCCGGACGACTCACCGATACTGAGATGGATGTGATGAAAAAGCACGTCGAATATGGCGTGGAGTTTTTGTCTGCAATGAAATTGGACGCCGGCCTGATAAAAGTCGTCAGTGAGCATCACGAGCGATTGGACGGGCTGGGGTACCCTTACCGCCTGAGTGGTGAAGACATTTCGTATAACGGGCGTATTCTGGCGATTACCGACATGTACGATGCATTAACGGCGGATCGCTGTTACAAAGCGGGTATGCCGAGTCAAAAAGCCCTGCAGATCCTGATGAAAGACAGTGAAACGAAACTTGATGCCACGTTATTAAGGCAGTTTATTAAATGCATAGGCATTTACCCGCTGGGCTCTCTGGTTGAGTTATCCAATCAACGGGTGGCGATGGTAATGCATCAAAATGACCAGCAGCCCTTGCGACCGGTGGTTAAAACTTTCTATTCCATTAGCGGTGGGCACTATATAACGCCCAAAGACGTCGATCTCAGTAAAGATTTGCAAATCAATATTGTAAAGGCCGTCACCCCGGCTCAATACAATATTGATATTAATCGCTTCTTTAAAGAGTCCATCATGGTTTAAAAGCCGGTGTTGCAATTTAGAAACAGCCGAATGTGTAAACATTGCAATCCTTGCATTGAGCCGTCGCTGAAATTACTGCCGCATTACCTCTTCTCCATTAGCCCCTTAAACTACGCAACTCCCTGATATCCACGCCTGTCAGGCGGATTCATCTGACGTTCATTAATCTGAAGTTATTGTTGGAACAGGATTTGCTCCCGTTACACTGTATGCGTAAGTTATCTGAGGAAATTATGAAAAAGCTATTATTAGTG
>NZ_CAJXQY010000144.1 GCF_913058315.1 uncultured Alteromonas sp. | reverse complement strand
GTCATCCCGGAATTTTCGCAGAAAATATCCGGGACCCCCTTCCCTGATATCGTGGGTCTAAAAAGTACGACATAAAAAGCGGGCTGCTTTGGGTGAGCCAGCCTGTTTAGCCGATACCGGCTAGCTTACGGCTTAATCCTCAATCTTACTGCGCCAGATGCCTATAACGCTTAACCAATCGTATAATTTACACAATGTGACGCTCCATTGAACGTTATTCACTGTCTGCTTATCTTATTCAGCTCGTGTTTGAGCCAATTTATAGCTACCTTTACGCCGCTAATCAGTGCAGTTGCGGGTATGCAAAAACAATTACAAAGCAGCCCGGCTACGCCTTTTAATCTGCCAGACATAGAGCAGAACAAGGCAAATCGGCGGCGTACCTAAAACTATTCACGCTCAGCCTGACCACTGACTAAGTACCTATTGCCTGAAAACGACCGTTATTTTTTGTTGTTCTTCTTTGAAGGGAATTTAATGTCTAGTGATACCCGAAGAGGCCGCAGGGGCCTCAAGGCAGTCGGTACCTCGTATAAACTATCGTTACTCTCTGTTGTTATGACCACGCTTTCCGTGTCGATTTCCGGCGCGGCTGTTGCTCAAACCACTGCAACGCCCGTTGCACGCCCCTCTGATGATGCGACCAATCAGAGCGCCAGGGAGCGGGACAGAATCTTACTCAAGCGCAATCCCATTGCTTCTGAATATCAGGGTAACGACACACCCGGGCGCTTTTTCAGCGCCGTAACAGATGCCGAAGGGGTGGATTTTCGTGGCCAGTTTCGCTTACCCACAGGACTGGCCGATGCTCACACTGCAGAAATTGAAGCCAACCTGAGTTACCAGGACGTCGCCCGCGACTACACACCGGGCGGCAGCCTTAAACTGGCAAAAGGTTTTGACCGCTGGCGGCTCCAATTCAGGGCGCAAAAAAATAGCCTGGAGCGGATTGTCGATTTTTATGAAGCCCGCTGGCTGGCCATTGAAGCACCAGGCGCTGAAGGCCAGCAGGCCTTATTGCTGGGCTTCCCTCGTTACAGTCAGGACAGTTTCGATACCACCAGCACTAACATGCAATGGCGTGCGGATTATGTACTTTCTGAACAGACTCAGTTTAGTTACGAAGGCATGTCGACCAACTACGACGATATTGCCACCCGCAACCGCCTTGAATACCAGATTGGTGCGGGGGAGATTGAAAGCGCCGTACTGGATAATGATGACACCACTTTAAGTGATGTCGGTGTGTCACAAGCCCGTATTCGGCGGTATTTCCACCGCATGGAAACTGCCAGAGATATTCATCGCCACCGCCTTGGCATGAATTACGAAACCGACACCAGCGCGTTTGAGGCCGGCTTGTACTACAGCCGTTGGGTAAATGAACGCCTCTGGCTGCCTTGGAACTTTGTCGATCAGGGTCTCAGCGCTAATTATTCGATTGATAATCCATACCTGCCAACCACCACGGTGACTAACGCCGATGTATTCAATACCAATGAATCGTGGTTCGCCAATTACCGGCCAACGCTAACAACGACCACCGACACGGATTACGCCTTTATAACTGACTGGAGCCAGCAATTTCACCTGGCCGGGCGGCCGGTCTGGTTAGGCAGCGGTGTTACCTGGCGCAACAAGGAGCGCAATAACGAAAACTACCGCTCTGTATTCACCGCAACCGACGACAGGTTCAGCCTCACAGAAGTCCTTGGTAATCATCAACCAGTGTCGATTATGGAAGGCAGAACCACGATCCCCGCAGGGATGGATCTGTTACTGGGTGAGCCCTATCTGGCGGCTAATCCCGGTCAGTTTAATTTTAATCCGGCGCAGTCTTTTCTGGAGTCAATTCAGGATATTTACACCAGTGAAGAAACCGTTAGCTCAGCCTACGTCGACGCTTACCAGCAACGCGATGCCTGGTTCTGGCGCCTGGGTTTGCGTTTTGAAAAAACCGAGACTCACACTCGTGGTGCGGTGAGCGGGCCAACAGAAGCCGGGATTGCCGAGCTTGGCGACCCCATTACGGCAGTCACCGTGGCCGGCCAGACCATCGAAGAAACCTTCGGTCATTTTGATGCCGCGTTTGTGGAAGGAGGCAACCGTTATGAACACTGGCTGCCGTCACTGGAACTGCGCTATCAGTTGTCGTCTTCCACCCGTTTGAAATTTAATTATTTTGAACAGTTAATGCGGCCACAATACTTTGACACAGTGCGTTACCGGCGTATCAACCCACCCACCCGAACCATTACCGAAGGCTCACCGGATCTCCTTGCCACGACCATCGTAAACTGGTTTGCCGGTATTGAATATCAGCACGAACAAGTGGGAAAACTCTATGCCGGGCTGTATTACAACGATATCGCTGATTTCTTCTATGACTCCAGAGTCACCGAAGAACTCGAGGGGATTGTGTACGATGTTACCCGGGTCGAAAATGGCACCGATGGCTTTATTCGCGGCCTGCAAACCTACTGGTCACAGCAGTTTACGCAAACTGCACTGGCGCTTATTGAAATTAAGGCTTCCTATACCTACTCCGATACTGAAGCAAACCTTGCAAACCGCACGATTGCTATGCCTGAACGGGCTGAGCACCGCCTGATGGTGAACCTGCTGGTGAAGCATAACCAATGGCGGTACAGCACGAATCTGGCCTGGCAAAGTGAAGCCCTCGATGATGTTGGGGCGGATGCCCAACAGGACACCATCAGAGAAAAAGTCCTGGTCTGGGATCAGTCTTTCAGCTGGCGATTTAACCAACATTTGAGCGCCCGGTTCAGCCTGAATAACATTCTGAATTACCCGGACCGTTCTTATCTGTCAGAACAAAAACGAATCATTAACAACCTGTATAGCGGTACCACAGTTAAATTAAGTCTGCGCTATACCTTTTAGAGCGTGCACCCGGTTTTCGTCGGGTGCGGCGTAATGAAAGGATTACCAGCGGATTTTCTGGCGCTGTTGTTTGCGCTGACTATTGGCCTGCTTTGCATCTTTGCGGCGGGCCTTCACCGCCCTGCTGACCCGGGTAGGACGGCGCTTTTTCTGAACTTTGGTACTTTCCTTAATCCAGTCTACCAGCCGGGCAATGGCATCCTCGCGATTCTGCTCCTGGGTTCTGAATTGTTGCGCTTTAATAATCATGACACCATCAGAGTTAACCCGGCTGTCATTGCATTTCAGCAACTTTTGCTTAATCGGCTCTGGTAATGAAGAGCCTTCAATATCAAAGCGCAAATGAATGGCACTGCTGACTTTATTCACATTCTGTCCGCCACTGCCCTGGGCACGAATAGCCTGCAGCTCTATTTCCGTTTCGGCGATAGTCAGTGTCGACGTGATCTGAATCATAATTGCTTATCTATCCATCATTTGGTAATCGTTACAAAGGGAATAGTACCGCGTGTCGCCAAATTTTTATAGCTTATGGCTTTTTAGCTAGCCCGCATAAAAATAACAATGTTACGATAGCAAGTGGTTAAGTACTCTCCAACGAGGTCAGCTTTAGGTGTTGCGCTCCTATACAATCTTTATTTTTTTCATAAGCATAAGCTCACTTTTGATTGCCACTGAGTGTCAGTCCAAACAGCTTACCGTGCTTTATGCAGCCGAACTGCCTTTAATTAACAATCCGCCTTACGGCAGTTACGCCAACCTCGCCAGCCTGGTTGCGCAAACCAGAGAAACACAACAACCGAATCTGTTTCTTTTCGGTGGCGGTAGCCTCGCCCCCAGTATGTTGTCGTCCTTCGACCGCGGTGCTCACATTATCGATATTCTCAACACTATCGAGCCCGATGCCATGGGGGTAGCGAAACGGGAGTTTAGTTACTTTGAAGATGAGCTCTCACTGCGCGCCTATGAAGCCGCCTTTCCCCTGGTGTTAAGTAATGTGACTGATCCATTGACCAAGCGTGAACTTGAAGGGACCTGGCAGGATATCATTCTGGAACGCGGCGATGTCAGAGTAGGCATTCTCACGGTTATCGCCAGTGGCTCGTCAGAAGAGTATTTAATGCAAAGATTGCTGATTAACTCGCCTTACGACACCATTGTAAGTCGTGCCACAGCCCTGCGGGAGCGTGGCGCGGAGCTTGTAATTCTGATGATTTCCGACGAATTGCCGTTCATCAATAAACTGTTGAACGATGCCAGCGTCGATTTAGTTTTACGTAACGATCCTTACTATGAAGAACCGGTAGCTCGCGATGAAAAACCGCTGCCAAACTACGTAATAGTCACCACCGAATCTGCCGCAGCCAGCGTCAGTATTCAATGGCCTGACGGGAAGCCGGAAAACGCTCAGTTTAAAGTAGCCACCCTGCCCCTGAGTGATTTTCCGAAAGATCCGGAAATTGCTGAGCAGGTAGCCACTTATGACAACCGAATTACCGCGCTGCTTAGCGAGCAGGTAGCCCGTCTGACCACCGAGATGGATACCAGCAGAGCCGCCGTGCGTACCCGTGAGAATGGCTTTGGCAACCTGGTCAGTGACGCATTGAGGGAAGCCAGCCATACCGACGTGGCGTTAATTAACGGCGGGGCAATCCGCGGTGAACGCAGTTACCGCGAAGGCCATTTATTAACCCGTAAGGATATCACCAGCGAACTGCCATTTCGCAACCACATCCGTGTGCTCAAAGTGGCCGGGGCCGATTTAAAATCGGCACTGGAGAATGGCGTGAGCCGGGTGGAAGATGCCTCGGGGCGTTTTCCCCACGTGTCCGGTATGCAGTTTAAAGTGCAGTTGTCCGCGGCGCCGGGCAACCGCGTTAAAGATTTAATGATAAACGGTGCGTCAATGGAACCAGACCGCATTTATTCGCTCGCGACTTCGGACTACCTGGCTATTGGTGGTGATGGGTACGAGAGCCTTAAGCGCGGTACCGAGGTCCCGTTCAGCCAGCAGGTAACGCCGCTGATCGCCGACATTGTGATCAGTGTGCTGCGCCGTCAGTCCGAGCTTTCTGCTACCGCACAAGGCAGAGTAACATTTGTCAACGGCAGAGATAGCTAAGATGACCAACGAGCAGGGACAAGCGCGCATCAAAAAAGGGTTTAAACTGACCCGGTTGTATTCACTTTCGGGGATCATCAATTTAAGTCTGGTTACCCTGATAGTCGCCGTGATGGTGCTGGCCTACACCACCTATTCGAAGCTTTCCTCTTTCGAACAATCGTTGAATTCGATGATGGATAAATCGCTGCCCAGTGTTATTCAATCCGGCAAACTCTATTCGCAAATGAACCTGTTGCTGAGCGGCACCGAGCAATTGTCGATGGCAAATTCTGAAGCCATGCGCCGCATTGCAACGAATACCATTACGCGTCAGATTGATGGCCTGCACAAACTGTCGCAAGAACATGAACAAACTTACCATATCACCTCACAGCTCAGTTCTGTTGAGCGGGAACTCGACGAGCTGAATCAACTGGTGAAGCAGCGCATTGCAATTAATACCAGAATTGCACGGTTAGAAAGTCAACTCTACCACTTGCAACGTCAGGTCACTGAAGATCTCCTCGTGGGTCACTCTGCGGCCGTTAGCGCATCCTGGCAATTATTGTTTTCACGCATCATGCTGCTGTCGGCAGAGCTCACCAATCTCGATCAGTTAAGCGAGATACGTCAGCGCCAGGAAGCCCTGGACAATCGTTTTAATTCACTCTCTGCGCTTGCTGATTCGTTACCCGCCGAGCAGCAACAAAGTGCGCAACTGGCCATTGCCGCCCTATCTGAAACCGTACTTCATCCTGAAACCGGATTAATCGCCTTACGCCAGTTACAGCTTAAAATTCTCGGCCGGGTTCAGGGCCGAAGTAACTTTGTGCGTAATCTTATTGCCGACTATGCCCGTTTAAACGAGTTCGAATCCCATCAGTTAAATCAGGCTGTTCTGACCCGGGCGGCGAACACATCCAAGCTGGTTGAGCAACAGGTTAAGCAAGCCAGTTTATTGTTTATCATCCTGCTGTTTGCCTATATCGGCTTCGCCGTGTTTATCCAACGGGTAGTAGTCAATCGTTTAAAAACCCTAAACAAACAGGTACAACGGCGCTCTACCGGGCAAAGTCACAGTATTACTGTTACCGGCAATGACGAAATAACTGAACTGGCCCAAAGCTTTGAACGGTTTGCCAGCACTATCGAGTTACAGAAAAATACCCTGGAAGAAATGAGCCTGCGCGATGCACTCACCGACATTGCCAACCGCCGGGCTTTTGATGATTATTATTCTCAGGCGCTCAATGTGGCAACCCGCCAACGCTGGCCGCTAACCGTATTACTGATCGATGTGGATTATTTTAAGCAGTACAACGACAACTATGGTCACAGTCAGGGTGATGTGTGTTTAAAGCAAGTTGCCAATCTGATTAAACAACAAATGCCCAGAAAAACCGATATTCTGGCCCGTTACGGCGGCGAGGAATTTGCCGTATTACTGCCCGACACCGATACCCAGGGAGCGGTAACGGTAGCAAAACACATTCTGGATGCATTTAAGAATGCTCAGATCCCCCATGATTTTAGTGGAGTTGCCGACCACGTTACGGTGAGTATTGGTATTTCTGTTGGCCAGCAACAGGACGGCAGCCTTACCCTGCCCTCAATTGAAGCCGCTGATAAAGCGCTATACCGGGCTAAACGAACCGGTCGTAACCGTTGGGTAAATGATGCAGATGAGGAAGAACAGTAATAAAATAAAAGGGTCAGAGTTAATTAATCTTTTAGGAATTAATTAACTCTGACCCCTTTATTTGGTTTTAGCTAAGCTTTAGCTTTTGTCGCTCTTACTCGAAGAGCTCTTTATGCAGCACGGTAACGATTTCGGTACTGTCGGATTCGTTCACCAGGAATGAAATATTGTGCGGGTTAGCACCAAAGCAAATCATTCGCAGGTTATAGTCAGACACCGCCGCAAAAATACGGCTCGATACGCCTTTACTGGTTTGCATGTGATTACCCACTACAGTAACCAAATCAAAACCATGCTCCACAGTCACGTCACAGATGGTTTCCAGCTCAGCTATGGTCTCACGATTTAAGCGCTGCGCCACGGAATTGGCCGGGTTATCCAGGGTAAAAGATACCGATATCTCAGACGTTGTTACCAGGTCTACACTGAGCTTATGCTTGGCAATAATCGCAAACACCTGCTGCAGGAAGCCCTGAGCATACATCATCTTAGGTGTTTTAACGGTAACCATTACCTGCTCTTTGCGGCGGGTCAGGGCACGAAACGGCGGCTCGTTTTCACAGTCTTTAACAATCCAGGTACCGCCTTTTTCCGGCTCTTTACTGGAGCCAACAAACACTTTGATGTCTTTACGAACTGCCGGCTCCATAGTGGCCGGATGCAGCACCTTAGCGCCAAAGGTTGCCATTTCCGCGGCTTCTTCAAAGCTAAGCTCCGGTAACGGGTGAGCCGCCGCCGTAATGCGTGGATCCGTGGTGTAAACACCGGTAACGTCGGTCCAGATCTCACAGACTTCAGCATCAATGGCTTCGGCAAGCAGCGCGGCGGTAAAGTCTGAACCACCACGACCCAATGTGGTAGTGCGACCTTCTTCGTCGGCTCCCACAAAGCCCTGTGTAACCACAATGGCATTGTCAATTTCAGGCTTCAGCAAAGCCTGAGCGTTTTCGGCAATGGCTTCCAGTTGCGGTGTCGCCGCACCGAACTCACTGTCGGTACGCAGTACCTTGCGCACATCAAAATTCATGGTCGCTACGTTCTGCTCCGCCAGTACGGCGCTGAACATCAGTGATGACATGCGCTCACCCATCGACAGCAGTTGGTCCTTGAGATCGGCGCGGTGCAGAATTTCTTCGTGAAAAGCGAGTTTCCTGACTTCTTCAAGCAGGTCATCCAGCTTAGCTGAAACACTGTCCCGGTCTTTTAACTCATTCAGAATTTTAAACTCAATATCGGTAATCGCCTGACAGACTTCGGCAATTTGTTCCTGGGTCATCGCTTTATGCGCCAGGTCGACCAGATGATTGGTAATACCTGCGGCGGCGCTTACCACCACGATACGAGTGCCTGGGTTGCCAGCAACAATGCGGGCACAGTTTTGCATAGCAGCATAGTTGGCAACACTGGTGCCGCCAAATTTTGCAATAGTTAACGCCTTACTCACGGTGTTCTCCGTTTGTACGCTGTTCAAATCAGCGTGATGGATTGACAATCAGTTGGTCGCCAACATGGACACCATGTTTAGCAAACCAGCCCTGGTTCATTTCTAGCGCGTATTTCACCACTTTTGAGGCACCTACAGACGTTAAGTCCTGTGGTTGCAGTGGTTTTATATCAGTAATCACGCCGTTTCTGTCGATAAATGCCACATCCAGTGGAACGAAGGTGTTCTTCATCCACATGCTTGCTTGTTTTTCGGGATCAAACTCAAACAACATGCCGCAGCTTTCGCACAATGTTTTGCGAAACATCAGGCCCTGCGCCCGTTGTTCAAACGTTTGGGCAAATTCCACCTGCAGTGTCATGTCGTTAATTTCTATGCGCGCAGATTCAAAATCAACAGCGTTTACGTTACAGGCACTCAGCAACAGGCCAGCGATCAGGAGTGCTGAGGCCATGAGTTTGGCGTTTATTATAGTGCGCGATCCCATTTATATTCCCTTTTAATTACCTAACATACAGACATAAAAAAAGCCGGGCCCTTACGGTGCCCGGCTTGCTAGTTTATACGTCAAGTCAGGCAACATTCAACGTTGGAATGATCTTAGCCTTGGCCTCTTCTTCTGCTTTCTTGAAGCTTTCCATCTTATCGAAGTTCAGGTAGCGGTATACATCGGCTGCCATTGAGTCGATCTTACCAGCGTATTCCATGTACTCCGCCGCAGTTGGCAGACGACCAACGATTGCACCTACCGCTGCAAGTTCCGCAGAAGTCAGGTATACGTTCGCGCCATCACCTAAACGGTTAGGGAAGTTACGGGTAGAAGTAGACAGTACAGTAGTACCGGCGTCTACACGTGCCTGGTTACCCATACACAGTGAACAGCCTGGCATTTCTGTACGTACACCTACGCGACCGTAGATGTTGTAGTAACCTTCTTCCATCAGCTGGGCTTTATCCATCTTGGTAGGAGGAGAAATCCACAGACGGGTAGGCAGTGTCTTACCGTAGTTATCCAGCAGTTTACCTGCGGCACGGAAGTGACCGATGTTAGTCATACAAGAACCGATGAATACTTCATCAACCTTGTCGCCAGCAACGTCAGACAATGTTTTGGCATCATCCGGGTCATTCGGGCAGCATACGATTGGCTCTTTGATTTCTGCCAGGTCGATTTCAATCACTTCAGCGTATTCAGCATCCGCATCGGCACGCATCAGGCTTGGGTTAGCCAGCCACTCTTCCATCTTCTGAGCACGACGCTCAAGCGTACGTGGGTCGCCATAACCTTCGTTGATCATCCAACGCAGCATGGTGATGTTAGAACGCAGGTACTCAGCGATAGACTCTTCAGACAGGTTGATAGTACAACCAGCAGCAGAACGCTCAGCAGACGCATCAGACAGCTCGAATGCCTGCTCAACCGTTAAGTCTTCCAGACCTTCGATTTCAAGGATACGACCAGAGAACTGGTTGATCTTACCTTTCTTCTCTACCGTCAGCAGGCCTTGCTTGATACCGTATAAAGGAATCGCATGTACCAGGTCACGTAACGTGATACCAGGCTGACGCTCACCTTTAAAGCGAACCAGAATGGACTCTGGCATATCCAGAGGCATCACACCGGTAGCCGCTGCGAAAGCAACCAGACCAGAACCAGCCGGGAATGAAATACCCAGTGGGAAACGGGTGTGTGAGTCACCACCAGTACCTACGGTATCAGGCAGTAACATACGGTTTAACCAGCTGTGGATGATACCGTCACCAGGACGCAGAGAAACACCGCCACGGTTCATAATGAAGTCAGGCAGAGTGTGCTGAGTGTCGATATCTACCGGCTTAGGATAAGCGGCAGTGTGACAGAAAGACTGCATGGTTAAATCGGCAGTAAAGCCAAGACACGCCAGGTCTTTCAGTTCGTCACGGGTCATAGGACCTGTGGTATCCTGAGAACCAACGGTAGTCATCTTAGGCTCACAGTAAGTACCAGGGCGGATACCTTCAACGCCACAAGCTTTACCAACCATTTTCTGCGCCAGTGAGAAACCTTTACCCGAGTCTGCTGGTTGCTCAGGCTTACGGAACAGCTCAGAAGGCTCTAAACCTAATGCTTCACGGGCTTTTTCTGTTAAGCCACGACCGATGATCAGGTTAATACGGCCACCAGCGCGAACTTCATCCAGGATAACCTTAGACTTATAGTCGTACTCAGCCAGTACTTCGCCGGTTTCGGCGTTAGTGATTTTGCCTTCAAACGGATAGATGTCGATAACATCACCCATGTTCATTTTTTCTACGTCAGCTTCAAAGACCAACGCGCCGGCATCTTCCATGGTGTTGAAGAAGATTGGCGCTACTTTAGAACCAATACAAACACCGCCGCCGCGCTTGTTAGGCACGCCTGGCAGATCTTCACCGAAGAACCACAGTACCGAGTTAGTCGCTGATTTACGAGATGAACCCGTACCTACTACGTCACCCACGAATGCAACCGGATGGCCTTTAGCCTTCACTTCTTCGATTTGCTTCATTGGGCCTTTTACGCCGTGCTCTTCTGGCTCTAAACCATCACGAGTCATTTTGTAAGCCGCTAAGGCGTGCAGAGGGATATCAGGACGTGACCAGGCATCAGGTGCAGGAGATAAGTCATCGGTGTTAGTTTCACCGGTCACTTTAAATACTGAGTAAGTGATTTTGTCGGCCATTTGTGGACGAGAGGTAAACCACTCAGCTTCTGCCCATGACTTGATGATGTCAGTGGCTAATTCGTTACCGGCTTTGTGTTTTTCTTCTACGTCGTGGAACGCATCAAACATCAGCAGCGTGTGCTTTAGTTCTTTGGCGGCCAGTGGCGCTAATGCAGCATCGTCAAGTAACTCAACCAGGGTCGCGATGTTGTAGCCACCGTGCATGTTGCCTAGCAACTCAACCGCTTTTTCTTTACTGATCAGATCACAGCTCACTTCGCCTTTAACAATGGCACTTAAGAAACCGGCTTTTACGTAAGCGGCTTCGTCAACACCAGGAGGTACACGCTCAGAAATCAGTTCCAGCAGAAACTCTTCCTCGCCTGCAGGTGGATTTTTCAGTAATTCTACTAATTCGGCCACTTGTTCCGCGTTTAACGGTTTTGGTGGGATTCCTTCAGCAGCACGCTCTTCTACGTGTTTGCGATATTCTTCTAACACGATGTTTTCCTCATGGTTATTCCTGCCAATTCGAACGGTCCCGGAGCAGGAAGTGACTATTTAAACGCCGGAATTATAACGGCATATATAACGAATTTGAATTTTTATGCAGTTTCGCAGACTTATAGCCGCTATTCAGCCAGACTATTGTTGTAACCACCGGGGTAACAACCGTATTTCTGCTAGCTTTTACGGATATTCAGCCTGTCTTAGCGCAAACTGTGTTCCGGTACGTTTTCTGCCCGCAACGGGGAAAAACGCATTAACCGGCCGCGCTCGCCGTCTGTCAGTATATATACCGATCCATCACGACCTACTATCACATCCCGTAAACGCTCATTTAT
>NZ_CAJXQY010000143.1 GCF_913058315.1 uncultured Alteromonas sp. | reverse complement strand
ATTTTCTCCAGATATACCTGTTCGGCCTGTTCAAGCGGCATTATATCTTCTGCTACGGCCTGAGTTTCGGTTGGGCCAACGCCAAGAATTTGCGGCGGCAGATCGCTCACCAGGATGTCGTCATCGTTCGACATGAGCGCGGCTTGCTCCACAATACTCTTGAGCTCGCGGATATTGCCCGGAAAACTATACTGCGACAGGGTTTGTAAGGTGCGTTCGCTAAAATGCTTGTGGCGATGTTCGCTGCCAGCGAGAAAATGTTTACATAGCAAAGGGATATCTGATTTTCGCTCACGCAGGGCGGGAAGGTAGATAGGAAAACCGGCAATACGGAAATACAGATCCTGGCGAAACTCGCCCTTTTCCACCATGGCCAGCAGATTTTTGTGGCTGGCACATACCAGGCGGAAATCCGCCTTTTTCTGTTTTAATCCACCAACCGGCCGGTAACACTGAGTTTCCAGTAAGCGCAGCAGTTTTACCTGCATGTTAAGTGGCACATCACCAATCTCGTCAAAAAACACGGTACCACCGTTGGCCACTTCAATCAGGCCTTTTTTGCTGTTGGTTGCGCCGGTGAAAGCGCCTTTTTCATAGCCAAACAGTTCCGACTCAAACAGGCTTTCATTGAGGCCGGTACATTCAATCACCACAAAAGGTTTGTCTTTGCGACGACTGGATTGATGCACGGCCTGGGCTACCAATTCCTTACCGGCTCCGGTTTCACCCTGCAGTAACACGGCGATCTCTGATTGCGCAGCGCGGTTAATGCGGTTAAGCATTTGCTTGAAATTGTCGGAGCCGCCAATCATTTTGTTTTTCTGAGAGTCGGCAGCGGCATAGCTGATGCGATCGAGGATTTCCAGGTATCCGATGGTCATGCCATCTTCATCCCGCACTGGCTTCATTAAAATATCGCAGTAGGTTTTGCCGTCTTTAGTGTTATGTATATGGACTACGCTGCTGGGGCGGTGGGTTTGCTGACACTGTGACAGCGGGCATTCTTCACCGCGCTTATCGCACGGCGCATCGTTGCGATGGGAAACCGCATAACAGGTACTGTTACCAACAATGACTTCCGTATCATAGGTCTCACGGTAGGCGTCATTTACGGCCTGAATAATGTAATCGTTAGTAATGAATATCGCCGGTTTATCAATGGCGTTAATCATTGACTGAATAAGCGACGCGTTCATAACAACCCTCTCCTGAGACAAATATGGCAGCTCAACGCTGCGCTTGTTTGTCAAATCTGACACAGCTTAAAGTGCTTAACAAGCCGTTTTGTTTATTAATATATTAAAAATCTAATATAAAACATCATCCTACTATGTTTACACCACAATGGCACGAATATTGGTAAATAACTTGTTAACAGACAGGTTTGTTCAACGGTTTTGTTAGTCAATAGTGTGGCAATGCTAGCAGAGTCAATAACGATAAAAGAGAATGATTATGGCAAAAATAGTGGTGTTAGGTGCAGGAACCGGTGGCATGCCAGCGGCCTACGAAGTAAAGGAAGCGTTAGGTGCAGAGCATGAGGTAATGGTGGTAAACGAACGGCAGGAATTCCGGTTCGTACCTTCTAACCCCTGGGTTGCCGTAGGCTGGCGGGAAGCCGGGGCGGTTACCATGCCAATCGAAAAATATCTGGCGAAAAAGAAAATCGGTTTCAAGTGTGCCCGGGTCGATAAGATTGATGCTGATACTAATCAGCTGGTCACCGGCGAAGGCGAAATCATTGACTATGATTACCTTATTATCGCCACGGGTCCGCGTCTGGCCTTCGACCAGATTGAAGGTGCGGGTCCGCAAGGGTTCACTCAGTCAGTGTGTACGCTGGATCATGCTGAACAGTGTTATGCCGACTTTGAAAAGCTGGTGGCTAATCCCGGCCCGGTGGTGGTGGGCTCGTTTCAGGGGGCTAGCTGTTTTGGCCCGGCTTATGAGTATGCTTTTATTCTGGATAAGGCCCTGCGCGACGCGAAGATCCGTCATAAAGTGCCGATGACTTTTGTGACCAGTGAACCCTACATTGGTCACCTTGGCCTGGGCGGCGTGGGCGATTCTAAATCGATGCTCGAATCGGAATTGCGCAACCGTAATATCAAGTGGATTTGTAACGCTCAGGTCGACAAGGTGGAAGAGGGGATGATGCACGTCTCTGAGCTCAACCGTAAGGGCGAGGTGGAATATACTTATGAAGAACCTTTCAGTCATTCCATGTTGATCCCGCCGTTCGGCGGGGTGCCCGCGGTAGCCAATGTGGAAGGGTTGTGTAACCCCAAAGGGTTTGTGATCACTGATGAGTTCCAGCGCTCACCGAAGTACCCGAATATTTTCTCAGGGGGTGTTTGTGTTGCAATTCCGCCGGTTGAAGCAACACCGGTGCCTACCGGCACGCCGAAAACCGGGTATATGATTGAAACCATGATGACGGCCATTGCACATAATATGAAGTCCATCATTGTGGACGATAAACCGCCTTCAACCAAAGGCACCTGGCATGCAATTTGTTTGGCTGATATGGGCGACACCGGTGCCGCATTTGTAGCTATGCCGCAAATTCCGCCGCGTAACGTTACCTGGTTTAAAAAGGGTAAATGGGTGCATCTGGCTAAGATTGCCTTTGAAAAATATTTCATGCGTAAGATGAAAACCGGTACCAGCGAACCTGTATACGAGAAATACGTGTTGAAGGCACTGGGTATCGAAAGACTGGAGCAGGATGACAAATGATCAGACTCACTAAGAAAGCAGTGTTAATGGGGTGCTTATTGCTCCCCCTGGCCGCTCAGGCCCAACAGCTTAGCGAAGCAGAGTTTAAAACGCAGGCGAAGCAGAAGGCCATGCAACTGGGCAAAACGCTGAAACAAAACCTGCAGCAGGCGGTAAAAGCCGGCGGGTTACCTAATGGTGTTCAGGTGTGTAAGGACATCGCGCCGGCTATAGCAGCACAACTCAGCACCGATGGCTGGCAGGTAGGGCGCACCGCGTTGAAAGTACGCAACCCGCAAAACCGGGCAGACAGCTGGGAGAAATCATCGCTGATGGCCATGGTGAAAGGGCTGGAGGAGGGTTTGGAGCCCGGCGCCCTGGCAACAGTTCATGTTGATGAAGCAGCCGGTAAATATCGTTTTATGGCGCCAATTATGACTGGCGGCTTATGCCTCAACTGTCATGGCGTGTCGCTGGCAGAACCAGTGAAGGAAGCCATCAAACAGCAATACCCGGATGATGAGGCAACCGGCTTTGCCGCGGGAGATTTACGCGGTGCTTTTACGGTGACCTATCAGGCTGGAGAATAACATGGCAAAGGGCTCTCTTAGTGCGCTGCTGGTGACACTTTGCCTGACATGGCCAGCGGCAAATGCGCTGGCCGCTGATGAGCGTATGGCTGTAACGCTTAACGAGGAGCAAAAATCGTTTGTGCTGGGTCATATGCGCGACATGCTTGAAGCGCTAACCGATACCCAGCAATTGCTATTGGAAGGCAAGCGGGAGGAGCTTCGCCAGCGTATCGCGAACCTGCAAACCCGCGAGCAGGCGAATCGCCCTAAAGGGTTGGGCAAGCAAATACCGCAGGCTTTTCGCGCAATGGCGCAGAGTATGCGGCCACACTGGCAGGCAATCCAGGATCCACAGCTGAGCGAAGACGAGGTACGCCAGCATGTCGTGGATTTGATGCAGGTATGTAATGCCTGTCATCGCACTTTTGCTATTCAGTAATTTCCCCCCGTTACCACCGTTAATAAGCGGGCAGTTTGCCCGCTTACTCACACCAGATTTCGGCAAAATATTAGTCGGTTCAGTTGCTTGACCGCGATCAATTATTAACCTCCCGGATTACAGTATCTTCATAGCACTTCTCTGATGATCAGGCCTGCCAGTTATGACAGCTAACTGACAAATATGGCAGGCCGGTGTCAATTTGCTTAGTAGATTTCCACCATACATTCAAATGAATATAATTTAATCCATTTATATCAATGGGTTGCTTGGTTTTTCGTGGTTGGCGCAAGTTATGCAAAGTGATGAACATCAGGGCCGCCGGGCCTTATATATCGAGCCGGATTCAGCTTGTCAGCACGACTTGTTGTCATTCTGTTGGTGGTCACCCCCAGTTTTTATTTTGAAATATCAAAGGAGAGTCTCATGAGCGATACGTTGATAGAACTATCGCGGTTACAATTTGCTTTAACAGCAATGTTCCACTTTATCTTTGTCCCGCTAACCCTGGGGTTAACGTTTCTGTTAGCCATCATGGAGTCGGTATATGTGATGACCGGTAAAGAAATCTACAAACAAATGACCCAGTTCTGGGGCAAATTGTTTGGGATCAATTTTGCTATTGGCGTTGCAACCGGGCTTACGATGGAGTTCCAGTTCGGTATGAACTGGTCTTATTATTCTCACTACGTGGGCGATATCTTTGGCGCGCCGCTGGCCATTGAAGGCTTAATGGCGTTCTTTTTGGAATCCACTTTTGTGGGCTTGTTCTTCTTTGGTTGGGACAAGATGTCAAAGGTGAAGCACTTAATGGCTACCTGGCTGGTAGCGATTGGGTCTAACTTCTCGGCGTTGTGGATTTTAATCGCCAATGGCTGGATGCAAAATCCGGTAGGCGCCACATTTAATACCGAATCCATGCGGATGGAAATGACCAGCTTTAGCGAAGTGATTTTTAACCCCGTGGCACAGGTGAAATTTGTTCACACTGTCTCGGCAGGCTATGTGACCGGCGCAATCTTCATACTGGCCATCTCCAGCTACTATCTGCTTAAGCATAAACATATCGCCTTTGCCCGTCGCTCCTTTGCGATTGCGGCGAGTTTTGGTCTGGCCGCCACGCTGTCGGTGATTGTGCTCGGTGATGAAAGCGGCTACGAAATTGGTGACGTGCAGAAAGTTAAACTGGCCGCGGTTGAAGCTGAATATGAAACTCATCACGCTCCGGCTCCCTTTACCATTTTAGGTATTCCCGATGATGAAGGGGAGAAAATGGATTACGCCGTCCAAATTCCATGGTTAATGGGCATCATTGCTACCCGTTCACTGGACGAGGAAGTGACTGGTATCAAGGATCTCAAAGAGATGCACCGGGTTCGCATTTTATCTGGCGTGCAGGCGCAAAAGCAGCTCGAAAAGGTCAAAAACGGCACCGCGACACCTGCTGAGCTGGATATGTTTGAGCGGAATAAAGACGACCTGGGTTATGCCTTGTTACTCGAGCCATTTGCCGATGACATCACTCAGCCAACCCCTGAGGCGCTGGAGAAAGCCGTGAATTACAGCATTCCGCCGGTTGCTCCCTTGTTTTACGGATTTCGTTTAATGGTTCTGGCGGGTTTTCTGATGCTGGCACTCTTTATCGCAGCTTTCTATTACAGCACTAAGCACCAGATCACTAAGCCCCGGTGGTTGCTGAAATCGGCCCTGTGGGCTTTACCGCTGCCGTGGATTGCCTCTGAAGCGGGTTGGTTTGTGGCTGAATATGGCCGTCAGCCCTGGTCTATCGCCGAAGTGTTACCAGTGCACACCGCAGTGTCGAACCTGTCTGTTTCAGACGTGGTGACTACGCTGGTGGCTTACACTCTGTTCTATGCAACGATGTTCGTGATTGGCTTCTATCTGATGAAAAAATACGCCAAAAAAGGACCGGTCCCACCGGAAGATGACACTAAACTGGACGATGCAATTGGCCTGGGCACTCAAGGAGCAAACGCATGATTGATTATGAAGTACTACGAGTAATTTGGTGGGTGCTGGTTGGCGTATTGCTGATAGGCTTTGCCATTACTGATGGATTTGATTTGGGGGTTGGCGCACTGCTTACCCTGATTGGCAAAACCGACGACGAACGCCGGGTAATGATCAACACGGTGGGTCCACACTGGGATGGAAATCAGGTTTGGTTTATCACCGCTGGCGGTGCTATTTTTGCTGCGTGGCCAATGATTTACGCGACTGCTTTTTCGGGGTTCTATCTGGCTTTGGCGCTGGTGCTGATCGCCTTATGGATGCGTCCGCTGGGTTTTGATTTTCGCAGCAAGCTGGCGGACAAACGCTGGCGTACCAGCTGGGACTGGGCATTGTTTACTTCGGGCTTTGTCCCTGCGTTAATCTTTGGCGTTGCCTTTGGTAATTTGCTGTTGGGCGTGCCTTTCGAGCTGGATGGTAACCTAAAAGCGACTTACACCGGTTCATTCTTTGGTTTGCTTACCCCGTTTGCACTGGTCGCTGGGTTGGTGTCAGTGGCGATGATCCTTAACCATGGTGCCACCTGGCTGCAAATGAAAACCGATAGCTTTATTGAGGTTCGGGCTCGGGCCGTCTCCGTCATTCTGTCTCTGGTAACGGTCGTGCTGTTTATACTGGCTGGCCTTTGGGTTGCCTTTGGTCTGGATGGTTTTGTGGTGACTTCTGTAGTGGATACTATGGCTACGTCTAACCCGCTTAGAAAGGAAGTAGCGGTTGAGGCCGGTGCATGGATGGCTAATTACAGCAAATACCCCTGGATGGTAGTGGCGCCTCTGTTAGGTATTGGTGCAGGATTAGCCTGCGCTTTCTTCTCCAAAGCAGGCCGCGGTGGCTGGGCGTTTGTGAGCAGCGCGCTGATGATGACCGGGATTATTCTGACTGCGGGCTTCTCAATGTTCCCATTCCTGATGCCAAGCACTACCATGCCGGTGGCAAGCTTAACCGTGTGGGATGCAACATCCAGTGAAATGACCCTGAAAATTATGTTTGGTGTCGCCTGTGTATTTGTTCCTATTGTACTGAGCTATACCGCATACGGCTTTTATGTAATGCGTGGTCGCATTAAAAACAGCGACTTAGACTCATCTCACGCGATTTATTAAGGAGAACAGAACATGTGGTATTTTACCTGGATATTAGGTGTGTTGCTGGCTTGTTCATTTGGCATTATTAATGCCATGTGGTTAGAATCGACTGAGAATTTGGATCGTCCTGAAGACTCAGAAGATCAGTAGTGAACGAGAACCCGTCCCTGCCACGGTGGTTTAATGCCACCGTCATTAAACAGGGTGTTGCATCGCGCAGCACCTTGTTTTTATTGGTGGCCATAAAAACCACCCGACTCCTGTGTTTAATTGCCGGTTACTGGCTGTTTGCCGCGATGATGCACGATTGGGTGGTGCTGGCTCAGCAGCCGGATATGAGTGACTGGCTGGGTCTGGCGGCTGCGTTATTACTGGCCTGGCTACTGCAGGACGATGCTTATCGGCGCACCTTGCAGGCTAAAACCGATTTACTTAATGGCCTTGAAAAGCGCTTTGCCGAGCGTTTGGTGGCAGAGCAAACCTCGTTAGTCGGCACCCATTCGGCTTACTTCTGGCAATCGGTATGGACCCGCCACATCAGCGCGCTGGCTCACTGGCGCTACGACTATCAGGTGCAACAATACGTGGCGGTGCTTACGCCGTTTTTCGCGCTGCTGTTTATTCTGGTGGTTAACCCGGTGGTGGGGGGCAGCCTGCTAATCACATTGCCGCTCATCCCGCTGTTTATGATTTTGGTGGGTAAGGGCGCTGCGGCGCTTCAGCGGAAACACTTTGTTGCCCTCACCCGGCTCGGCAGCCTGTTTGTTGATCGCCTCACGGCGCTGGGGTTACTGGCCAGTTTTCGCACCCATCAGATTGAACAAAAGATTTTAAAACAAGCCAGTGACGACCTGAACGAACGCACCATGAAAGTGGTTGGCGTGGCGTTTTTATCCAATACCGTACTGGATTTCTTTTCGACCATCGCCGTTGCCTTAATTGCGGTGTTTATTGGCTTTAGTTTATTGGGCGAGTTCTCGTTAGGCCCGGTGCTTACGCTGCATTCTGGCTTATGGTTGTTACTTACCGCGCCATTGCTGTTTTCTGAACTTAAAGCGCTGGGGCAGTTTTACCATCAGAAGGCCGAGGCTGAAGCTGCGCGCGATGCGGCTGGCGACTGGCTTGCGACGCTGGATGCCGGGCAGCTGGATGAACCGGCTAACGAACTCACCGAGCCGCAGCAGTTTAGCTTACAACTGGCGGATAACCTGCTTGCCAGCCAGTCATTAACGTTGCTGCCTGGAGACTGGGTAGCCGTAACCGGGCCGTCTGGCAGTGGTAAATCCCTGTTACTGGAAGCCTTGGCTGGCCAGCGGGCGGGGGATTATCGTCTGCCTTGTCGGGTGGCTATGCTTACTCAGCACCCGGTAATGTTACCCGCCACGCTGCGGGAAAATCTTAATTATCAGCGCACTTTTACCACCGCCAGACTGGAACAGGCACTTAGTGAAGTGGAGCTTAAGCCATGGCTGGACTCGCTGCCGGCCGGGCTCGATACGCCGCTGGCGGAAGTGCCTGCTATCTCGGGCGGACAGGCGCAGCGTCTGGCTCTTGCGCGCTTGTTACTGTCTGACGCGCCGGTGTGGCTGCTCGATGAGCCCACTGCGCATCTACCCGAAGCGCAGCATCACAGCCTTAGCCAGCTTATTCATTCCCTGGGGCACGGGCGAACCGTGTTATGGGTTTCCCACAAGGCGTTACCGGATGACTGGTTTAACCGAACCTGGCAGGTGGAAAACCGCAGGGTGCAGCAAACGCACGGGGAGGCAATTTCGTGAAAGCCTTTATTACCGTGTTACTGGCAGTGCTGCACGGCGGTGCCGGGCTGGCGATTTTAATGGTTTCTTCCTGGTTTATTGCCGCCTGCGCTGTGGCTCCGGTGAATTTTAACTATATGCTGCCGGCGGTAGTGATCAGAGCCCTGGCGCTGTTACGCATTGGTAGTGGCTATGCTCATATGTGGGTAGGTCACAAGCACTTACTGCAACTTACCTCGTTGCTTCGCGTGCAACTATTTGAACGGCTGTTTGCCGCGCAGATCCGCCAGCGCAGTGAGGAAGTCGAAGCGCTGGCCAGTCATACCGAGGCTATTGCTGCGGTGTGGGTCGGCTGGGTTTCTCAGCAGGCCTCAGCTCTACTCATGCTGATGGTGAGCGCAGTAACGCTGCTGGTGCTGGATTTCCCTTTTGCTGGCTGGACAATAGCACTTGGCGTTATATGGCTGATGATCATGGCTGTACTCTGTATGCAAGGGCTTACTTTAGCTAAGGTTCAGGTGCTTCAGGAGCATAATTTCAGAGAGCAATCCGATGTGGTGCTCAGAAGTGTGGCCATCTGGCATTTAAAAACAGTGCAAGAGCAGTTAGCGCAGTTACCCTCCGCACAAACGTTGTGGCAGACTGAAACCAGTCAGCAGCGGCTTACTTTGCAGAGTATGTGGGTGTTTCAGGGGCTTGCCTGGGCGCTGATGCTGATGATTATTTATCTGGCTATCCATACTCAGCTTGAAGGTGACGGCGGTAACCCGCTGTTGCTGGTGGTGCCCATGCTGTTGCTCAGCGCCGGTGACTGGCTGGGCCGTTCCTTCAATGGTCAGCCCGCGCTGAACCGTTATGTGCAGGGCAAACAGGCACTTAAAACACTACCAGTAGAGCCTCTGCAACTGACAGACGCCGTACCACTGTCTGACACGCTCAAACTGACAGACTTTGGTTCTGTGAACCTACCCGAACAAAAAGTGACGGCGGAGTTTGATGTCTGCGGTCTTTATCTGGTTGGCGGACCAAGCGGCGCAGGCAAGTCCCAGTTATTGCAGGCTATCAGCGGGTTAGTAGCCAGCCATGGGCAACGTCTTTGTGATGATGAAGCGCCGGGGGAGGGCCTGATTGAAGGCTGGCTATATCTGGAGCAGCAACCGGTGATCCTCGCCGCCACGCTCAGACATAACCTGACCCTGGGCCGGGACTTTTCGGCTACGCAGCTTAATGACGTACTGAGCAAAGTTGGCCTGGCTCAGCTTAACGACCTGGGTGAGTGGCTCGGCCCGGGTGGCCGTGTATTATCAGGCGGCGAGCGCAAGCGCTTAGGCATAGCACGAGCAATGCTTATCCACTCACCGGTGTGGCTGCTGGATGAACCCTTTGAGGGGCTCGATGGAGCAGCGGTTAGTCAGCTGGTTAGCCTGTTACAACAGGACGCTGCAACGCGTCTTATCATTATTGCCAGTCACGTGTATCCGGCTGAACTGCAATGTAAAGACACGCTGATACTAAGTCCTGTAAGCTAATTCCATCAGGCTACGCGGATAGGGATCACATCATCGGTGATCCCATGTTTAAACCGGGCTTTTAAACAATCGGCTGAACCGGCCTCGAATTCCCGGCAGGTAGAGGAGCGTTGCGCGTAGATACTGCAACTCACCTGTGTGCCAATTTCCCCTTTCAGGGCTACGCACCTGGGGTTGGGTTGATTAGTACCGGCCATGGAAACTAAATTAGGTGAAATTTTAGTGGTCAGTTCTGCCGGCACCGAACCACCGGCAAAGGGATCGGACTCAGCCCAGTAAAAAGACACCCGAAAGGTGGCGCAACAGGCACCACAATCCACACAAGACAACATATAACTGCTCCACACTATGTGCAAAACAACCAGTGATTAGCTGGGTTTGCGAGCTAACGCATAAGGGTAAGAAAAAATCATCTGGAAGGCAGGCAGAGGGTACCCACTCTTCACTACAGAATGTGAATTATGCCACCAAAACTGAAAAACCATAAATAAAATAAATTCACGTAAATCAATATTTTGCTTGGTTTAATGAAGGTGGGTTTAGGCTCTATAAGGTTAAGACCTGCCAGCTGGCAAAGCTTTTGCTGTATCAACGTAATGACCTATTTTACTTTGATACAGAGAACCGGCAAATGAGCAAAATTCAAATCACGCCATTTTTCCATGAGCCCACGTTTACCGTGACCTACGTGGTGACTGACCGCGCCACTAACAGCTGCGCTATTATCGATCCAGTGCTTGACTATGATGCTGCCGCCGGGGCCGTTTCCCATGAGTTTGCTGACAAAGTTGTCAGTTACGTTGACAAAAATGGCTTAACGCTGGAGTGGATCCTGGAAACCCACGCCCATGCCGATCATCTGACTGCCGCGCCCTACATTAAAGACAAGCTGGGTGGTCTGATTGGTGTAGGCGATCACATTCGCCGCGTACAATCCACTTTCAAAACGATTTATAACCTGGAAAGCACGTTTCTGACTGATGGGAGTCAGTTTGATCAGCTGTTTGTTGATGGTGAGGTGATAACGCTGGGTCACCTTGATATGGAAGTGCTGCATACCCCCGGGCATACCCCGGCCTGTGTCTCTTACTACATTGAAGATGCCGTGTTTGTTGGCGATACCCTTTTTATGCCCGACTATGGTACAGCCAGGGCAGATTTCCCCAATGGCAGCGCGCAAACGTTATATCAGTCTATTCGCAAAATTCTCGCCCTGCCAGAGCCCACCCGGATGTTTGTTGGCCACGACTATAAAAGCGCAACACGCGATGATTTCGCCTGGGAAACCTCGGTTATTGAACAGCGTCGCAACAATATCCATGTGAAAGACGGCGTGAGTCAGGCCGACTTTGTGGCCATGCGGGAAGCACGGGATGCAACGCTGGCGGTGCCTAAGCTGTTGTTCCCGGCTATTCAGGTCAATGTCAGAGCTGGCCAGATGCCGCCGGCGGAAGACAATGGCAAGTGTTACCTTAAAATCCCGCTGACGATTAAGTCATAACTATGATTTTCACTTTTATCGGCGCCATTGTAATTGGTGTAAGCCTGGGCTT
>NZ_CAJXQY010000142.1 GCF_913058315.1 uncultured Alteromonas sp. | reverse complement strand
TTGTTATGTCTAGACAACTAACATTATACCACGAAAAGGCTATTTTTATTTATACTATTCAGTAACTTAAGCTATAATTTCTGCTGTTTTTGAACCCCGAAACTTGAGTTATTAAATCAAATATGTCATTTATATTACAGATTTAAGACAACCATCCGCGCTGTTAACTGTCGCTGAGGTTATCCAAAGTTTGTTGCAAATTCTCCAGTGGCGTATGGCGCACATCGCGACCACTGGTCAGCGACACCACATATTCGCAAATATTCTTGCAGCGATCCCCTATCCGTTCCAACGAACGTAATGCCCAGAGGATTTCCAGCCAGTCTTCCATGGAATCCCCCGAGCGCGACATTTCATCGGCGGTATAGCTCAGCAGCTTTTTATATTCGCTGTCGATGCTGTTGTCCTGATCGTAAACTTCCAGCGCCGCTTCCTCATCGAGGCGGGCGAAGGCGTCAAAGGTACCACGCATCATGGCGGCGGCTTGTTGCCCGATCGACAACATGCTGCTTTTTATCGCCACATCGGTGGGCAGCTTTTGTTTGGTTACCAGCCGGGCAATACGCTCTATTTCATCACCCATCCGCTCAATGTCGGTAATGGCTTTGGAGATAATCATTATCAGGCGCAAGTCGCTCGCCGTTGGGTGACGCTTGGCAATAATCCGCAAACACTCTTCATCAATCTGAATTTCCATGGAGTTAATTTTCAGATCGTTGAGGATCACGGTTTCCGCCAGGCCGGGGTTATTAGTGGCGATGGCTTTTAAGGTGTCAGCCAGTTGTTGCTCTACTTCGCCGCCCATGGCCATTACCGAATTACGCAAGTTCTCCAGCTCGATATTAAACCGGCCGGAAATGTGAGTATTGAGTGCCACCTGTCGCATAGTAAGCTCCTGTACAGCCCGTGATTAACCGTAACGGCCGGTAATGTAGTCTTCGGTTTGTTTTTTCTCTGGCAACGTAAACAGGGTATCACTGTCGCTGTATTCCACCAGCTCGCCCTGATGTAAAAAGGCGGTGTAGTCTGATACCCGCGAAGCCTGCTGCATATTGTGCGTCACTATTACAATGGTGCAGCGCTTTTTAAGCTCCGCCATCAGCTCTTCAATGATCAGCGTAGTGAGCGGATCGAGCGCCGAGGTAGGTTCATCGAGCAATAAAATCGACGGCTTCAGTGCCAGCGCTCTGGCTATTACTAATCGCTGCTGCTGGCCGCCCGATAGCGTGGTGGCCGATTCAAACAAGCGGTCTTTCACTTCATCCCACAAGGCCGCTTCTATCAGGGCGCGCTCTACGGCGTCATCTAACTGGCGGCGCTGCTTAATACCCTGTAAACGCAAGCCATAGCAAACGTTGTCGTAAATGCTCATGGGAAAAGGATTGGGGCGCTGAAACACCATGCCTACCTGAGAGCGTAAAATCGACAGGTTTTCTTTTTTGCGGTTTATATTGCGCCCGTCGATGATGATCTCGCCTTCGGTCACGCTGTTATCAATCAGATCGTTCATGCGGTTAAAGCAGCTGATTAGCGTGGACTTACCACAGCCCGACTGCCCTATGAGGGCGGTGATCCGGTTTTTGGGGATCCGCATGGTAATGTTGTGCAGCACGTGCTTATCGCCAAAGCGCAAGCATAAGTCCCGCACCTCGATGGCGGTTTGCGCCTCGGGCAGTTTTGCTAAGTTGAGTTGTTCTCTTTCAAACAATTTCAGCATGGAAACACACTCTCTAATAGCCGCGTAAATAACGCTTTCTTAAGCGCCGGCGTAAAATTACGGCCAGCACATTTAATACAAACACCACCACCAGTAACAACAGGCAGCTGGCAAACATCAACGAGGCACTGCGCACGTCGGTCTGGCTGTGAAAGGCGCCATCGTAAATCAGCACGCCTAAATGCATAAACTGGCGATCCAGGTGAAGATACGGAAACTCACCGTCAAAGGGAAGGTTTGGGGCAAACTTCACCGCGCCCACCAGCATCAGCGGCGCCACTTCACCGGCGGCGCGGGCAATGGCCAGAATAACACCGGTCATGATCCCCGGACTGGCCATAGGCAGCACGGTATGCCAGATGGTTTCAAATTTGGTGGCACCCAGTGCATAACTGCCCGACTTTAACCCCTCAGGCACACGGCGTAACCCTTCTTCGGTGGCCACAATCACCACCGGCAGGGTAAGAATTGCCATAGTCAGTGACGCCCAGAACACGCCTGGCGTGCCCATGGTGGGAGCGGGCAACGCGTCGCTAAAAAACAGTTCATCAATATTACTGCCCACCAGATACACAAAGAATCCCAGGCCAAATACGCCGTAAACGATAGACGGCACCCCCGCCATGTTGCTCACGCAAATGCGGATCACTGAGGTTAAATGGTTATCCGGCGCATATTCATTTAAATATACCGCCGCCAGCACACCAAAGGGCGTTACCAGAATGGTCATCACAAATATCATCAGCACGGTGCCAAACAGGGCCGGAAAAACCCCGCCGGCGGTATTGGCCTGTTTAGGCGCATCGGTAAGAAATGCCACCACACCGGCGCCCACTATTCCCATCTTGCCAAACCAGTCCAGCTGCCCGGGGTAGCTGAGCCGGTCTACATCATCAAGGGGGATTAAAAATTCACTGCCGTCTTTAAACCGGGTCACCAGCTGATAATCGGCCAGTTGCGTTTCCAGGCGCAATACCTCTTGCTGCCAGCGCTCAAAATCGGCATACAGGCGTAAGCGGGCCGGGGCGTCTTCTTCTACCTGGCGCAGATCCAGACTCGCCAGTTCGCGGTGCACACTGGCCAGACGCTCGTTACGAACCGTTTCAATCTGTTCGCGTATCGCTTTTACCGTGGCCTGAATGTCATCGTATTGGGTCAGCTCGCCCAACTGGCTCTGGGGCAACTGAATAGCTAACGGCTCACTGAATACCCGGGTACCGTTGTTAAGCAGAATATCAGCCGCTTGCCGGGCCTCACCAATGGCTTCTACGGCATTGGCTTCTACCAGTAATGAGCGACCATAAGGGTGCTGTGCATCGGCATAACGAAACACAAAGGCCGGTTCGGTGCCCTTCTCTGCCGATGCGTTAACGTGCCTTTCGTTAATTTGCGCATAAACGTGCTTGGCGGTGCCATCCGGCATCTCAAACTGAATGCTTTGCACCGGCCGTGGCCAGAAATAGTCGAGCCCGCGAATGGTAATGAGCATCAGCACACAGGCCAGCGCGACCACCAGCAACCCGGCACAAAACGCGCCCAGACTGATCACATAAGACTGCTGCTGACGGTTAGTTAAAAACTGCCTTATCGACCACTTACCCATAGCTCTTCACCCGTCGGGAACGCTGGCGCAACAGCTCAGCCAGCGTGTTCACTATAAAGGTAAAACTAAACAGCACACAGGCGGTTAAAAACAGCACCTGATAATGAATACTGTGTACTTCTGCTTCGGGCAGTTCAATGGCCAGGTTGGCGGTGAGCGCCCGTAATCCGGCAAACAAATCCCAGTCGGCAATCGGTGTATTACCGGTTACCATCAGCACTATCATGGTTTCGCCAAAGGCGCGGCCAAAGCCCAGCATCATAGCCGCTACAATACCCGGGAACGCCACTTTTAACACCACCCGGCGCAAGGTTTGTAAACGTGTGGCGCCCAGCGCATAAGATGCCTGGCGCAGGCTGTGGGGCACCCCGCTGATGGCATCCTCTGCCAGCGAGTAAATACTCGGTGAAATAGCCAGCCCCAGGGCAATGGCCACCAAAATGGTGGTTTTACCCACCGGCACTTCAGTGGTGTGGGCTAAAAAGGTAAAGTCGTCGGCATCCATGGCGGCCAGCAACCACTCAGGCGCCCAGGCTACGCACAGGTACCCGTACACCACAATGCCCAGTACCGGCAGAACCGCTTCGGCGAAGTTCTGCAACTCACTGCTAACGCTTTGCGCCACACGGTGCTGCACCAAGGCAATAAACAATAAAATGATCGGCAGAGTCACCATAAACACCGCAATGGAAAATAAGAATCGCTCCGCCAGCGGTGCCAGCCAGATAGCCGCAATAAAACCAATCAGTACCGAGGGTACCGCTTCGAGCATTTCGATAGTGGGTTTGATACTGTCGCGCACCCGGGCCCGGGCAAAATAAGCGGTATAAACCGCCGCGCCCAATGCCAGCGGAATAGCAATTAACAGCGCCAGTGATGAGGCCTTGAGGCTGCCTATCAGTAGCGGCACCAAGCTCATTTTAATTTCCTGGAAATCGGAAGCACTGCTGGTTTGCCAGATTTGGTCGGGAGCCGGATAGCCTTCATATAAATGCGGCATCAACAAACTATTGGTGGTACTAAGCCCGGCCATGTTGCGCACTTCGTGCTGAATGTAAGTGTCGGGCCCGTAAACATACACCCGCGAGTCAAACCAGCTAACGCCCGATGGCTGAACGGGTAGCGCCCGGCGTTCTACTACTTCGCCGCTGATGCGGTTAATTAACAATAACTGTTGCTGACTGGTAATGGCGGCAATGCCGTTTACACTGGCATGCGCATAAAGCGCCACGGGGACTTCGTTGGCCTCAAGCTGAATGGTATAGGCGGGTTGGTAACGCAGGATGCCCGCCTGGTTATACAGGCTTAACCGCACCAGGGTATTGTTGTTCAGCGCCACAAATACCGAACGGTTTTTTACAATGGTGTCTGCCCAGCGCACATTTTGCGCCAGTTTCAGTTGATGCAAACGCTGGTTGTCGCTATCAACAAAGGTTAACACACTGTTGTTGATCAGCATGATTTGGCGGGTATCCGGCAGTAACACTATTGGCTGACTGGCAGAGTACTCCTGGCGCACTATCTGGGTGGGGCTGCTGCGGTTGATCCATTGCACCAGGGTTTCATCCGGGGTACTCACCCGCATAATGATCCACTGTTCTCCCACGGCCAGTTGCCAACCGGTGTGGCGCGCCCAAACCGACTCTGGTAACGCAAACGACATTTCATTCGCCAATGGCGTATCCATATAATTGCTTTGCTGAAGTGGCTGACTCACCGTGGGGACCGGTAGCAAACGCACCTGCCCGGTGGCTGATATATCCACCACGTAAGGCTGGCCATAACTGGTGACTGCATCAAGGGTATGGGAACACGGCCGGCGCAGGGTTTGCCTGGCCGATAATGCGCCCTTATCTAACCTTGCCAGCGACACACTGCACCCCGGGCCTTCGATAACCGCGGCCTGGCCATTGGCCGTATCGCCTACGTATAAAAACTTACCGCCGGCTACTACCGGCATTTCCTGACGCGGTTTGACACCCGGCGAAGCCGCTATATGCATCGCCTGAGAAAACAAGTGCCAGATGATCATTACCATGGTAAGCAGCACAATGTAGCCAAACAGCGATATCACCGACCGGGCAATCCGGTCGCGACGTAAGCGTTTTTTCAGGAATGATACCTGTTGAGATGCTACATTCATGTATAGAACAACGATTTGCGTGAAATTGCACTGCCCAGCAGTGTAAGTTGTGATATTTTAAGATCAAGTGAAACTTAAAGGAAGCTGCGAATAAGCGGGATGTGTTGCTACTGAACCGTTGCGGTTAATCATAATAAAGCTGAACACCAGTCTGCCGCAACCATCAGGCCATCACACTATCAATCACGCAAAGTCTCAGTGATGTTATTTGGTACCGTTAATGCCTGCGCGATGCGGCTAGCTCGCGACTCAGGACGCAATAAAGGAGTAAGGGGATGAAGCCTGTCATCTTCACGATCATTGGTAAAGACAGACCGGGCCTGGTTGATGCTGTGGCCAAGAAAGTTTACGAGTACGGCGGCAACTGGCAGGGCAGCAGCTTTGCACACATGGCCGGGCAATTTGCCGGTTTTGTGGAAGCGCAGGTACCATCCGATAAACATCAGGACCTCATTGATGCCCTCAATACGCTCGACGGCTTGCTGGTGCATTCTCAGTCGGTGAGTGAGTCGGCCCTGTCTGATGCGGATGAGCTGACCATTGAAGTCATGGGGAATGATCGCCCTGGTATCGTGCAGGAGCTCACCAATGTGCTCAATCGTTTTGAGCTCAACATCATTCACTTTAACTCGACTTGCGAAAGTGCTCCGAACTGGGGCAGCGAAATGTTTAAAGCCCGGGTTCGGGTGGCCATTCCCGCCAACGTGGATCGCGACGACGTGAAAGACGCACTGGAAGCGGTAGCCAACGATCTGGTTGTTGATATTACTACCACTGTGTAATTTCCCTGCGACCGTTTTTTGCGAGAATACGCACGGTCGTCAACTGTCTGTCACACTTCGCTGGCAGGCTATAGCCTATTTTTTTGATTGCAGAAATAGTGATTTATCAATATGGAATCCACTGATTTATATTACCCCAAGGAATTGAGCTGGCTGGCGTTTAACGAACGCGTGCTGCAAGAGGCTGCCGATAGAAATAACCCGGCGGTTGAACGGATTCGCTTTTTGGGGATTTACTCGAATAACCTGGACGAATTTTTTCGGGTGCGGGTAGCCGACGTAAAACGTCTGATTCTGATTGCACACAATGCCGGTAACGATGAAGAAGCAGAGCATCAGCGTCTGTTACTGGTGCAGATCCAGCGTAAAGTGGTTGAACTGTCCAAGAAGTTCGACACCATTCATAAAGAAGTGGTGAAAAACCTCGCCCGCTATAACATTTATATTCTGCCGAAAAACCAGCTCAACGATTACCAGCGAGACTGGGTACGTAATTATTTTATCAATAAGGTATTGCGTCATATTGCGCCGATCCTGATTGATAAAAAAACCGATCTGCTGAGCCGGCTCAACGGTACAGCGGTGTATTTATATGTGGCGCTGCGACGGGAAGGCAGAAACCCGCGCTTTGCCGCGGTTCAGGTTCCCACCGGGGAAATTTCGCGCTTTCATTTAATACCGCCTCAAAAGAGCCGTAAAAACAAACACATCATCATGCTCGACGACATGATCCAACTGTGTATGGAAGACATCTTCCGCGGTTTTGTGAAGTTCGACACCCTGGAGTCCTACTCGTTTAAAATGACCCGGGACTCGGAGTACTCGATAAACGACGAGATAGATGAAAGTTACGTAGAGAAGATGTCAGAGAGCATGAAGCAGCGGCTCATTGCTGAACCGGTGCGCGTGATCCACGATCAGGATATGCCTGAAGACATGGTGGAAGACCTGCAAAAACGCTTAAAGGTAACGAAGCTCGACACTCTGCATTCCGCCGGCCATTACCGAAACTTTAAAGACTTTATCGGCTTCCCCAATGTAGGCCGGGATTATCTGGAAAACAGTAAACTGCCTGCTATTGATACCCGCGATTTCTCTGGCTACAACACCGTGTTTGACGCCATTTCAGCCCACGACATTCTGTTGTATTACCCGTATCATCGGTTCCTGCACTTTACCGAATTTCTGCGTCAGGCCGCCTTCGATCCGAGTGTTAAGTCTATCCGTTTGAATATTTACCGGGTAGCCAGCCACTCGCGGATTGTCAGCTCGCTGATTGATGCGGTGGATAATGGTAAAAAGGTGACCGTAGTAGTGGAGCTGCGCGCCCGTTTCGACGAAGAAGCTAACATTGAATGGTCGAAGCGCATGACCGATGCCGGTATTCGCGTAGTACTGGGGATCCCGTCGCTTAAAATTCACTCCAAGCTGTGTATTGTGTCTCGTGAAGAACGCGGCAAGTTAATGCACTATGCCCACTTTGGAACCGGTAACTTTAACGAAAAAACGGCCAAAATCTATACCGACTACAGCCTGTTTACCAAAAATCAGGAAATGGCAGAAGAAGCCAACTCGGTGTTCGAGCTGATTTCTTATCCGTACCGCCGGTTTAAATTCCAGCATTTACAAATTTCACCACTCAATGCGCGCACCAAGATTCAGTCGCTGATCCGTCAGGAAATTCAGTTCTTAAAAGAAGGCCACGACGCCCAGATTACTTTTAAAATAAATAACCTGGTGGATAAAGAACTGATAGACGATTTATACCGCGCCAGCCAGGCCGGTATGAAGATCCGCGGGATTGTGCGCGGCATGTGCGGCTTACGTCCGGGTGTTAAAGGACTGAGTGAAAACATTGAGCTGATATCCATTGTCGACCGTTTCTTAGAACACCCGCGGGTGATGATTTTCAACGGGGGCGGAAACCGCAAGGTTTACATTTCGTCGGCCGACTGGATGACCCGTAATATGGATAACCGGATTGAAGTTGGTGCTCCTATCTATGATGAAACCCTGCAACAGCGGATTGTGGACATCATGGAAATTCAGTTCAAAGACACCCTGAAAGCTCGTCAGATCGACAAAGACCAGCTGAACCAGTATGTTAAAAGGGGCAACCGCAAGAAATTGCGCTCGCAGGAAGAAATTTACACCTACTTAAAACAGCTTGAGCAAAAATAAATGACGCCCACTCCCGCTTCTTTCGATAGCGTAGACAGTCGCGAAGCCAGCAAGGTTGCCGCACTGGATATCGGTTCCAACAGCTTTCACCTGGTGGTTGCCCGCATAGTAGCGGGCTCGGTGCAAATACTGCACCGGGTAAAACAAAAGGTGCGCTTAGCCGAAGGACTCGATAGCAATAACGTGCTCTCGGAGGAAGCGATGGCGCGTGGCCTGGCCACACTTCGCGTTATAGCTGACAGCTTAAAAGGCTTTGAACCAGACTCTGTAAAGATAGTGGCCACTTACACACTTAGAAAAGCTGTGAATGCCAATGTGTTCATTAAGCGGGCCATTGAGATCCTCCCCTACCCCATAGAAGTGATTTCCGGCCCCGAAGAAGCCCGCTTAATTTACTCCGGCGTGGCCCATACCAACCACGATAATGGCAAGCGTCTGGTGGTGGATATTGGCGGCGGTTCAACTGAGTTTATTATTGGTGAAGGGCTCACGCCTAAACTGTGTCGGAGCCTGCAGATGGGCTGCGTAAGTTTTACCCAGCGCTTTTTTGCTAACGGTGAATTAAAGGCCAGGCAGTTTGAGCGTGCCATCACCGCCGCCGAACAGGAAATGGAACCCATTGAAGAGCGCTATCGCCGGTTGGGCTGGCAGCGCTGTATTGGCACCTCAGGCACCATTAAAACGTTGTGTAACCTGGTGGTGCATCAGGGGCAGAAAGAACCCAGCGACGAAGCAGAAGTGACGCTTAAAGGCCTTAAGCAGATCATGAAGCAGTTTATCGAAGCCGGCCATATCGATAACCTCACCGATCCGGCTATCAGTGACGACCGTCGCGCAGTAATCCCTGCCGGTTTATGTGTGCTGATAGGGTTATTTAAGGCACTCAGGATAGAGGCACTGCACTATTCGCCGGCCGCCCTGCGAGAAGGGGTGCTGTATCAAATGGAAGATGAGCTGCATAACACCGATATTCGTGGTCGCACCGCATCAAGCCTGGCGACCCGTTATGATGTGGATACAGCTCAGGCCAACATGGTACTTGGCACCACCAAAACCCTGTATAACGCCTGCCAGAAAAACTGGAAGCTGCGCCACAGTGATTACCGGGCATTAATTAGCTGGGCTGCACTGTTGCATGAAGTAGGCTTACAGATTAACACCCGGGGTGTGCAACGCCATTCTGCCTATATTTTACAGAACGTAGATATGCCCGGCTTTAATCAGGCCCAGCAGGAATTACTGGCTACTCTGGTGCGTTATCACCGTAAGAAAATTCGGGTACAGGATATTCCGGGGTTCACTCAGTACAGTAAAGACGATATCTACAAACTAATCGCCCTGCTGCGCCTGGCCGTGCTGCTGAATATCAAACGTCAGGAAGGCTTTTTACCGGAGTTTGATATTGCCGCCGACAAACAGGGGATTACGCTGACTTTTCCGCAAGGCTGGCTGAATTCCAAGCCCATTATGACCGCGGATTTAGAACGGGAAATTACTTACCTGCAGGCTGTTGATATAACTCTGAGCGTGAGTTAGGCGCTCAGTAATTACACCATAATGACTTTATTGCGGCCATTGGCCTTGGCGTCATAAAGGGCCTGATCGGCGCTTTTTACGGTGGCAAAGAGGTCGGCATCCGGCGGCATTTGAATTACTCCAAAAGAAGCTGTGAGCGAGATTTTAATGCCCCGCGCAGCAATGATGCTTTCAGAAATGGTTTCACGCAAACGCTCAGCCATCTGGCGGGCTTTATCCCCGTCGTACTGTGGCGATAAAATCAAAAATTCTTCACCGCCCATTCGTATCAGGGTGTCTTCCTGTCGCAGTTGCGACTGAATAATCTCACAAAAACGCTTGAGAGCAATGTCACCAATAACATGACCATGTTCGTCGTTTATTGCTTTAAAGTAATCAATGTCACAGGCCACCAGCGACAGCGTTTCATGTTTACGTTTGGCATGGGCGCTCAGTTTGGGCGCAATTTCATAAAAGAAGTGGCGGTTCTTTGCGCCGGTTAACGGATCGGTATGCACCTGCGAGCGTAGTTTCAGCAACAAAGACTGAAGAATATTCACCGCAAAAGCCAGCATAAAGATCAGCATGATCACCAGCATAAATGCGGAGGTAGCAGCCAGATGGTAATAGCTGTCTGCCGGTGCAATGGTAAGGTAAGCCGGTACGCCAAACAGCACCATTGCAATCACCAGCGCCAGAACACCAAACAGCAAATGCCCGCCGATACTTTCTGAGCTGAAGTGTTGTTTTACACAATGAAGCGCCTGCCATACCGGAAAGGCCACACTGCTCAGTGCCAGACTGTGGGCAATCCAGCTCGGTGCATTGGTAGCCACCAATACCGAAGTGGTAACAAAGATCCCAACAATATGGATGACGGCCGCAAATTTCTTCAGCTGGGACACTTCGGTGCCATATCGCTTTAATACCGACATCAGCAACATGTAAGCACCAGCGATGGCCGATGCGTAAACACCTGGCAGACCAATCTGGATATAACCGATATGTGAAATAGCCTGGCAGAACACAACCAGCCAGGACGCAACCAGAAACCAACGGGCATAGCTGGCTGATTTAGCTTTAAGTTGATGACGCGGCTTGGGAAGCGCAAAGGTAAAGCTGATCCCTATCATTGCCACAATAGCGAGCACGCCTACCTGAATATACATAGTAGCGTCCTGCATCAGACTGAAAATCCTTGTTTCAATGTAAGGTTCACTTTTATCAACATTTGTCATGTATGTAAAAAATTAGTTACAAAATATAGTCTAATATCTGTTCTTTAGCCATAGTTTATTTATTGAACCGTACCCTAAACTTATACTTTGGTGTAATGAATCTGGTACATATAGCAGGCAGCCAGAAACGGCCACCTGTTCGTTATTCAGGGCCCTCTCCTTTTCACCATCCCGGACGCCCCTTCCTTTCGTCTTACAGACCCCTTACTCCTTAGTCATCCCGTTCCCTTACTCCTTCGTCATCCCGTACCCGTACTCTTTAGTCATCCCGTACCCTTACTCTTTAGTCATCCCGTACACTTACTCTTTAGTCATCCCGTACGCTTTATCTTTCCGTCATCCCGGAACCGGCGCAGCCGGTATCCGGGATCTCCCATACTCGGTTATGCAGCTTCTACATCATACGGAAATTAAGAAGATGACGAAGATGATGAAAATTTCGGGATGACACTTCTCTTTCCGTCATCCCGGAACCGGCGCAGCCGGTATCCGGGATCTCCCATACACAGTTAGGCAGTTTCTACATCATACGGAAATTAAGAAGATGACGAAGATGATGAAAATTTCGGAATGACACTTCTCTTTCCGTCATCCCGGAACCGGCGCAGCCGGTATCCGGGATCTC
>NZ_CAJXQY010000141.1 GCF_913058315.1 uncultured Alteromonas sp. | reverse complement strand
ACGCAGCCAGAGAATTGCTATTATCTATTGACCGGAGTTGGGCTCATATGTGTTATATTCTAACCATGCTTTGCAATGCGCATTTGCATGCGTATACTTGGTGGTGAGATTAGTTGGAGTAATAAAAATGCAAGATTTATATGACATCCATGCCCCCAAAAAAGCGACAAATTTAAGCTTAAACAGCGATTTATTGCAAAAAGCTCGAAATTTAAAAGTTAACCTGTCCGCAACATTAGAACAAGCACTTAAAGACAAGCTAAAAAATGTTGAAGCAGAGAAGTGGAAAAAAGAAAACAAAGCTGCCATAGCTGCATACAACGAGTTTGTTACTGAGAACGGTTGTATAGGTGATGAGTACCGGAACTTCTAATGGCGCAGTTTGATGTTTACAGAAACCCAAGCAAGAAAACGAATAAAGCTTACCCATTTCTTGTTGATGTTCAAAACTCTGTAATTGACCAGTTGGCAACAAGGCTGGTTGTACCGTTAACAAATAGCAATACTAGAAACAATCTTTACATGAAAAAATTGACTCCGGAGATACAATTCGAAGGCGCAACATACTTATTTTTAGCCCAACAACTTAGTTCTTTACCCGAAGACGTGCTCAATGATCGCATTGGTTCATTAGAGCAATCCAGAGAACTGCTGATAGATGCAATAGACTTCGCTATTACTGGAATATAACGCCCTAATTTGGTGGCACAAACGCGTGGGCTATACTGCGAAGCAGAGCCCGCGTGTTTGTGTCCTCAACATTGTTTGTTATGCGTGCGAGACACTTGCCCTTCGCGGCTTTGCCGCCAGCACCTGCAACAACAAACTGTTGATTTAAATAAAAACAATTACCTTAAAACAACCCTGAGCGAAAAGCCAGATGATAAAGCGGTGGCTCGATAAGTGAACTGGCTGAGAAAATTTTGAATTGCAGACTTCTGGTGTTACCTGGCCAAATCGAATAAGCGTTTCTAAAGTAGGGTTTAAAACTGGAAACGGTAGGCACTGATACAACCTATTGAAACTGCCTAGCCCTAACCAGCTACCGCAGCACCAAACACATGAGAAATGACAACGGCGCATAACACCCCAAGAAGGGGCAATTGCACGCAGGCTAAAATACGGAACGAAGTGACGCAGCCCATGTGTTAGCGTCCCAGCGAGCTTGCGAGCGATTTAATGCGTTTGTTATACGCAATTTGCCACACCTGTAGCGTATTGCTACAATGTAATGGCGAACTATTAGGAGACATATTATGGCAACCGCGAGCGTAAGACTAGACCAAGATCTAGTTGAGAAAGCTACAATTATGGGCAAAGCACTAAACCGAACTATGCCAAAACAGATTGAGCATTGGGCAAAGATAGGTGAAATGATGGAAGATAATCCTGATTTGCCATACGAATTCGTGAAACAGGCAATTATTTCCAAAGCTGAAAAAGAGGCTGGAAAATTGGAGCCTTACGATTTTGGCTAAGATCACCAGTGTTTTACAGACAGCTAATTTTAAGAGAACAGTAAAGAAGTTACATCAGAATCAGAAAAAAGACTTGGATAAAGCTGTTAAGGAACTAATGGGCGATCCTCTACTAGGAGAACAGAAAAAAGGCGACCTAGCCTTTCTTCGCGTGTACAAATTCAAGATGGTCAAGCAGTTAACTTTACTTGGTTACAGCTATGAGGATGGAACTGTAATACTTGAATTGATAGCACTTGGCTCTCATGAAAACTTTTATCGCGATGTTAAAAAGTTATTCTGACTAATTGCGTATAACGCTAAGCTTTGGGGCGCTAGCACGTGGGCTAAAATCCGAACGAAGTGAGTCAGCCCACGTGTTAGCGTCCCAGCGACCGAAGGGAGTGCCAACAGCGTTTTGTTATACACACATTAACCGTGATGCCTGCGAATATGCGTAATCAACTTATCATCATTGAATTCTAAGGTTACTATATTTACTGAGTTGTAGGTTATATCTTTGTCTAAATTATTTGGTCTGACTTTTCCTGACTCAGTCATCTTAATAATGGCAGCATTGCTTCCAGTCATCATTTCGTTTATGACTATTGAACTGTAGTAAATCTTGTCACTCATTTTGGCAATTAGACCTTCACGTAAAGCGGACTTTTCCGTAATCGTTACTTTAAACTTCACATGTTCATCGACGAATTCATCTGCAATTAAATTAATAAAGGCATCAATATCCTGAATTGTAGTATCAGGTTGCTGTCGAGCATTTTTGGCTTCCACAAACTTTGTCGCTAGTTGCTCCAGTTCTCCCTCAGAAAGAGCAGCATTGGCAGCAAACGATAAAGGCATAAAGACAAATAAAAGTAAGAGCTTATACATAATGTTCCTTGTGTGTATAACGCCCTAATTTGGCTTCACAAACGCGTGGGCTATACTGCGAAGCAGAGCCCGCGTGTTTGTGTCCCCAACATTTGATTGTTAGTTGCCGTGAACTCAAACTACGTGCTAACATTTGTGCACACGCATGTACGGAGTTGAAAATGGATACCCGCATACAATTCAGAGTTGACGAAGAAACGAAACGCCTAGCCCAATTAATGGCAGAAAGCCAAGGGCGTACATTAAGTGATGCATGCAGAGAGCTTACTGAAGAACTAGCTGAGCAGCAACGCAAAGTTATGACTCATGACCAATGGCTTACCGATCAGGTCAACGCTGCGTTTAGCAAATTGGATAGTGGGAAAAGTGAGTTTGTTACTCATGAAGAAGCTTCCTTGGACATGGAAGTGAGAAAGATGAAAATTAGGAATAGAGCCAAAAAATGATCGTTTGGGAAAAAGACTCGTTGGACGATCGAGAAGTGATTTTCGAATTTTTATATGAATTTAACCCATTAGCTGCGGAAAAAACTGACACCATTATTGAGGCTAAAGTTGAAAACTTGATACAGCAACCGTTGATGGGCGTTGAAAGAGAAGGAATACCTGGACGGCTTTTGATTATTCCAGAGGTATCAATGATTGTTTCGTACTTCGTAAGAGAAGACGTAATTCATGTTCTCAGGGTTTTACACCAGAAGCAAAAATTTCCTGTAGGCAACTAACGCCCTAATTTGGCGGCACAAACGCGTGGGCTATACTGCGAAGCAGAGCCCGCGCGTTTGTGTCCCCAACATTTGTTTGTTAGCTGCCACTGTCAAATTGAAAAGTGATAGCATATACGCTAGCATATAAAGTATGAATAAAGTAGTTATTGACACCAGTGTACTTATTAGCGCCCTGATTGGCAAAACGGGCCCAGCACGAGAAGTGGTGCGGCAATGCTTGCTAGGTCAGTTGAAACCACTGATTAGCACAACCTTATTTTTGGAATATGAAGCCGTCAGTAAGCGAGACAAAATTAAAGAGTTGTGCCCGCTTACACAAGACGAAGTAAACGAATTACTTGCAGCATTTTTTAGTGTTTGTGAATGGGTGCAGATACATTATTTGTGGCGGCCAAATTTAAAAGATGAAGGCGATAACTTTCTTATTGAACTTGCAGTAGCCGGTAATGCCGAGAGCATTATTACGAATAACCTAAAAGACCTGCGAAATGCGGAATTACGATTTGATGGTTTGAGAGTGTTAGCGCCTGAAGAATATTTGAGAGGAGTTTGATATGTCCACTTTAACCGTACGTTTACCAGACGATAAGCATAATCGACTGAAGGCTTTGGCTGCGCATAAAAAGTTGAGCTTAAACAAGTTGATAGAAGAATTGACTACACAAGCGATAGCTGAATTTGATACTGAGGTAAGATTTAAGGCGATTGCTGCTACTGGAGATAAAAAGAGAGGTTTAGAAATTCTAGATAAGCTCGATTCACATTTTGGCAGCTAACACCCGCATCTAACGAATCCCCTCATAAATTAAAGCAGATTCAATGATATAGACACGCATGGCGCAATTTTATCTAATTCATTTCGCCAAAAACATACCAGAACAACACACCATGCGTGATATCTCTATCTTACATGATTTACTTAAAAATCAATGCGCCAATTTACATCAAAAACGTCTCTCTTCTCTAATGGTTGCTGTGCAATCATTTCTGGATGGACAGCAACTGTCGCTTACCGAATTGGGGCGGAATATCACCGGGGCCGTTGCCGCTAAGCACAACATTAAACGTATTGACCGTTTGCTTGGTAATCATGCTTTATACAACGAGAGACTGGATGTTTACCGCTGGCATGCACGACTCCTTTGTGGGGCAAACCCAATGCCGATAATTCTCATTGATTGGTCTGATGTAAGAGAACAAATGCGTCATCAAACTCTACGTGCCTCGGTGAGTTTTGAAGGGCGCTCAGTCATCCTCTATGAGCGAGTATTTCCATTTTCCCAATATAACTCACCGGTCAGCCACAATCCCTTTCTACGAGAACTGGCATCCATACTGCCAGAGCGCTGTTGTCCTCTTATCGTCACCGATGCGGGTTATCGCAACACCTGGTTCAGGGAAGTTGAAAAGCTGGGATGGTTCTGGCTTGGGCGTGTACGCGGTGAAGTCGGCTTTCGTGAACATGGCCAATCTAAATGGCGTAGTAACAAGTCATTTTATCCCTCGGCTAACGCTAAAGCGCGTTACCTGGGCTGCGGCGCATTAGGGCGTAAAAGGCCTATTGATGCCTATCTACATTTGTATAAAGCTAAATCCAGAGGGCGTAAAGACCAACGTTCTTCTAAAGCGGGTCGTCATCACAATGCACAACAAAATTATCGTGATAGCAGCAAAGAGCCCTGGCTACTGGCAACGAATATTCCTGCCGAATCGCTGACCTCAAAGAAGCTCGTCAACCTCTATGCTAAGCGAATGCAAATAGAAGAAAGTTTCCGCGATATCAAAAGCCCTCAATACGGCTTAGGGCTGCGTCATAGCAGAACACGTTGTCCTAAACGCTTCGACATACTGTTGCTCATTGCTATGCTTGCCGAGTGGCTGTTACGACTGCTCGGTATCATTGCAAGAAAGCATCAATGGCAGCGGGCCTTCCAAGCCAATACTATCCGACATCGCCCTGTGCTATCACTGATAAGATTGGGGCGGGAAGTACGAAAACGGCGGCAAGACTATCCCGTTTCAATGACGGAAATTCGCTGGGCAATAGCCCAATATATTCAGCGGGTTCACGTTACCGGTATGCCTGAATTATGAGGGGATCCCCCAGCACCCACATAAGGGGCAGTAACACGTGGGCTAAAATTCGAGCGAAGCGACAGAGCCCACGTGTTACTGTCCCAGCGAGCCTGCGAGCGGCTTAATGTGATTGTTATGCGCTATTGACTTACAACGCGCAGGTACCATAATTAGGTATATATTGGTACTTGGAGAAACCAGATGGCTAAAAACACCAGCATTACCCTTGGAGACCATTTTGATGGCTTTATTGCTAGCCAAATTCAAACTGGTCGGTACGGTTCAGCAAGCGAGGTAATTCGTACAGCTCTTCGCTTGCTAGAAACACAGGAAACCAAATTAAACACTCTGCGTCAATTACTTGTAGCAGGTGAAGAAAGCGGCGATGCTGAATACGACCTTGAGCATCTGATATCAGAACTAGACGGTGAATTAAAAGAGTGAAACCGTTTACGTTAACCGTACTAGCAAAATCAGATCTAAAAGATATCGCATTGTTCACACAACGAAAATGGGGCCGAGAACAGCGTAATGTTTATCTTAAACAATTCGACGATTCATTTTGGATGTTGTCTGAAAATCCCGATATTGGCAAAAGCTGCGACGAAATAAGAGATGGATACAGAAAGTTTCCTCAAGGTAGCCATGTTATTTTCTACAAACAAACGGGCAGTCAGGAAATTCTGATCATAAGAATCCTTCATAAAAGTATGGATGTAAATCCTGTACGCTTTGGCGCATAACACCCACATAAGGGGCAGTAACACGTGGGCTAAAATCCGAGCGAAGCGACAGAGCCCACGTGTTACTGTCCCAGCGAGCCTGCGAGCGGCTTAATGTGATTGTTATAGCTCGGCAATGTGCGACAACGTTTCTGGGTGTCGCTGTACAAGTTTGAGTAGCGTAATTGCCTGTCCATTAGGAGCACTTCTACCCTGCTCCCAATTTTCAAGAGTACGAGACGAAGTGTGAAGTAAACGAGCGAAAACACCACGCGACATATTGAATTGCTCTCTAATGTTTACGATTTCATCTGGAGAGATATTCAATTCAGTTATATCGCTAATTTGATGGGTTTTTAGTGTTAATTTGCCCTCTGAATGCTTTTTGGCTTCAGCCAAAGCTGAACTTAACTCAGAGAAAAGATCACGGTTGCTCATTACGCCATGCCTCCATAAAAGCTTTTAGCTGTTTCTTTTGTTCTGCATTTAGATCAGACATTTCATTTTTGCCATAAATAGTTAGCAGATAGAAACGCCTCTTCTCATCAAAGTAATAGTAAATTACACGCGAGCCTCCACGCTTTCCCTTACCTCTGCCCGCTATACGAACTTTACGCAATCCGCCAGTTCCTTGGATTACATCTCCTTGTTTAGGGTTGGCCATTAGATCAGCTTGAAAGAGTCTAAATTCCTCCTCATTGATATAAGTGTCCCGAAATTTTTCAAAAATTGATGATTCAATAAATACACTTTTCATACAAAAAGTCTACGCGAACTGCGTATAAAAGGCAATTAACTATACGCATTTAGCGTACAGATATTTGAGGTGCGGAGAAAACAAGAGCTATAACGCCCGCATAACGGGCAATAACACGTAGGCTAAAATTGGAGCGAAGCGACTGAGCCTACGTGTTATTGTCCCAGCGAGCCTGCGAGCGAGTTAATGCGTTTGTGTACGCCCAGCATGGGCATGAACTAATGAGGTGAAAGTCCTCTGTAGGAAGATCACCGTTGTTTAACACTTTGTTATTCAACGCTAACTACTAGCGAATGGCAAGGGCTAAATCGCGAGAGATAGTCTGGAGGAAGCCGCTAGCAAATCTGCGAGCTGATGAACAAGAACATCATATGAGGCGTAGGCTGAAGGTGAGTTGGCACAAGACGACGAAACCATGTGATCTAACGGCCACCGTAAATGATGCAGCAGTGCAGAGACAGTGTATGCTCTTATCTGGGGAGATCTGCTTTACGAGCGGTCGGTCACTACCAGTGAGGCTCTGGTTTACAAGTGCCTTGGCGCAGAGGAAAGGCATCATCCACTGCGAGCGAATTCGATGCAAACCGATAGCGCTGTCAAAGGTAACTATGGCGGTGATAAAGCAGAAGTCAGCAGACGGCATAGTAGCCAAATGCCCAGTGTAATGGCTGGGACACGGTGAAGGCCGGAACATTTAGAACAAAGGAGGAGCCTTGTCAGACTTGAACACACGAATGCCGTCCGGTAATGACGTGACTCAGCGTACTGATGAGCAGCCAGCCGTTAGTGCAGATCTACTCGAACTTATTCTCCAGCCTTCCAATATTGTGGCGGCTTGGAAACAGGTTCGAGCCAATAAAGGGGCAGCTGGCATTGATGGAATGACCATTGATGACTTCCCCGCTTGGGCAAACGCCGGAAACTGGAAACGTATTATGACTGAGCTTCGCTCAGGCCAATACCAACCTTCACCGGTGAAACGCGTTGAGATTGACAAACCTGATGGCGGAAAACGTCAATTAGGGATCCCAACTATCGTTGATCGTGTGATCCAACAAGCGATTGCCCAAGTCCTTACGCCTATTTTCGACCCAACCTTCTCAGATAATAGCTTTGGGTTCAGGCCACATCGAAATGGGCAGCAAGCAGTGAAGCAGGTAAACAGTATTATCAAAACGGGACGCCGTTTTGCCGTGGATGTTGATCTGTCTAAGTTCTTTGACCGAGTTAATCACGATTTACTCATGACCTACCTTGGCTATAAAGTGAAGGATAAGCGATTGCTTAAACTGATTAAACGCTACTTACGAGCTGGGGTTATCGATAACCAGTTTTATAGTGAGAGTCGAGAAGGTGTACCTCAGGGCGGGCCATTATCGCCTCTACTGGCAAACATCATGCTCGACCCGTTGGACAAAGAGCTTGAGAAACGGGGTCACAAATTTGCCCGATATGCGGACGATTTTACCATATTGGTAAAGACGCCCCGTTCGGGTGAGCGCGTGCTCAATAGTATCAGCAGATTCTTGAGTCACCGTTTGAAATTGGTTGTTAATACAACCAAAAGCCACGTCGTTAAAACCAGTGAAAGCAAATTCCTTGGATTTACCTTCAAGGCAGGCCGCATTCAATGGCATCCAAAGACCCTGTTGAAGTTTAAGCAACAGGTCAGCCGGTTAACGAACCGTAACTGGGGCGTGTCGATGCATTACCAACTCTTTAAGCTCAGCCAGTATTTACGAGGCTGGATAAATTACTTTGGTATCGCCAGTGGGTATCAGCGATGCGTAGAACTGGATCATTGGATCCGGCGCAGAGTGCGAATGGCTTACTGGCGTCAGTGGCGAAAACCGCGTACCAAGGTACGAAACTTAATGAAACTGGACGTGCATGTTCAAGCTGCGGTTGCATGTGGTATCACCAGCAAAGGGCCATGGCGAAGTGCAAAATCTCCGGGGATCAATCAGGCACTATCACTTGATTACCTAAAATCCGAAGGGCTTTATTCACTACGCGATGGATGGGTTGCGCTTCACTATCCTAAATGAAACGCCCTGTGCGGAGCCGCATGCAGGGTGTTGTGGGGGCTGGAGGCTAGATACCTCCGGCTACCCGATTATGTCATTCCACCTTAGTAAGCTCAATTTTCCCACCCCTAAACTGGCTACTATAGTAAGAGCCATCTAATTTTAATGATGTTTCATCTTTCAATATTCTAAACTCATTTACCCCTTCTGCGTTTGGATTATAACCATCCGGTAAATCATAGTTTCTGGGCTTAAGATTATAAATCCACTTTGCTATTGCCCGATTTTTATTTGAAATACTAATGCTGGCAACCTGCAAAGAACCAGTAGTTAGCTCGGTATCCATCGTAACCTGCATTGTTTTCCACGTTTGTGTTATCTCCATTGAAACAGGAAAACGCTGACCCGTGTTTTTTGATAACTCGCCTAGCCATTTTCCGTTAATGTTGGGGATTGAACTAAATCCGATCTTGACTGCAAATTTCCATAATAAAACATCATAAAATTTCGTAAGTGTTAGAAAAACCACCATTGCAGATGGCGCTGCATACTCCTCAAACGTAAAGTGACTTAAAAGCTTGTCTAGAAAAGAGACTAAGCTCACACTTGCTAAAGCGAGAATGACGTATACTTTTTCTCTCTCGTTCGTATCTATGGAATAGTGAATCATCGCGTCTTACCTTGACATAACACCTAAATATGGGGCACAAACACGTAGGCTAAACTGCGGAGCAGAGCCTGCGTGTTTGTGTCCCAGCCCGCCCTGGCGGGCGCCATAATTTTTTTGTTAGCTACCATTGTTAGATACTACCTTGTAAGCACTTTCAATTGCCCAAGCAACCATACTACTGATTGAGGGTTCTTGTTTAACGTAATGGATAATCATTTGATTGAAATCTTCCTCTGACCATTCATGTAATTGCAAACGGACTACTCTTATTTTAGATGTAACGCGATGAAGAATTTCATTGAGCCATTTCATTTGAGATATTTTGGTTTTATCTGAGGTGCTTTCATCGGACCAAAAATCTCTCACAGCGATAGTTAGCCTGTGCGCGAGCAACTCATAAAACATAATCTTATTTTCCGTAGATAGTTCACCAATTAGTTGGGGGAAATCCGTGTGCTTAATGGTTTGCTCCTTGGTAGCTAACGCCCCAAGCAGGGGCAAGTACATGCAGGCTAAAATACGGAACGAAGTGACGGGAGCCTGCATGTAATTGTCCCGCTGCCTTGGTTTGTATGGATAATTCTTCCCTAAATTCCCCACAACTTTTTCAAAGATGGGTAAAGTGAGGCCCAGACTTTGGCTGCAACCAAAGTTGGCTGTGTGGTAGTTCGATGACTTGCAGGCTCCTCAATTGAGAGACCGATAACAAACATGAACGCCACGCAGTGCTCCAAGCAACATACTCGAATAGTCGACTGGGCCCCGAGCTCGCATTTAGCAAACCAGAGTTAGCTTATTATGAATAAAACCGAAGCGCAAAACATTAACGCCGGCGTTGATACCGGTAAAGATTTCCTTGATATCCATATTCGTCCTTTCAATGAATATTTTAAAGTTACCAACGATAAAAGAGGTATTTCAGAAGCTATCAAACGATTGAAAAAATTGGATCTTAAACGTGTAGTCATTGAGGCAACAGGACGATACGAAGTGGCTTTTATTACCGCTTGTGCAAAAGCTGGTATACCTTTTAGCGTGGTGAATCCTGTACATATAAAACGCTTTGCGGGTGCCATTGGCCGTAAAGCCAAAACAGATAAACTAGATGCAGCATTGATTGCTCATTTTAGTGAACTAATACAGCCTCCCCTGTCCACGTTGAAGCCAGATAACATGAAGAAAATGGCTGATATCGTGGCACGCAGGAGTCAGCTTCTTGAGATGCAAACTCGGGAGAAAAACCGGCTTCAAATTATGCCCACAAACGTTCATCCCAGCATCAAAGCTTTGCTCTTAGTGTTGAAAAAGCAAATTCAAAAAATGGACGATGAACTGGCTCATCTCATTGAAAGCTGTCCGGAATTTAAAGCGAAAAGTGAGCTTGTTCAAAGTATGCCGGGAATAGGCAAAGTCTCCGCGGCTGCACTTATTAGCTACCTGCCAGAATTAGGTTTAATGAACAATAAAGAAGTCGCAGCATTGGTTGGTGTAGCGCCTATGAACAAAGAAAGTGGCAAATATAAAGGCAAGCAGGTTACGCAGGGCGGACGACACCAGGTTCGCACTGTCTTGTTCATGGCGATGATGTCGGCGATGCAATGCAACGCCAAATTCAAATCCACTTATGAACGCTTAGTCGCAGCAGGCAAACCTAAAAAAGTAGCGATTATTGCCTGCGTTAGAAAGATGATTGTCATCCTCAATTCGATGGTTAGAGATGGCGTCATGTGGGAAGAAAAAAACTTTTAAATTCAGGGTTGACGCCATAGTCGTTTGTTAGGTTTGTTGCTGACCGGTTGGTTTAACCAATTGAGTTATAATAAGAAATACTGCGTAACCTATCCAGGATGTGAAAAACACTAAAATAAGCCAGCCAACTTTACCTGCGCCTTTAGCTCGATTTGAAAGCCCTGTAAGAATTAGCGGGATAAATGATCCAAACAGTAAAAAAACAATTAATAATTGCCATATGCTTATTCCACCCATTCAAACACTCCTTGTGTCATTGATAAAAAATCAGGTTAACTCAATATTCATCCATTGAGAACCTAACGCCCCAATCAGGGGCTTTTAATAGTTGGCTAAAATGTGTAGCGAAGCGGAACCGAGCCAACTGTTAAAAGTCCCGCACTGAATTGGCTTGTTATGTGAATCTACACCTTATTTTTCTTGTGGTTTAAAAACAACTGCTGGTACAGAGTTCCCCACTTCTAATATCGATTCTAACTCTGAGTAATTTTCCTTCATATCTATCAGTAAAGAGTACCAATTAGAGCCTGATATTCTAGAACCAATTACCCACGTACCAGCATTAGTTATCACATTACCTGAAACTTCGAAGCAAAGAGGATTCAATATATTTATTCTTTGTGATCCTGATATATTGAACGATTTAAAGCAATAACGCCCAGGCTCCAAATAAACGGCTTTTGCCTTCCCGTTTTGATGAATTGACTTTATTTTCTGTGTCCTTTCATTAATTAATTGGTAAGTGCTGTATTTCTTAAAATATGTTTTCTTTATAGGTTTATTCTTGTTATTTAACTCAACTTTGTGAATTGAAATTAAAGTATTCGGTTCATTTGCCCAAGTTGTAGTACAGACAATTAACAATAAAACAAAAAATAAACTCCTTCTCATAGACTCGTACCCTAGTAATTCACATAACTTCTAAATATGGGGCACAAACAGGCAGGCTATAATGGCGAAGCCGCCTGCCTGTTTG
>NZ_CAJXQY010000140.1 GCF_913058315.1 uncultured Alteromonas sp. | reverse complement strand
ATAACCATAGGCAGCCGATAACGTCAGGTTATCCGAAGCCACATAGGTTAACTCCACTTCTGCCCCTTTCGCGGCAGTTTCTGAGGCGTTACGTAAACGTTGTTGCAGATCAGCGGCATTGTCGCCGCCCGGCTCGATACCGATGTACTGACGATCGCTGTGGTCGTAAGCAAACAAGGTAACGTTAGCACGGAAGCTGTCTGTGACATCACTCTTCACGCCAATTTCATAAGAATCAACCACTTCAGGTCTCACACCCGGTTCATTGGTGGTTGCACGAGGGTTAAAAGTACCCGATTTGAAACCCTGCGAGTAACTGGCGAAGAACATGGTGTCTCTGGACATTTGATATTCCACACCTAAGCGCGGAGTAAAACGCGACCAGCTATCAACCGCAGGAGCATCCAGTACGTCATCGCCATCTGAGTCTGAACCCAGTACCTGTGGCACCAGCTCACCGTCCGGACGGACATATCCAGGGATCCAGTCTGATTCGGGGTAAACGTTGGCAAAGACCAGACCGTTATACACCGTGGCCTGCTTTTCCTCATCGGTATAACGGGCACCAACAGAAACCGACAGTTTATCGGTGATGTCGTAGTTTAACTGACCATATACCGCAACACTTTCACTGTTGTTACAACCAGACACTTCACGCGTCAGGCCCGGTACACCAAATGCTGCACGGCCGAGGAAGCCCAATACCGCATCAAACTGACCACAGGACTCACCATCGTAATAATACACACCACTCACCAGGGTAAAGTTGTCACCCAGGTAGTTAGCCTGAAGTTCATGGGTATCGTTTTCATCTTCATAAATAGCCGGGACATCAAAAATATCCAGCGCGGTGTTGTCAAAATCGATATTGGTTGGCGAGTAACTTTCACGGTGTGAACCAATATATTTAACTTCGAGGTCATCAGACACATCGTAACGCAGCAACCAGCTGTAGCCTTCCAGCTCTACTTTGTTCCAGGTCGGTAAACTGGTGTACGAGTCATAAACAGAATCCGGTACCGGCGCATCGGTTAAGATACTAGGCAGCAGACGATACCCCCCTTTAGAGTTTGAAGTATCTTCGGTTTTATCCCAGCCTAAGCGGAAAAATAAATCGTCGGTGATATGCGCTTCCAGGGTTAATCGTGCGGCCCACAGATCTTTGTTATAGTTTTCGCGGTCCTGACCTTCCAGTGCGCTCTGCAGGAACTCGCCGTAGCCGTCGCGATTCAGGTTGGCATAACCGAAGCCCAGATACACTTTATCCTGAACCAGTGGATACTGGCCGGTTACCTTAACGTCTTTGCGGCCATAGTTACCCACGGTACCTTCGATGTTAAAGGTCGGTTCACCCACCATGTCTTTGGTGACATATTTTACTGCACCACCAATAGTATTCTTACCATACAGTGTGCCCTGAGGCCCACGCAGTACTTCTATTCGCTGAACGTCGAGCAGATCCAGCACGGCGCCTTGCGGACGGGCAACGTACACATCATCTATATAGATACCTACACCTGGCTCATAGCCCCACAGCGGATCCTGCTGGCCCAGACCACGAATAAACGCGGTCAGCGTAGAGTTAGTTCCCCGACTGGTTTGTAAGGTGGTGTTAGGCGAGAATTGTTGCACCTCTGTTAAAACACTGATCCCTTTATTGCCCAGCTCAACAGCCCCCAGAGAGGTAATTGCAACCGGCACTTCCTGCAGGCTTTCAACCGTTTTACGGGCCGTCACTTCAATTTTTTCCAGTTTTCCTTTTTCGATTCCGTCTTCAGAATCCTGAGCCAAAGCAGCTTGCGAGCCCAGACAGGCCAGTGTTACCGCCGTAGCGCAGAGTGTGCGGCTAAAATTTATTTTATTACCGAATGTGTGTTTCATAGGGTGTCCCTTGTTTTAATAAATCAAAAAATCTTTCTGAAGAACGCGGTCGAGTTAACTGTAGAGACTTTTAACAATTTCGTAACTAGTACCATCGTACTATGGGCAGATTTGTTAATAAGGGCCACACTTTGCACCACTGATGAAGAGTCTGCGGTCACAGATTTCAATCAAAGGAAAGTAACATTATGTTGAGTTTACTCGGACTGGTTGGTGGACTGGGACTGCTTATCGTACTCACTATACGCGGCATGAATTTATTCATTGCGGCGCCGGTGTGTGCTCTGATTGTCGCGCTGACTAGCGGCCTTCCCCTGTTTACCGGCGACGCAAATTTCGTCACCACTTATATGAGTGGTTTCGCAGGCTTTATTTCAGCCTGGTTTTTTATGTTTTTACTCGGGGCGATATTTGGCAAATTCATGGAAGATACCGGCGCGGCAGATTCTGTAGCCCGCTGGATAGTAGGAAAACTGGGCTTTAAACATGCTGTGGTTGCAGTGGTACTGGCGTGCGCTATTCTGACCTACGGCGGTGTCAGTTTGTTTGTGGTTGCCTTTTCAGTTTATCCCATGGCATTAAGCCTGTTTAAAGATGCTAACCTGCCACGCCGCTTTATTCCGGCTACCATGGCATTTGGCTCTGTCACTTTTACCATGACTTCGGCGGGCTCACCGGAAATCCAGAACTGGATCCCGATTAGATACCTCGGCACCTCGCCGTTTGCTGGCTGGGAAGTCAGTCTGGTAGTGGCCATTTTCATGGCAAGTTTTGGTTACTGGTGGCTTAAGCGCATGATTGGCAAAGCCATTGCGAAAGGCGAACAGTTTGAAGAGCGGTCAACTGACCCTAAAGTGCCGGTGCGCGACCTGCCTCATCCATTAACCGGTGTTGTGCCCTTAATCGTCGTGCTGGTTTTAAGCTTCTGGCTACACGAATCACTGGCGCAGCTGGCACTTATCGTGGCACTTTCCGGCGGTGTGTTAACGCTGATGCTGATTAACTTTCAGTATTTCCATGATCTTTCCAAAGCGGTTAATACCGGCACCACCGGCGCGCTGGTCGCTATTGGCAATACCGCTGCGGTGGTGGGGTTTGGCTCTATCGCTAAAAATACCGATGCCTTCCAGTCTACCGTGGAAGTCATGGCTAACCTGCCAGGCAATGAATTAATTGGTGCCGCCGTGGCGGTAAGCGTTATTGCCGGTTTAACCGGTTCTGCCTCGGGCGGTCAGGCAATAGTGTTGCCTTTAATAGGTCAACACTATATCGACCGCGGCGTTGAACCCGAGGAACTACACCGTATAGTGGCTATCTCCTCCGGCGCACTGGACTCTTTGCCGCATAATGGTTACGTTGTGACCACCATTCGGGCAATTTGCCATGAAACTCACAAAGCCGCCTATGGCTCTGTGGCGGCGTTAACCGTTGTTGTACCGCTGCTTGGTCTGGCAATGGCCATCGCGTTGTTTAGTTTGTTTTAAGGAGTCACCATGGCACGGATATTCCTTTTGTGCTGCGCCTTACTGCTGGCCCTGCCGGCAGTAGTCGCCGCATCTGAAGAGGTGTTATTAACCACCAAACAACGATTTAGCATGCCGTCTTACACCACCGTTGGCGGCCGGACTATCAAGTCACTGCAGGTAGGCTGGGAAAGTTACGGCAAGCTCAATCAGGCCAAAGATAATGTGATACTGATCACCCATTATTTCTCCGCCAACTCCCACGCTGCAGGCAAGTATCATCCCGATGATGCTGCGCCCGGCTACTGGGACGCCATTATCGGCCCGGGTAAAGCCATCGATACCAACCAGTATTTTGTTATTAGTGTGGACAGCCTGGCTAACCTCAATGCCCATGATCCCAATGTTATTACCACCGGTCCGTCCAGCATTAACCCGGATACGGGTAAACCTTACGGACTCGACTTCCCGGTGGTCACGATTAAGGATTTTGTTAACGTACAAAAAGCGGTGCTGGAGAGCCTGGGCGTGAGTAAATTGCATGCGGTTATCGGGCCATCCATGGGCTCTATGCAGGCACTGGAATGGGCGGCCAGTTATCCCGACTGGGTACCACGTATGGTTTCGGTAATCGGCACCGGTGACAGCGACGCCTGGACCACTGCGGCTTTAGAGCAATGGGCCATTCCCATCCGGCTGGATAAAAACTGGCAGGAAGGTGACTATTACGATGGCGAAACACCGCTCGATGGGCTTGCCGCCGCGTTAATGCTTATTACACAGCAGGCACTGCACCCGCTGTATTTTAATCAGCAGGGAGAATCGCTTAACTACCACCCGCTGGAAACCGGTCCGTTAAGTAGCATCCGCAAATCACACAGTATTGTAACCTGGCTAACCGAAAGAGCCCGTACCCGGGCTGAAAAAATGGATGCCAATCATTTATTGTATCTGGTAAGGGCCTGTCAGCTGTTTCTCGCCGGTCACGGCGACTCACTCAGCCAGACTATGCGTTCGGTGAAAGCAAAAACCTTGTTTTTACCGGCAGAAAATGACTTATTATTGATGCCGTATATGGCGCAGAAAGCCCACGATGCCTTACAACAGCAAGGAAAGGACAGTCGCTATGAAGAACTCAGCGGCAGTCTGGGCCATTTCGATGGCGTGGTGAGTATTAAACAAAAAGCCGATGCGATTGAAGCATTTTTACAGTATTAACAAGGACCTTAATCGATGAACACGACCTTAAAAACGGCCTTGGGTATTGGTCTTGTAGCCTTTACTCACAGCGGTATTGCACAGCAGGATGGCAGTTTACAGCTTGATACCGGAGCAATTACCGTGTCGGGGTTATCCTCTGGCGGCTTTATGGCCACTCAGTTTCATCTGGCCAACAGTGACAAAGTGTCCGGTGCGGCGATGCTGGCCTCAGGCCCCTATTACTGTGCACAGAATGATATCGCTGTTGCCCTTAGTCAGTGCGTGGATAAAGTCAATTCGCCGCTGGATATCAAAGCCCTGAGTGCCCAGGCTAAAAACTGGGCACAAGCAGGCAAAATTCCACCACTGGCCAACTTAAAAGACGACAACGTGTGGTTGCTGCATGGGAGCGCCGATACCCGGGTCAACTCAGCGGTTAGCGACGCCTTGTATCAGCAATACCAACAGTGGGTGCCGGCTGAACAGCTGACTTATGTAAACGACAAACCTTTTTCACACGTGTTTCCCACTGTTGATGCCGGCGGCAGTTGCCTGGACTCTGCTCCCCCTTACATCGGCCAATGTGAATATGACGCCGCAGGCGAGCTGCTGACAGCCCTGTTAGGTGAACTAAATCCCCCTGATGACGTATTAGAAGGTGCAGTGATTTCCTTTGATCAACAGGAGATTGCCGGCGATGATGCCAGCACGCTGGCCGATAAAGGTTACGCTTATATTCCGGCATCATGCAGTAATGGCGAAGCCTGCCGCGTACATGTGAGTTTTCATGGTTGTAATCAGTATGCAGAAGCCGTTGATATGGCTTATGTAGAGCAAACCGGCCTCAACCGCTGGGCCGATGACAACCAGTTAGTCGTTATTTACCCACAAACCCGAAAATCGTTAATCATGCCAATGAATCCGCAGGGATGTTGGGATTGGTGGGGGTACACGTCAGACGCCTACGCCACCAGTGAAGGACCGCAAATTAAAGCGGTGAATGCTTTTATTGATTATCTAGCCACACGCTAAGGATTATTTTTCTATGTCATCTTACAATATTTTTATTACCGGCGGTGCCAGTGGCATTGGTTACGGTATTGCTGAATTTCTGGGCGCTCAGGGACACACTATTTTAGTGGCCGACATCAACGCCGATGCCGCTTCAGAAGCGTGTAAAAAACTGGCCGGCAAAAACATCAAAGCACTGCCAGTGGAAGTAGATGTTACCAACGCTGAACAGGTTGGCGCCCTGCCCGGCAAGCTGAAAGACACTCCGGTGGACATTCTGGTTAACAATGCCGGTATTCAGCACGTGTCTAAAATTGAAGATTTCCCGCCTGAAAAATGGCAAATGCTGATTAATATTATGCTGGTAGGCCCGGCTCTGCTGACTCAGGCATTTATGCCCGGCATGCGCGCAAGAGACTTCGGCCGCATTATTAATATTGGGTCCATTCATTCGGTCGTTGCCTCACCGTTTAAATCGGCCTACGTCGCAGCGAAACATGGCTTACTGGGCTTTTCAAAAACCATCGCACTTGAAACCGGTGATGCCAACATCACCATCAACACGGTGTGTCCGGCTTACGTAAAAACCCCTTTGGTAGAGAAGCAGATTGCTTCACAGGCCAAGGAAAACGGCATTACCGAAGAAGAAGTGGTCAATAAAATCATGCTTGAGCCTATGCCGAAAAAGCAGTTTATTAGCCTGGAAGAACTCGGCGAAACAGCCGCTTTCTTAATGAGTAATGCCGCTCGCAATATTACCGGCCAAACCATGATTTTAGATGGTGGCTGGACCGCCAGATAAACACCGGCGTTATCAGCGGGAGGTGCTTAATATCACCTCCCGCTTTATTTTGCGCACAAGGTTATGGTAATGTCGCCTCAGGATGTGGGGAAGACGAAAAACATGCCATACAACACCGTTGGATTAATCGGTAAAGCGGCCCACGAAGGTGCCCATGTAAGCCTCAATGCGTTAGCAGATTATCTACGCGCAAAACAATGCACCATTCTTGTTGAGGAAAGCGTCGCTCAGGAAATGGAGGGCGATGACTTCACCGTTTGTGACCTTGTCTCTATTGGAAAACAGGCCGACCTCGCGGTGGTGGTAGGCGGCGATGGCAATATGCTTGGCGCCGCACGCGTACTGTCCCGATTCAACATTCATGTGGTTGGTGTAAACCGGGGCAACCTGGGGTTTCTCACCGATATTCACCCCGACGAAGTGGTTCAACAAATGGATCTCATCTATAACGGTGAAACCATGGTTGAACAACGCTTTCTGCTGGAAGTGGAAGTGTATCGCCACGAGCAATTAAAAAGTAATAACTCGGCAGTGAACGAAGTGGTATTGCACCACGGCAAAGTGGCCCACATGACTGAGTTTGAAGTCTTTATTGACGATCAGTTTGTGTTTAGTCAGCGTTCAGACGGACTGATTGTGGCCACCCCCACAGGCTCAACTGCTTATTCTCTTTCTGGTGGTGGCCCTATTTTGATGCCACACCTTGATGCACTGACTCTGGTTCCCATGTTCCCGCACACCTTAAGTAGCCGGCCCATTGTGGTTGACGCAAACAGCACTATTTCAATGCGGGTATCCAAAGCTAACGTCGACAGCGTGCAGGTAAGCTGCGATAGTCATATTGTGCTCCCCGCCCTGCCCGGCGACGAAATACGTGTAAGGAAAAGTAACGACCGACTGTCGTTGGTCCATCCTGCCGGTTACAGTTACTTTAACGTACTGCGTAAAAAACTTGGCTGGGGCAGTAAACTGTTTTAGCTGAGCGCCGGTCAGAACGCATTTCGCCCACGACAAACCTGGCCCCAAATAGCGCTATACTCTGTGACATAAACTGCGTTAACCTGCTAATACCTGTAGGTTTTCAGCTATCAACACAGTAACGGAAGTTAAAGCGCTATGGATTCGCCTGCCAATACGCCTGATATTTACGCGGAAGTCATTATTGACTCTTTTGCCAGTCTGCATGGCGGGCGGAAGCGTTCCTCTGCTCTGTTGTATTTTGCTAACCTGGGCGCTCAATACCGTTTCGACTCAGGGCTTTCCCTGCAGGGCGAGCTATGGCTCACTGATAACCAGTCTATTTCCGATGTGGTGGGCGATGAACAAGGAGTCAGCAACATTGAAGCCAGTGAAGCCGGCGTGCATATAGGCACTCTTGCACTGGGCTATGCTACGTCGTCGTTTTCAGCTTTAGTTGGCGTTTATGATATTAATTACCACTTTGACGTGCTTGAGAGTGCCAATCTTTTTGTGCACAGCGCCTTTGGCATGGGCTCTGTATTTGGTATCAGCGGTCCCAACGGTCCAAGTACTTATCCGCAACCCGGTTTAACCGCTAAGTTTGGCTATCATCGAGGTAATCATTCGATGCAATTTGCGCTCGCTGATGGCGAACCGGGCGACCCACTTTTTTATTACCATACCGCCGCTCAGGAAGAAAAACGCATCAACCTTCTGGTGGTAACGGAATACGCTTACGAGACTGCACAACATAAATTACTGGCCGGATGGTGGGGCTACAATGATGATTCTGTAGTACTGCAAAATGCCGGCGCCAGCCGGGGCAAAAACACCGGCTTATATTTACGCATCGAACACCGTTTTGCAGCAGGATCTGCTGAGCACCAACTTACGGTGTTTGGTCGAGCGGGCGTCGGCGCCAGTAAATTTAATTTTTTTGACGAGTTTTACTCTGTTGGTCTGCAAGCCAGCGGTAAACTATGGGGCTTTGGTGACGAGAAGTTCGGCCTCGCCATTGCTCACGCCCGAACCTCAGACGTGAGATCTCCGGAGTATGGTAGCGATGAAACCGCGCTGGAACTCACCTATTCAGCCTCGTTTGATAACGGCCTGGCCGTTCAGCCCAGTCTGCAATGGATTGGCTCACCGGGTGCAGCCCGGGAAGCGAAAGACGCCGTCATTTTAGGAGTACGTTTTAGCGGGCGTTTTGACTAACCGTTACGGCATGTTACCCTGATTGCAAGACTGGAAATCCATCCCGTTAGTCAGGCTGTTTTTGGCTGAACTGCAAGCGGATGGTGATGTTAAAGGATTACACAAAATGGGATTACCTGCACTCACCAGGGCCATGCTGTTCACGCTTATTGTTTCAACAGCTTCGTTTTACAGTATTGCCAACACCGCCGATTCCGCCAGCGCAGAGATATGCTCCACCGCATTAGGGTTTGATTTTGAAGCCTGCCCTCAGGATTTCAGGGCCAGCGCACTGGCAAATAGTCCTCAACAGATGGATATCCTGCCCTGCGAAGTAGAAGATGGCGATTGCGCAGTGTCTGAAGCTACCTACCCGGGCAAAACTCACTACGTCACATTTTTTGATGTGGATAACCAACAGACACTGAAATACGCCGTCACCACGAAACCGGGTGTTTACGATCGCAATAACAATGAGCTGATAACAGGCAGTCAATTGGCAACAGCAATAGCGCCCACCAAACAGGAAGTGAATGTTACAGCGGCTCTGGCTGAAATCGCCCGCCTCAAACAATCCATGCCTCAACACTATCAGCTTTATAGAGATGAAGATGGCGTGATCAGGGATGCTTCAGGCCAACTGGCAGAAGCCAGATTACTCCATTCTTCTGCACTGTGTCAGACCGCATTAGACTACACGCAGACAAGAATTAATTGTTCAGGCGCATTGAATACCGATATCGATAACGCCATTGCAAGGGATCCGAATTTTCAGTCCTTGCAGGCAGCCATTACAAAGTTACTGCACGCGACAAACCAACTACCCTCTCTGCACAGGTTTACCGCACCTTTGGCAAATCTGGCAAGCTTCAGGCTGGTCAGGCAATTCAGTGATAGCTCCGAGCTGGTATTAGACGTCACCGCAATTCAGGGGGCTGGAAGCATAGTGCTGAATAAACATGCTTCGCGAACCACCGAGCAGCGAACGTTTGCCGGAGCAATGGAGTACGGCACCTCCGGACAAGGCAGTCACAGAGAAGCGAAGGTAGTGGCAATTTCAGGATTTATTCCCAAGCGTTGCGAGCCTGTCGATTTCTCTCACGAAGATTGGCAACTCGCCGAAAGAGTCACTCTGGCCCGGCCAAATGGTGGTGCGGAAGTGTTTAATATCTACCGCAGGCAAGACCGTTATATTACCTATCAGCAGTGCACAGGGAGTTAATCTCCAGCGTCAGCAGGAAGGGGCGTTAAATTAAATAGCCAGTAACCAGGCTACAAATTTTTTCGCTTCCATGGCGCTTTTAAGCGGCACGTATTTTTTATCGTGACAGTCTTCAAACGCAACGTTGAATTTATTGACAGAAATATTAGAGATAGGTGGTTTGGCATTAATGCTTAAACCATTAAATGTACGAATCATAGAGTTTCTTATTTTTATAGTGCTTAAAAAGAGGTGTTTCTGAATGGTGGGTGGTCGGACAGAAAAAAGTGTTGGTGTAAGATAAAAGGCTGGTTGATACCAGCCTTAAAAAATCATTTTGATTTATAAAGGTACGACGTTTGAAGCTTGAGGACCTTTTTGTCCCTGTTCAATAGTAAATTGAACCTGCTGGCCTTCTGCCAGTGACTTGAAGCCTTCAGAAGCAATAGAGCGGAAATGTACGAAAACATCTTTGCCGCCGTCATTAGGAGTTAAAAAACCAAAACCTTTATCATCATTGAACCACTTTACTACGCCGTTTACAGAATCAGACATAATTGAAACCTTTTTATTTAAATATTAAGTGCGATGGCGTGCCATCGATGAAGCTATAGATATGAAGAAAACATTTACCAGTAAAGCAAATGTAAATACAAGTTCGACTTAATTGAATAAAAAGCAGAAAAAGAGACGCACAATGCAGTAAGGGATAAAGCTTTAACTTTCTAAAGCCTAGCCAGGGTACGCTAATCGTGCAGACAAGTAAAGCGGTTTATTTATTATTATTCTAGCCAATGTGGTGAGCTCTTCGTTCCAGAACGCTGCGACAGAATCGCGTGGTAATTAAAGTACGACAAAATCGCTAGGTGTTCACAAATCTAAGCTGTACTGACACATAGACGTTCTGACAGTTTAGAATTTTAAGCTCAATCAAATCTGACTGATTAATGGCCGAAAAGAGCGAATAGCAGAAGTAATCCGTACATTATTTGTACTAAATGGTTCTCTGATAGCGGACGTTCGGCTACTGCCGGCTCCTTTTTATCGGATTTACCTCATGCCGCTTTTGGAGAAAGCAGGAGTCTTACCTTCGAACAGATAACCGGAGGAAATCGGTTTATAGCCCCAAAATTATGCACTAAGGCCACGTGCACGAATGAAATCGATCAGGGCTCTCAAGGCCGAGTTCATGTGCACATAGCGCGGAAAGTACAGAAACAGCCCCGGCTCCGGGGGACACCATTCCTCAAGGAGAACAACTAGCTTGCCGTCTTCTATGGCTTGAGCGGCATAACCCTGCGGTAGGTATGCAATGCCCAGCCCTTGCAGGCAGGCTTCTGTCATCAAATGATTATTGTTGAGTGTAAGTGAACCAGGTGGGTCGATTTTTATGGCATTGTCGTTATTGCCAAACTCCCATATGTAGCGTTTGCCACTGGGCAGTCGCTGCCTGATGCACTGGTGAGCGAGTAAATCCTTGGGGTGTTCAGGTTTTGCTCTGTTTAATAAGTATTGAGGCGATGCAACCGCAAGAAATCTGACATCCTGGCTGATGCGAACGGCAATCATATCTTTAGGAATACTTTCACCTAATCTGATGCCGGCATCAAACTCCTTGTTGGTGATATCGCTTAACGCGCCATCTGAATACAGATCGATATCCACGTCAGGAAATTGCGTGTGAAAAGCATACAAATAGTGATTCATCAGATGCCGTAAAGCCCCTTCGCTGCCATTGATTCTGAGCGAGCCCTGGGGTTTGCTCCCCGTTTCACTGATGGTAAACAAAATATCATCCATAGATTTTAATAATGGATTGATTTGATTCATCAGTGATTCGCCTGGCTCAGTAATTGAAACACTTCGGGTTGTGCGCCTGAAAAGCTGGATGCCAAGTTGCTGTTCCAGCCCTTTGATCAGATGGCTTAGCGCTGAACGGCTAACGCCTAATTCATCGGCCGCTTTACGAAAATTAAGATGGGAAGCGACACACACAAATGCATTTAATTCTGCTAATGTTTAGATTATCAGTTATCTGCCCTCCATTCAGATCCACCTTGATGTCCTACGCTCGGGCAGATATCAGATAATCTTCGGTGGACGAAACCGCGGGATGTTACCCCTGTGGTTTGGCTATGGGGATTTCGATGGTGGATATGAGTCTGCTGTAGAGGATGATCGCCAAGATCACGTGTTTCCAGTGGCGCTTTGTTTCTATTTGCATCTGATTTTCACGTTTTTATTCAGCTCGGTTGTCTCATTCTATTCATTGTCATGGGGTTTATAGCGTTTCAGGTAAAGCATCATCCTCACCAGTAAAGGCGCTTTTTTATCTCCTTAAGCACTCTGCCTATTTAGGGGGCGCTCTTGGTAAGTATGCAGGTAGCCTGAGCGCCGACACCTTCATCGGTGATTGACATTGCCTGCACACGAAGGGTGCTGAGTCTGTCTCCGATTCATTGGCCGTCTTTTTGATGTCTGGCGGCGGAGCTACGTGCAGGGCTTGTCTGGCCATATTGAGTTTGGCTTTACTGGCCAGTAACCCATAATGACGG
>NZ_CAJXQY010000139.1 GCF_913058315.1 uncultured Alteromonas sp. | reverse complement strand
TACACCTCTCTATTCGTCGGCAGCGTCAGATGTGTATAAGAGACAGAGCTAACACAGTGCCGGTTGCGGCAGAGCAGGGGAAGAATATTAAAGGCGATCCCATTGCATTTAATCCGGCAACCGACGGTTAGTTCGCTGAAAATCGCACATTAAGCGGCTAAAACCTTGAAAACACGTTGCCTGGGGGGCGCGGCAGCCGCATAATAGCGCCCCGGTTAAGGCTTAGGAAACTCCCCCATGCGTTTATGTGATCGCGATATTTATCAGTACCTGCAAGACGGCAAAATTAAAATCGATCCACAGCCAGATTATGATCAGATAAGCGGCCTTACCGTGGATATTCGTCTGGGTAATAAATTTCGTGTATTTGAAGATCACGCCGCGCCCTACATTGATTTAAGTGGGCCGAAGTCACAGGTTCAGGCTGCGCTTGAATCGGTGATGAGTGATGAAATTGAACTAACCGAAGACAAAGCGTTTTTCCTTCACCCTAAAGAACTGGCACTGGCCATTACCCATGAGTCGGTTACGTTACCGGATAATATTGTAGGCTGGCTGGACGGCCGTTCCTCGCTGGCCCGCCTGGGTTTGATGGTGCATGTAACGGCGCATCGTATTGATCCCGGCTGGTCGGGTAATATCGTGCTGGAATTTTACAACAGCGGTAAGCTGCCACTGGCATTACGCCCACTAATGAAGATTGGTGCGCTGAGTTTTGAAGTGCTCAGTCAGCCCGCCGAAAAACCCTACAACGCCAGAGTCGATGCTAAATACAAAGGCCAGGATGGAGCGGTAGCCAGCCGCATCTCAGCCGATGGCAAAGACGACAATTAGCCGTTGATTCGACAACTATTTTTTTAAGCTCGGCAACCACTTGTAAATTAATTGTTTAAATTTTACATCTAAAACTTTACTTAATCGATTAAGTTGCTATCTTAAAGGGGTATTGAGAACCTCTTTAAGGAAGCACTTATGCGTTTGGCTACCGCCCTTTATTTGTCTGCTATTGCATTGATGAGCTTAAGCTCTCAGGCGGCAGAGATTTCGGTTAAATCACCAGACGGTGGTATTGAGTTTTCGTTCACTGATGATAACGACTACGCTCAATATACCGTGGACTACAACGGTAAACAGATCATGCGTCCGGCGCGCCTGGGCTTTGGTTTTGCTGATGCCAAGTCTATTTATCGTCACCTCAAAGTCAGTGAAGTCAGCCGTAATAGCGAAGACAGCACCTGGGAACAACCCTGGGGTGAGCAGCGTGTCATTCGTAATCACTATAATGAGCTGGTAGTTAAATTTACCGATAAGCATGATGCAGATAACGCCTTTAACGTACAGGTACGCGTGTTTGACGACGGCATTGGCTTTCGGTACCACGTAGCGGCGGATGGTCAACGCGATATCACTCGCGAAATGACCGAGTTTTCCATAATCGATTCGCACACCGCCACCGCTTACTGGATCCCGGGGCAGGGTTATGACCGGCAGGAATACCTCTACCGTGAAACCCGCTTGCAGGATGTAGGGAAGGCCAGCACGCCAATGACCATTAAACTGGACGACGGTACGCACCTGGCTATCCATGAAGCTGCGCTGGTAGATTACGCTGGCATGAGTCTCGACTGGCAGGCACTTGGCCGTTTTGAAGCCAGTTTAGCGCCTCGTGCAGACGGTATTAAAGTGCGTAAACGGGGCAGTTTCACAACGCCGTGGCGTACCGTGCAAATAGCGCCGAATGCGGCCGGTTTAATCAATTCTTATCTTACGCTTAATCTTAATGAACCCAATAAAATGGGCGAGGTGGACTGGATAAACCCGGGTAAATACATCGGGATCTGGTGGGGAATGCATATCCAGAAGTATACCTGGGGTTCTGGCGACAAACACGGGGCCACAACCGAAAACACCATAAAATATATGGACTTCGCGGCGGAGCACGGCTTTGACGGTGTGCTGGTGGAAGGCTGGAATATTGGCTGGGACGGCGACTGGATCCAAAATTCAGAGTTGTTTTCATTCACCCAAAGCTACCCTGATTTCGATATTCAAAAAGTTAGCGATCACGGTAAAAAAGTGGGCGTTAAGCTTATAGGCCACCACGAAACATCGGGTGGGATCACCAACTACGAAGCGCAGATGGAAGACGGTTTTGCGCTTTATCAAAAAATGGGCGTCGAGCAAATTAAAACCGGTTATGTAGCTCACGGGCAAAGCCTGAAAGTCACCGACGAAAAGGGCATCAATCGCCTGGAATACACCGACAGTCAGCCATTGGTTAATCACTTTATTAAAAACATTACCACCGCGGCTAAATACGGCATTTCCATTAACACCCATGAGTCGGTAAAAGACACAGGCTTACGCCGAACTTACCCTAACTGGATTGCCCGGGAAAGCGCTCGCGGTCAGGAGTATAATTCGGGCTGGGCAGCACCGAATACACCAGAGCACGTGCCTATGCTGGCCTTCACCCGCATGTTATCCGGCCCCATGGACTTTACGCCAGGCATATTCGGCCTTGACTACCCACAGATTAAAGGCGGAACTGAAGAGCATGGCCGCGTGAAATACATGCGCCCACAAACCACTATAGCCAAGCAGTTGGCAGAATATGTGGTGCTTTACAGCCCCATTCAGATGGCTGCTGATTTGCCGGAAAACTACGAAGCGCACATGGCACCTTTCCAGTTTATTAAAGATGTTCCTACTGACTGGGAGCAGACTCAGGCCCTGCAAGGCGAAGTAGGCGATTACGTGGTAATTGCACGTCAGGAACGCAAAGCTCGCGAGTACACTGGTAACGACTGGTATTTAGGCGCTATTACCAATGAAGAGGCCCGGGATATCACAGTGCCGCTGAGTTTCCTTAAACCCGGTAAGACTTACGAAGCACAAATCTACAAAGATGGTAAAAAAGCAGACTGGCAAACCAACCCTTACGACGTGGATATCAGCAAACGCAAGGTTACCAGCAAAGATTCGATAAACTTGCACCTTGCTGCTGCAGGCGGCGCGGCCATAAGGTTTAAACAACTGTAACTCAGTAACATAATCCAGTGAGACCAAAGGCGCCTAATTCCTAACCTCAGGCGCCTTTCTTTTTTGTCATTACTCATTTACCTGTGTGACAACACCATTAGTTACTTCCATTGCGCAGCAGAGCCGCATCGAACAAATATTGTACTGGCCTGGCTTTACCTATACAGTTGACGTTGACCAAAAAACACAGGAAAAGGTTCCGTGAGCAGACTAACTACGTTATGTGCATTGAGTTTTCTATTGCTTTCCGGATGGTCTAGTGCAAAGGATTTAAACCAAAAAATTGATGAACTCATGCAGTCCGCGATAGCGGCTGAGGCACCAGGCTGTAATTTGGGAATAATGCATAAGGGAGCGTTCTTGCATAAAGCGGGCTACGGACTTGCTAACCTTGAACTGAATGTACCGTTAGATGGTAATCAGGTGCATAGAATGGCGTCGGTCTCTAAGCAGTTTACTGCCATGGCCGTAAGGATTTTGGCGGAGCAAGGGAAAATTGATCTTGACCAGGATATTCATACCTATTTACCTGCATTGCGAGACTATGGCCATACCGTAACCGTCCGTCAAATGTTAGGTCATACCTCTGGTATGGGCGATTATGATCTTATTGCTGATTCGTATGAAGGTAGCAAAACAGCAAATAACACAGGGTTAAAATCCGCCGCAGGCGGCGATTTTCGTTTAGGTAATGAAGACTACCTTACCATCAGCGAGTTTTATGATGTGGTAAAGCGGGTATCTCTAGCTATGCCACCAGAACAGAAATTTCAGTACAGCAATCTTGCCTATTTTTTATTGTCTATGCTTGTTGAAGAGGTTTCAGGGCAAACACTTCGAGACTTTAGCCATGAATATGTCTTCAAACCACTGAACATGAAACACACCTTTTTTAGTGATAATCCTGTGGAAATTGTTAAAAACCGTGCCTATGGCTACAAGCAACTAGAAGATGGAAGTTATGTAACTGATATGACAAATTTATTTTGGGTTGGTGATGGTGGCTTACACACTAATTTAGATGATTTATTACGATGGAGTGAAAACTTTCTGCACCCGAAAATTGGTAAATCTCCCCACGCATTGATCGACGCTATGAATACGCCAAACAGCCAACAGCAAGCCGGAGAAGGGGTCTTTTACGGTAATGGACAGTTTATCTATACGTATAAAGGTTATCAGGCATACTCACATTCCGGAGGGTGGTTAGGTACTGCTACTTATTACGCGAGATATCCCGAGTTGGCACTGTCTTTTGCTATGATGTGCAATGATGTTTCCAATGACCAAGTTTTCGAGGCGTTTAATGAAGTTCGCGAAGCTGTGTTTGATACTATTATCAACACTGACTAGCGAGTGATAATAACCGCTGTATTGAAAGTGAAGTCTGTACTCTGTTGGAAATTTCGACAACCAGAACAAAAGCCTGATAATTGTATGGCTTAACCGTTGCAATCAGACAAAATATGAGTACACTTAGCGACTCTTTCGGTCGGTGTGTAGCGCAGCCTGGTAGCGCACTGTCATGGGGTGTCAGGGGTCGGAGGTTCAAATCCTCTCACACCGACCAATCTCTCCTATTTTTCAATGACTTACCCTAATCATTGATTGCTCTTGTAAAGAGCGTCCCAAAACTGTCCCATAATTGTCACAATATACAGTAGTTGTAATGTCGAGAATTGCTTTTTACAGGTGATTCCTATAGTATTATTATAACTGAAGACGTATTGACATAAGTCTGCATCCGAAGTACGCTTTAGCGTAGCTAAAGCGTACTTCGGATGCAGATACGGTGACACTGAAGTAAGTGTTTGATTTTTAAAGTTTTTTATCGGTGTATTTAATGTTTCGTTGTTTGCAACTGGTTCATATTGACATTTGTAGCACATCGGTACTAATATTTTGTAAAATATGCGGTTTTAAGTAGGGAGTGTCCTATGTATAGAGAAGAAGACTGGGGATTTGGCGCAACTGCCTAACCAAATTTATAATCAAGAATATAAGAAGAGCCTTATGGCTCTTTTTTTGTGAGTGAATTTTGAAAAAGAGAACCAAGCTAAATTACATTCTTGCAGCAGCAATAGTAATAACCTCTTTAGGAGGGATATTTTTAATACACCGAGTTGATGAAAAACTCATTTCTGCCATTGCTATTCTACTTTCCGCGACACTCGCTCTATCAGCCGCGTTATTAAATTTAGCTTACTCACGTCAGACTGCTAGAGAAGCTAACTCTTTGGATTTTCAGAAACGGTTGCAAGATAATAAAGAATATATAAAGCACGTTAGAAAAGTTGGTGAAGCTATATCAAAGAGAAATGAGCTTAATTTTACTGAGTTGGCACAACCAGAACAACGAAGTAATGAGTATGCTATAGCAATAAGATATGTACTGAATACCTGGGAACAAGCATCAAATGCAATTAGACATGATTTATATGATGAGTTGTACTTATATGAAGCTTACAAATCAATGGTCATAGACTTTGGCCTTTATTTTAGAGAATTTATAAGTTCGTCGCAAATGAGACAAGTAACATTCTATGAAAACTTTAGTTGGCTAGTATTAAAATGGCTAATAAGAAGAGACTCGATTAAGGAGAAAACACGGAAAGCTGAGTTGAAAATAATTTTCAATAAATTGAATAACATAGCTCCTAAGAAAGTACACTAATAATAAGTGTATTCTATTTTTCATTAGAACTACCTTTCTTCGTGCCTAGTTAACTCTGAGGTTTACCAACTGAGGACTTAGCTATGACTAAGAAGACAAATAACACTGATCTGCAAATCACGTTTATACATCAATTCAAACGCAGTACACGTACCGAATGGCCTGACAAATTTCGTGTTTGCTGGTATTTCAATCCAGAAACTCTGGACTATATCTACGAACATAAGAATGAAATGTTTGTCACCAATGGATTTGTTCTGTCGGATGGGCTTAAGGAGCAACTACCTGAAGAGTTCAGGAAGAAGTATTTCGAGCCAGGTGAGAGATGCTTATTGTTTCTCCTTTTCGAACTTCAAATCACTAACTTCATTTATTCTGAAGAAGTGGACGAGTACGAGTTTGAAAATGTGTTTGGGCTTTCGAAGCGCCGCTATTTTTCAGCGGAGGCTATCGATGAGTGGAGTGAACAGATCGATTTACTTTGAGGGCTGCTTTGCAGCCCTTTTTTCACTGTCAAAATAACAATACATAACAATATAGTCGGTAAGCTAACTAGCTCTTATAAATTGTCGATTTACATGTACTGACTCGTTCGCGAGCTGAGACTTTCGGGTTTGAGTTCAATCATACCTGACAGTCATCAACTGATTGATAGCAGCTAAGAGCAATTTGCAGACATAAATAGTGGCGTAAATGCTGAGTTCTAATTGCTCATAGCCGACATTCTCAATTCGTACTCAAATCCAACCACATTAGTTGAAACTACGTTAATTCATTTCATATAGAATTTCTGAGAATTATTAGTAATACTAGAAGAAGTTATCGTAAATCAGCTCAATGTTAGGTGTAAGTCAATGTTATAAATTAATTATTGTGGGGTTCAGAATTGTGCAAGACTGCGTGTTACTGTGAATTCTCTATAATAAGTAATTAGGTGACCTGTGAGGTTTTTATCTCTATAAATCAGATTTTATGCGATTCGTGGGCGGACTGAATCTAAGTGCAGTAGAAGTGATTGATGTTTTATGTCACGCTTAAAGCGCAAGCATTACTGTTGTGAGCTAGCTCGCGTACAGACAAAGCCTGGTAGCTTCAGGTAAAACCAATACCCTATTGCACAGAAGGCATCAAAGGAACATGTGCATGTCACCAAAGAAAGGAAACGAACATATATCATGGAAAGTACATACATATCACTGAATCAGCTAACAACCCGTTACATCGGATATGCGCTATGCACCTTGCGATAAACTAAAATCGTTAGCTACAATTTTTTAATCTCATAGGAAGTGAGTAGTCTGTGAACTTGCATAAGGAAATACAATGAAAAACGTAATGACTATTGTTCTATTGAGCTCTTTCAGTTTAGCGGTTTTAGCTGACGAACTTGAGAAAGACAAACGTTATAGAGCTAAGACAGAAATAGTTGTGGATGATAAAAAAGGAGGAAGTAATCTTCGAGTTGGTTCACAATCGAAATTCTTGGTCATAGACAACGATGAAGCTGCTCACTACGCAATAAAGTTTACTAATATCTACCCTGTTAATGATATTAAAGCTAAGGCGAACAGGGATACAGATAGCTATAAAACACAATCTGCCTCGGACGTAATCGAAGATACTGTATATTACTTAAGTAAATCCCCCACACATGGCGTTCCTGTTGAGAGTAAGGTTGAAGAGAGTATAGGTGGAATAGTTAGTGGACCTCTTATCGTCCCATTCAAATATCGATTGGATGATAAGTCTGTTGGAGGTGATGCTACGGTAGGATATTACGCTGGCTATGGCTTCGATGTTCCAATATCAGATCAATACATTACTGTAACACCGTTTCTTTCAGCCGGACTAACACAAGTCTCAGTTGCTACGCTTGAAGAGGACGGAACCAGCTCTACAGAAAATAAATCAGGTTTTTCTTGGGCAACCGGATTGTTAATAAAAAACTGGGATAGTGTGAATATTGGTATTGTCTATGGTCAAGATAGAATTGGCGACCAAAATTGGGAGCACGAAGGTGAAGGTTGGTTTAGTATTTCAGTTGGCTGGGAATTATAGCTAACAAAATGCTTAAAAGGGACAGTTACGTAGCGGCGCTTCGACATTATGCCTCTACGTCACTGCCTATTAGCTTGGTGTTATAAGGCAAAAACCGAAAACTGGACGGGGGAAACGAAAGTGCTCACAAATCGTTTGATATATTCGGCGGTGCTCTGTATTTTTCTGTTTACTGGATGCGCAGCCAACAAAACCTATCGCACTGACTTATCGACTTCGTGCTCAATCGGAGATAGCAGTTGCAACTCAAGCCTCGAACTTAACGGAGCAGAGATTGAAAATAGCTCAGTCGCGTTATCGTTCGTAGAGATAAATGATCAAGGTTTGCTCAGAGAACGGGGGCAGCTCGAAAGAGTAAGAGATCTTATTTCGAAAAGAGGACATCTTGGAAATCAGGCTGTGATGGTTTTTGTTCATGGGTGGCATAACAACGCGCAGGCGGACAATGGAAATGTCGAAACCTTCAGAAGACTATTGCTGAGATATTCAAACCTTTACCCGAATATTGCTGTAACTGGTGTGTATGTTGGCTGGCGTGGCGATTCGTGGCTGCTGCCAAATATAATCTCCTTTTGGGATCGAAAGGACGTCAGCATTGAGGTCGGTCAAGGCGCTTTGGTAGATATTCTCTCAACGGTAGAGAAAGCCGCCATTGAGACGAAGTCCAGGATGGTAAGCATAGGCCATAGCTTTGGCGGGTCGGCTCTTTTCAATGCCACTCGATCCATGTTGCAAACTAGACTTGATTCTCCTCCTGCTGCGCTTGCCCACGAGGAATTTCCGATGCACGCTGCTGTTGGTGACCTAATTTTGATTGTTAATCCAGCATTTGAGGCGATGCAGTATTGGCCTCTGCATAGTGCTACGATAGATCGAATTAGGAAAAATAAGCCTCAGTTGGATCGAGGCCCTAGGATGTTGATCCTACAAGGACAAAAGGATTGGGCGACCCGTTATGCTTTTCCTATGGGCCGAAGCTTTACAGTTCCATTTGAGGCGCATGTTAGTGATTCCGACTCAATGGACGCAGGCAACAATTTGCCAGAATGGCGATTAGATCTGTTTGCAATTGGTCACTTTAAAGAACTCAATACTCACGATTTGGTAGATGCTGACGGACCAAATGCAGATTTAGCTAAGTGCGGCCATGGCGTTGAGTCAACTGGCTTTAAAGGTGGCGCCTGGACTTCTCCTAACGCCAATATTCGCCTGAAGCCAAGAGCTAATTTCGTTCCTGGCGACCCATTCTGGGTTGTCTATGACACCATGCTAAGTGAAGGGCACAACGACTTGGAAGATGGACGTCTAACTTGTATGGTTGCAGACCTTATCAGCACTTACACGAAGCTTGAACCGCTTCTCTTTAGGTGATTTTGCGCCGTGAGGTTACTTTATAACAAATCATTGAAGCGTCCGTTTGATCCGCCCCCCGCTTTTGACCAATTCCAGAAATGTCAGGTCAAGTAAGAACTTATTAAATTTACACATCGGGGGGATTTGTGCTCAGGTATCTCTTCCAATAGGATTTCCAATCAGTAGAAAGAGAGAAACGGGGGGTTTTTCCTGACATCTCTGTAATGAGCCATTTTTCCCTATTTAATGGCGGTTCCCGAAGCGCTCTTGATACATTGTTCGGTGCTTTACTTTTTTGGTCATTGCTAATTATGTAAGTGTTTATTACCTTCGTAATCTCACTTCCCGTGCTTGACTCAATACCTAGCCGTTTTTGAATCACTAATGCAACTAGAATGAGTGGTATGTAGTATGTTTCCTTGACTCTGATTGCTTCTAGGTATTTCGGAACTGTCTCAAACACCTGATCATCAAAGTCTAAATGTTCATCATCTTTTGATACATAGTGTTTGGTAAACTCAATATCGTCTGAGTGTTCGACAAAGGGGAGTTGTCCATTATTATAGTAGTTATCGAAATCAAGGATTGACGTCCTATTGTACATACTGTCTATTTTCGGGACTAAAATATACTCAGATTCGCTCTTTAGTAACCCTTTCGGTTCGTCCTTTGTATTAATTAAATGTGCATAGCAGCCATAATCTAATGAGTACAAATTGAACTTTTTCCCCTGGACAGTTTTGACTGCAACACCTTGCTTAACAACGTGTATTACTCGGGAGTCGAACAAGAAATCTAATAAGTCGTCTTTTAATTCTGCCTGAACAAGAAACCCCCTGGTTTTCTTCGTTCCGATAACAGAATTTATTATCCAATCAAGTAGTCGAACTGCTTCTGCTTTGGAATTGAAATCTTTGCTTTTAGAATTCGTATACCAGTATCTTGCCGCGTTCCTTATGCTCTTTACACCTAACTTCTGACCGCTATTATGCAAAATTGCGTGAGAAATTATGTGAATTGCATCTCTAGGAACACCTTCGCTAGCTCTGGCAAATTCCTCAAGAGCTGATCTATTTTTAAATACTTGAGCTGTAAAATCCTCACTGTTTTCAGGGACTATATTTTTCCTATCAGCAGCTTTGGCATGCTTATGAATTAGGCCTTCAAAAAATTTAACAGCTTTGTCATTGTCATTATCAAAGACCATAAACTGGTCAAGATTTATTGACGCTGAAGCATCTGCTGATATTTCAAGGCCGATTTTTTGATTACTAGCAGAGTAAAACTGAAACTTTGAACGGTGAGAAATTGCCGCTATTTTTACAGTAACAGTGGGTATAGGGAATACGATTCTTCGAAACATATCAGCTAGATAAGGCTGAAGTTCTATTGGTACTTCACTCCATTCATCTATTACTATCAATAATGATTTATTTGGCAGTTTACTAACTATTTTCTTTAGAATTTTTGAGAGAGAGCCAAAATGCATACGTATCTTGGCTTTTCCTGTCGTTTTAAGGTTTTCCCCTTGACTTTCATTTTTTGATGAAGACGAATTTCTCTTGATACCTAGGGATGGTGTGGAAGAAAGAGCACCTGAAATCTCATTTACTCCCGAGGAGGTAGCTGAATGAATACTCGATGTTTGGGTCTCTACTACTCCTTCAATTGACACATTTGTCGCTTCCTCGACAAATTGATCTAGTAGAGGGGCTAATGCAGATAAATCGCATTCATCGGATAGTTGGCATGTGTCCAACAATTGTTCTCTGATTTCACAGAGAACATCTGATAACAGTCTGGTTGCTCTTTCTGACGTTTCGATTTGATAATCAGAGTAGAGACCGCCAGTCGATCCCATTGTTCTCATATCGACTTCTATTCCGATGGAACCATTGATGCGTTGGGCGTTCAACAAATACTTCAAGAGATGTGTTTTACCAGTCCCACGACGTCCGAAGAGAATTTGATTTTCAGAGGATGAGAAAATCGAAAACAATGAGCCTATATGTACAAAAGAATTTACCAAATATTCGTCAGGTTTCCTTTCTGCACGTTTTGGCATTGATGCTAAAATGTCTGTCAAATCGTTCATTTATCTCTCGTCCTTGAATATTCATATTCCAATGTTAACTATAATTTATAAATGTATAAATAGCTGAAATTTTGTAATGTTAATGATGAAATAGAAATTCGGCTTCGGCTAGAGCCGTGAGGAATAGTGAAATTATAGGCACAACTAAATCTCGATAATAATCGATACTTCTGGCCTAACTAAATTCTAATAGCAAAAAGGACGGTACGCCTTATGGGATAAAGCTAAAGCTTCATCTGTGTGCCGAGATTTTTAGACTCTCTGCTTAGTCTATCCCGCTAATTATGGTAAGGGCCAACACCAGTCATTTACTTGTTCTCTAGGTCATCTTTACGTCTCCTATGTTGGAAATAGTTTTAGGCGCACCGTTAAAAGTGCTGAGCTGGAAATATGTCGCGATCACATTACCTCTCAACACGAAAATTTGAACTTCAAATATGATTTTCAAAATCACGTAAACTATGTTGAAAAATTTTCCTGGCATGAGACTACTTAGATATAGCTCAGTCGCACCATCATTGCTCCATACTACTTGTGGTTCATGAACTCAATTGGGAACTTTATTGAAAGTGCCGTAAATCTCAACGGCGCTTTCCGCTGACTCGATTCAGCTAGAGGTATGAGCGTTAAAGTTAATTGATTATCATCGCGATATTCAATGTTGTAGTGGTCAATAAAACCCGGACACCTTTTTAGCTAATTCTTCCGCTTTTGCCGGTGGTAGCCCATCGTTAAATTGATGCGGTCTTTCCCAGTTGTAGTAATTCATCAGGTAATAACCCACATCTCGTTTCGCTTCGTTTATTGAACAGTAGCCAGTTGAAGGTATCCATTCGGACTTCAGACTCCTGAACACACGCTCCATCGGGCTGTTATCCCAGCAGTTTCCTCGTCGACTCATGCTCTGGGTCATCTTGTAACGCCATAGCCTTTGCCTGAACTTGCGCGCTGCGTACTGAGATCCTTGGTCACTGTGGAACATCACATCTTTTGGCTTACCTCGAAGCTCATACGCCATATCTAAAGCTCTGGCGGCAAGCTCCGCATCTGGCCGATGTGACATACTCCAACCGATAACCCTACGAGTGTGCAGATCGATAACCACAGCAGCGTAATGCCATGCTGAGCCCGC
>NZ_CAJXQY010000138.1 GCF_913058315.1 uncultured Alteromonas sp. | reverse complement strand
GTATGCCCGGTGGTGTGAGAGGACGGCGGGAGTAATCCCGCCTCCTACTCGATCCGGAAAAAACACCCCTCTAACGGTACCACCCTGGTAAAGTTAAACAGATCATCTTGTGTCAATTATTTTCTTGGATTTAACAAAAAATTATTATTTTAACTGTACAACGTTGTTGACAGGGTTAGGGGTTGTATATATTTTAAACTTTAACCGTTGTACCTGATTGTTATACATGTTGGTTGTGAAGTACAAAAAACAAGGCTGTTTTGATTTTCGCACAGGGAAAACCCAAGGTGTTTAGCAGAATTTTAGACGTTTGTTATTACCCAACAAACCGCCCGATAAAACTCTGCCTGACTGCAATCTGTAAGTTGATACTCTGCAAAAAATTAGAACGAGAGCTGACAGTCTAATCGTCGGCTTATCATCTGTTTATTTCATCTTTATTACCTGCCTGTAAAAAACCATAAACCGTCGTGGGCGTTTCAGCCCAAAAGTGACCCGGTTTAACAAATAACATCATCAATGCAGCTTAGCGGTTGTTAATTATCTCCTGTTGTGGATTAGCAAAAAGTTGCTGAAAAAATTAGTTTGCGGTGATTTTGATAAGCGCCGACTAATTAAAAATGTGGTTATTGCAGAGCTCTTAAGCCTGCAAACGCCGCGATATAAAAGCAAAAACAAGCCGTCTGAATGAACAACCATAAGATTCATAAACGGTATTCAGGTCCCAGGGGCCATGACACAAGGAATGGAGGTAAGAACATGTTTAGAATTCAACATTTGTCGAAATCTAAACACATTGAAAAGCATCAATGTGACTGGCCGCTCACGCAGCCAGAAAAACAGCAACCCCGGTTCGGCAAGACCGCACTGAGCGTTGCTATGCTCGCTCTAAGTACATCTGTATCGGCCGAAGAACTGATACTAAAATCAATTGCTCAACACGATGGGATTGTTAATGAAAGCCCGGCACTCAATAACACCGGTGGTTTTGCTCAACCCAACCGCAGTGGTTTAGCGGCCTTAAGTATTGGCGACCTGTCTGATACCCGTCAGGTCAAAACCATTGTTTCATTTGATACATCACAAATTCCGGTTGGCGCTGAAATTACCGAAGCGGTGCTGCTTATGCGGCACGCACGTTCGCCCGGCGCCAGTCCTTTTGACGTGCTTGCTCCCTGCGTGATAGATGTTAATAGCGGCGGCTTTAACGGCAATGTGGCGCTGGAGTCGGAAGACTTCGACGCGCCGGCCACCAGCACTGCGGCAGGCACATTAAGCGCAGTTGTGCGCTCAAATGAGTGGTCACAAGCCACCTTCAGTAGTGCCGGACTCGGCGCTATTAACCGCAGCGGATATACCCAGGTCAGGGCATATTGCACGGTAGAAGATAACGGTGACAGCAGCCAGAATACGGCTAACTTTGCTTCCGGTGAGACGCCTCAATATGCGCCTGAACTGGTGATTTCTTATACCGAAGAAGTGATCGAAGTACCACATTCCATTGCCCGTATCTGGAATGAAGAATTACTCAGCTCTATTCGTTTGGATTTCGCCCGACCTACGGTTCATGCCCGTAACCTGTACCATACCTCAGCTGCCATGTGGGATGCCTGGGCGGCTTATGATGAAGAGGCCGGGCAGGTCATTCACCATGAAAAAATGGCACCGGTCGCCGATATTGATGCGGCCCGGGCCGAAGCCATCAGTTACGCAATGTATCGGATCCTGACGTGGCGGTTTGCACCATCTCCCGGTGCAGCAGAACGCTTACCTGCCTTTGATGCACGAATGGCTGAACTGGGTTATGACACCGACTACACGTCCACAGAGGGAGATTCGCCAGCGGCGCTGGGTAACCGTATTGCAGCCTCTGTGATAGAGTTTGGTCTGAATGACTATTCAAACGAACAAGCCAATTTTGCCAACAATTATTATACCTCGATTAATCCGCCGTTGTTGCCGGAATTCCCGGGGAATCCTGATCTTGTTGATCCCGATCGCTGGCAACCCTTGTCGCTGGAATTTTTCGTCGATCAAAGTGGTAATTTGATCCCCGGCGGCTCGCTGGACTTCCTGAGCCCGGAATGGGGGCATGTTTCGCCGTTTGCGCTTACCGAAGACGATTTGACTGTCTACAGTCGCGACGGTCATGACTATTATGTTTACCACGATCCCGGCGCGCCGCCTGCATTTGGCACAGAAGATTACCGTGCAGGCTTCCAGCAAGTGCTGGAGTGGAGTGGTGAACTCGACCCTGCTGATGGCGTAATGATTGATATCAGTCCTGCTTCACGGGGTAATAATACACTGGGGACTAACGATGGGCAGGGTCGCGACCTTAACCCCATTACCGGTCAGCCTTATGATCAGCAACTGGTACCTGCCGGTGATTATTACCGCGTTCTGGCTGAGTTTTGGGCCGATGGTCCGGACTCTGAAACGCCTCCCGGACACTGGTTCTCAGTGGCTAACTATGTGGTTGATCATGAATTACACATTAACCAGTTTGGCGGTCAGGGTTCCGTTCTTGATGCCCTGGAGTACGATGTCAAAATGTACCTGGTTCTGGGTGGTGCCATGCATGACTCGGCGATTTCTGCCTGGGGTGTAAAAGGCTGGTACGATTATATTCGTCCGGTTTCGGCAATTCGTCATATGTGTGACCTCGGTCAGTCGTCGGATCCGTCCGGCCCAAGCTATAATCCTGATGGTATAGGTTTGGTACCGGGTAAAATAGAAGTCGTGACGGCAGCGTCGATTCAGCCTGGTGGTGTGCATGAACACCTGGCCGGTGACAATAACGAAAACGTCGGTAAGATTGCTGCCTATGCCTGGAAGGGGCCCGATTATATCGAGGACCCGGACACCACAACGGCGGGTACCGACTGGATATTGTGTGAAAACTGGTGGCCGTATCAGCGACCAAGCTTTGTTACACCGCCATTCGCTGGCTATGTGTCAGGACACAGTACCTTTAGTCGTGCAGCTGCAGAAGTCATGACCCTGGTCACTGGTGATGAGTACTTCCCGGGTGGTATGGGCACGTTTGATGCGCCACAAAATGAGTTTCTGGTGTTTGAAGAAGGCCCGAGTGTCGACCTGCAATTACAGTGGGCGACGTATCGGGATGCCTCTGATGAAACCAGCATTTCGCGTATTTACGGCGGGATTCACCCCACCGCGGATGACATTCCTGGTCGATTAATGGGCGCCGAAATAGGGCCTGATGCCTTTAACCACGCCACACGTTATTTCTCTGGTGAGTTAGGAATTTTACCCACCATTGAGCTGGTGACTGATATTTCTGGTCAGGTGTTCCAACCTGGTGAAAGTGTTGTCCTTTCTGCGATGGCTGCCGACTCTGATGAAGCCGATCTGTCGGCTGATATCGTCTGGACTTCATCGGTTGATGGTATTTTGGGAAGCGGTTCTGAAATTACGGTTGCCAGTTTATCCGCCGGTGTGCATACCATCACCGCTACGGTAACGGACAGTAACGGTCAGACTACGGAACTGGTCTTTGAAATTGCCATTGGCAGCCAGTTACCCACCATTGAACTGATTGGTCCTGCTAACGACACCCTGGTGACAGCCGGTGACGAAATACTGTTTACCGCCACTGCTGATGACTTTGAGCAGGGGGACATTTCGGCCGATATCATATGGTTGTCTGATATCGATGGAATGTTTGCCAGCTCGGGCAGTGCGTCGGTAACCAGCTTATCTCCGGGTCAGCATACTGTTACAGCATTAGTGCAGGACGCAGAGGGTAATGAGGCGTCAGCAAGTGTCTTACTCACCGTTTACGGCATACTTGAGGATCCTGGTGCCAGTGTGACACTAAGCTCAAACCCCATTGAAGACGGTTTTATAGTGGAGTCGGCTGAGAACAGTGATATCGGTGGCGTGGCGATCCCATTCCTGTCGAATGGTGGTGCACTGCGTGTTGGCGACAATAACCTTAATCAGCAGATTAAGTTAATTACCTCATTTGCCATACCCCAGGGGACTACTGTTTCGTCTGCAACCCTCTATCTCACTCGTGGTGGTGGCGTTGGTGCCAGCCCGCTGGACTTGCTTGGCCCGTGTACGGTTGATGTTCACAGCACAGGCTTTAGTAATGACCCGCGTATTCACGCCAGCGACTTTGAGGCTGCTCCAACGGTAGCGAATGCCGGTGAATTGATTGCACCTGCCTCAGGCGATGTGTTTGTAGCGGAAATCTCTGCTCAGGGTGTGGCAGCGATTGTCGACGGTCAGTCAGCGCAGTTCAGGGTGAGTTGTACGATAGATGACAACAATGATGGCCTGGAAAACTCCATTGGATTCTACTCTGGTGAAAGTGCAGATCCTGCTCTGCAACCACAGTTAGTACTTAGTGCATCTGGCTCTGGTAGCAATACCGCACCTTCAGTTGTGATTGTGCAGCCTGCCGATGAAGCACGGGTAGCCTTGGGCGATCCGGTGATGTTTGATGCCAGTGCAATGGACGATCAGGACGGTGACTTATCATCAATGATCATCTGGCGCTCCAGTATCGATGGCATTATTGGTGAAGGCAGTATTTTCTCTGTTTCGTCTCTCAGTCAGGGATCTCATACCATTACGGCTGAGGCGCTCGACACTGAGTTTGTGCCTGGTCGCGCTACCATTACCGTACATGTGGGTGTGGATCTAACGCCGTTATTCGTTGATGCGACTGTATTGTCTGGTCTCAATAGTATTCCTGGCGCCATTGGTCTTGCTGCCGGCGATTACGACAATGACGGGTGTGTGGACTTAGCGGTAACCCCGCGCAATGTTACGGAAACAGTGCTTCTGTATAAGAGTAACTGTGACGGGACCTTTACCAACGTCACCACACAAGCCAACATGGTCACGTCTGGTGGTGCCGGCTCTGGTCTGGCATGGGGTGACTTCGACAATGATGGTTTGCTTGATCTGTACGTAGCCAATCAGTCTAACCTGAATACACGCAGCGAGTTGTGGCATAACCAGGGCGACGGTACCTTTATTGATGTATCTGATACGCTGGCTATACCAGGCAATACTGGTGCGATAGGGGTTGTCTGGAATGACTTCGATGGCGATAACGACCTCGATATTTTTGTTGCAGGTCGCTACGGTGATGTACCGGCTGATAGCCTTTACCAGAATGACAGTGGTAACTTCTTCGACGTAGCACCGTTTATGGGCATTGATGGGATTAATACCGGTTCCGGTCCGGACCGCCTGACCTACATGGGAGCCTTCGCAGACTTTGACGGTGACCTCACGCAGGACTTATGGCTGTCAGTCGACTTTGGCGCCGACGTATTGTATCGCAATATCGACGGTATGCTGGTTGACGACAGTGATGCGGCGGGTATTTCTGCGACTTCTGCCACTCATGGTATGGGGATTGCGGTAGGTGATCCGAATGGTGATGGCTGTCTGGACGTGTTGGTTACCAATAACGGCTCAGAACGCTCAACCGATCCGGCACCGTCGCCGCTGCATGCTAATAACTGTGATGGTACCTTTACGGATATTACCGCCAGTGCCGGTGTGCTGATGCGTAATTTGACTGAGTGGGGCGCTAACTTCGTGGACTTCGATAATGACGGTGATGAAGATTTAAGTATCGTTGCCGGCGGGATTTCCAATGAGGAATACGCCAACGTACTTTATCAGAACGTTGCTACTGAGGCGGGTGAGTTGCAGTTTGCCGATGTCACCGGTGCTACCGGAACGTCGGGCATGGGTAACTCACGGGGCTCTATCTGGTTCGACTTTGATGAAGATGGTGACATGGACTGGCTGATTGCTAATTCTAACGGTGTCATTCTGTTGCGAAACGACGGCCCTACGGGTAATTACTTCTCGGTGAAACTAGCCGGTGTGGTGAGCAATAGTTATGGTGTGGGTGCCCGAATCGAGGTCACCGTGGGTAGCAAAACCATGATCAGGTATCTGCAGGCCGGTTCAAGCTTCGCTTCGGCTGAAGAACTTGAAGCTGCCTTTGGTATCGGTGAAGCCGAATCTATCGATCAGATAGTTGTTAAATGGCCCAGTGGTATTGTTGATACACTTCGCGGCCCTATTAGTGCTAATAGTCAGTTACTGATTGCCGAAGGCGATTATCAGTAAACGGCGATTAGATTGCCACGGCCGGTAATGAGTTACCGGCCACTAAAAAATCCGGTAATCGTGATTACCGGATTTTTTTATGTGTCCAGAATAAACCCGGTTTCGAGTTTATTCTTCTTCATCGAGCGGGGGCGGTGTGGCTTTTTTACGCATCGGCATGTGGCCTATATCCTCACCGGTCATGGTTCTTACCCGTTGGGTCTTTTTAACTGACTGCGCTGATTTTTTGTCTGCTGAGTTATCAGCTTTAGGCGCCTTTTTAAGTTTCGCTGGCTTGGCCTTAATACCGCTGAACTTAGACGGCAGTTCGGCATGTTGCTGGGGTTCCAGTGGATAGGAAAGTTGTTGCTTTAAAGCCGAAAAGCTTTGCCAGTCACGCTTTCCGACAAACGACACCGCGGCACCCTGATTACCCGCCCGGCCGGTACGTCCGATGCGATGAATATATTCTTCGGGATGCTTTGGCATATCATAGTTGATTACCAGCCCAACCTTGGACAAATCCAGGCCTCTGGACGCCACATCGGTAGTAACCAGGATATCAAACTGGCCGCGGGCAAATTCATTCATAACCAAAGAGCGCTTCGATTGCGCGTAGTCACCTCTTAATGGCTGTGAAGTACGGTTGGGTAAATGTTCACTAAGCACAGTGCTGAGTCGCTCGGCATCGTCTCGCGTGGCGGTAAACACAATGGCCTGATTGTAGCTATTTTGGGTCAGCTGGTCGCAGAGCAGGGCATCTTTATGCTCAATACTCTCGGCAAAATACAGCGTCTGGGTAATATCGGTATGTTCAGCCGTTGCACTGCCAACCGCGACCCTGACTGGTGATTTAAGCAGTGAATCCAGCGCGTGGTTCAACTCAATGTGATCCATCGTGGCAGAAAATAACATGGTCTGACGCTTTCGATGATCGGCTTTACGGTTAATTAAATTAAGCGCCTGGGCAAAGCCAAGGTCGAGCATACGATCCGCTTCATCGAATATCAGCATTTCCAGACCGTTGATAAAGAAGCTTTTATCTTCTAAATGATCGGCTACCCGGCCCGGCGTACCAACAATTATATGGGGGCTGCGTCGCAACGCTTTGGTTTGATCGTTATAGTTATCGCCGCCCACAATCAGCGCGGTGGCGAGGTTTTTCTTCTGACATAACCATTTGGCTTCGCCAAATACCTGCTTGGCTAGTTCGCGGGTTGGCGCGAGTATTAGAATACGGGGATCCTGTCGGCTTAATGGTTTTTGCGTTAATAAACGGTGTACGGCAGGAATTAAAAATGCCAGTGTTTTACCTGAACCAGTTTTTGAAGAGGCGATAATATCCTTACCAATAAGGGCCGGCAGAATGGTTTTTTCCTGAACTTCAGTCAGTTCAGTAAAGCCTTTATCTTCAATACGGCTGATAAGGGTATGGTGTACAGGTAAGTCAGTAATTAACAATGTGGCTTTGCTCCGGTTTAGATCCGCGCCTATTATCCCTGATTACGTACCTGAGTAAAGCGACAAGCCAAAAAGAAGGGGCAAACCGGTGTACCCGGATGCCCCTTTTTAAGCAATTCAGACTCAGGCAAAGGCCATTTCAGGCACATCCCCTTCAACCACCAGTTTACCAGCGGTTTTCTCTTTGATTTCATCAACCGATACGCCCGGCGCCCGTTCGCGCAAATAAAATGCGCCGTCTTTGACTTCCAGTACCGCTAAATCGGTAATGATACGGGTAATACAGTTTACGCCGGTGAGTGGCAGGGTACATTCCTGTAATAACTTGGAATTACCGTGTTTGTCGGCGTGGGTCATGGTAACGATAATATTTTTCGCACCAGCCACTAAGTCCATAGCGCCGCCCATCCCTTTGATAAGTTTGCCCGGGATCATCCACGACGCAATATTACCATTGACGTCGACTTCAAAGGCACCCAGCACTGTAAAGTCAACATGACCACCGCGGATCATGGCAAAGCTTTCTGCTGAACTGAAGATGGATGCGCCAGTGATAGCGGTTACGGTTTCTTTACCCGCGTTAATCATGTCTGCATCGACTTCTTCATCGGTAGGGTAGCGTCCCATTCCCAGCAGGCCATTTTCTGACTGTAACATTACGCTAATGCCGTCTGGTACATAGTTTGCCGCCAGGGTAGGAATACCAATCCCCAGATTGACGTAGTTACCATCCTGAAATTCCTGCGCCACGCGCATCGCAATCTGATCTCTTGTTAATGCCATGACTGCCTCCTATTTAGCCGTTACGCGACGTTCGATACGTTTTTCAAACGTGCCCTGGATAACCCGATCCACATAAATGCCCGGCGTATGAATGTGAGCAGGATCTAATGTACCCGGTTCTACAATTTCTTCCACTTCCACAACGGTAATTTTACCGGCGGTTGCCGCCATTGGATTAAAATTCTGCGCAGTGTGACGATAAACACAGTTGCCATAACGGTCGGCTTTCCAGGCTTTAACAATCGCGAAATCACCCGTAATGGATTCTTCCAGAATATAAGGACGACCATTAAATTCTTTCACTTCTTTACCTTCACCTACCGGTGTACCGTAGCCCGTGGCAGTATAAAATGCCGGAATACCTGCACCACCAGCGCGCATTTTTTCAGCCAGTGTACCTTGTGGTGTTAGTTCGACTTCCAGTTCTCCGTTAAGCAACTGTTTTTCAAACAGTGCATTTTCACCAACGTAAGAGGAAATCATTTTCTTAATTTGTTTATCTTCGAGCAGTATGCCCAGGCCAAAGCCATCTACACCGCAGTTGTTAGAAACGATAGTCAGTCCCTTGGTACCCATTTTTTTAATTTGGGCGATGCTGCCCTCAGGAATACCACACAGACCAAACCCACCGGCGATGACGGTCATATTATCTTCTAACCCTTCCATCGCGGCTTCGTAACTGGATACGACTTTATCGAAACCAGACATAGCATACTCTCCTTTAAGTAATGAACGCAGCTAGTATCAATCAGGGTTAAAATTTTGTAAAATTGATTAAATGTCACTTTTAATAAAAATAATTTATTAATATGAGTATTTCTTACCGTAATATGCAGGCATTTTTATGTGTTGCTGATTCTGCAACCTTTGCTGAAGCTGCTGAAAAGTTGTTTGTAACCCAACCGGCGTTATCCAGCTCGATTAAGAAAATGGAAGAGCAACTGGGCGGGCAGCTTTTTAGTCGCACCACCCGACGCGTGCAGCTAACACCGGAAGGAGAAAGCTTTCTGCCCCATGCCCGCCGTATCATGCATGACTGGGATGATGCGGTGGAAGGCGTGCAAAATTTGTTTGCGATGGCTCAGGGGCGTTTATCGGTGGCGGCTATGCCATCGTTTGCCGAGTCTAAACTGCCGGGCATTCTGGTGCGCTTTCATCAGCAGTTTGTCAACATTCGCGTGCGTGTACTCGATGTTATTATGGAGGAAACCCTGCAAGCGGTGCTCTCCGGCAGGGCAGACATTGGCTTTTGCTTTGAGCCGGAAAGCAGCGACAATCTGGAGTTTTTTCCGTTATTCAACGACCGGTTTGTTGCCGTTATGCCCGCCGATCATCCGTTGGGCGCAAGTCGCACGATCACCCTTGAAGACATTGTCAGTCAGCCATTTATATCACCTAACCGAGGCTCCAGCGTGCGGCAGTGGACCGAAGTAATGACCGCTGAATACGGCCAGTTGAATATTGTGGCGGAAACCGGTCAGTACGGCACTATTGGTCAGCTTATCGCTCATGGTCTGGGGATCTCGGTAGTACCATCGCTGTGTCTCGAGCAAATGTTGCGTAAGGGCTTAATATGTCGCGATATAGAAAACAGTCCGCTGGTCAAGCGGGTAGGGATGGTGCGGGCTAACCGTGGTGTAATGGGGGTGGCAGCACAAACATTGTGGCACCAGGTAGTATCGGATTACTCTACAAATTTGTAAATTGAATCAGTAGGTTAAATTAGGCAAGGTAACGTAAAACTGACCGGAGAAAAGCCAATGACCACACCTATGACCGTAGCGACGGCGCGTCGCTATATTGCTCAGGCAACTGCTAAATCCGAACAACTGGGGATCAAAGTTTGTATTGCCATCGTCGACAGCGGGGCCCATCTGGTGGCCTTTGAACGAATGGACGACGCCTTTCTTGGTTCGGTGGATATTGCCATTAAGAAAGCCAGGACGTCCGCCTTGTTTCCGTTGGAATCTGGTCAGCTTGGTGCGCTCATTCGTTCTGAACAACTTACCGGCTTTGAGTTATCAAATGATAGTTTAATGGGGTTTAATGGCGGGGTGCCCGTTTTTAACGGTGATAATCAAGTTGGTGCGATTGGGATTTCCGGCGGTAGTGCTGAACAAGATTTAGCTATCGCTAAAGCGGCGCTGGCCTGATAGTCAGGCCCGAAAAGGCCCAACACCGGTTGCTTTTATTTACGACACACGTTTTGTAAATGCGCCAGACCGAACCTGGCATCTTCATAAGGCGTTGCGGTGACATCCACTTCCACGTAACGATTCTGGATATTGTGTTCATCCAGGTACGCCAGTATGGGGGTAAAGTCGATGCCACCCTGACCCGGAGCTTTCACCTGTAATGCTTCTGGCATCAGTTGTTCGGAGTCTCCAGGTGAGACCTGGACATGGTAATCACGATCTTTCATATGACAGCCGATAACACGCTTGCCATATTTTTTAAGCGCTTCCAGCGGAGCAACATCAGCAACCGCTACCCAGCCCAGATCCAATTGCAGCTTAACGTAGTTAGGGTCGGTATTTTCCATCAACCAGTCGAGTATGGTTTTACCTTCAACCTTGGTAAATTCCATATGATGATTATGATAGGCAAAGCCAAAACCCTGATCGTGGAATTTCTTGCCACGCAGGTTGATCCGCTCAGCCATATGCAGCACTTTGTCTACAGAATCCGGCACGGTGATGCTGACTTTGCCGTTATCGAAGGCCAATAACTCTTCCGCCAGTGGTTCAATAAAATAGTCGATGCCCAGTTTAGTGGCCAGTTCATTGGTATGATTTAGATCGTCAAGTTTTCCACTCACGTGGGCGGTAGGCGTTTTCAGATTCAGCGCTTGCAGTGTAGTAGCGAGTTCATCTATCGACAGGCCAAAAAACGGCGCGCCGGGGATTCCGATAAAACCGCCCAGGCCAAAGGGTTCTACCTGACTAAAGCCCATGGCCGCAATGTTGGCCAGTGTGCCTTTCTGATCTTTGGCAAAGCTATCGCGGAACATAAATAGCTGTACACCATAATCACTGGTGCTGTTACAGGTGACTGCGGAGGTTTGTTCTGCGCTGCAGGACCACAGTAAGGGGGTGCCGGCCAGGGTGGCAAAAGCGGCGCTGGATTTTAAAAAATGACGTCGGCCAAAAGCCATGAGCTACTCCAAGAGACCATCATAAGGTCCTCAGATTAGCACAGAATATTTGTAACGAAAATGTAAAAGTTAGGAGGGTTAACAAATTAACCGCAAGGGCGTTTTAACGCCGCTTAGTTCAGCGCAAAATCGGGCTACACAGACCCTGACTTACCATTTTTTCTTCGGTGCAAACAATTCATCAAGCTCATCACGTTCTTCTTCGCGGCGTTTGGCCCGATCCTGAGCATTGGCGTTTTTGAGGTTTTCCTGAATGTCTTTAAGCTGCTGGTTTAGCCATTCCAGACGGGACTGGACAAATTCGTCGGGTTGCGTCTGGGCTTCCAGGGCGGCAATGGCCTTTTCGTAATATTGTCGGGCGGAGCCGAGCATATTAGTTTGCTGAGCGCCCCGGCCGCGGCGAATAAGGGTTTCTACGTTCACTTTTAACTGTAAACGTTCGAGCATTTTGTCTTGTTCGAGGTAGGTACTGCCATCGACTTTACCTTTACTTCTTTCAGTACGCAGCATGACACGAAGCTTCTTTACTGCCTGAATGTACTGAATAATCATTTTGTCGGTTTCCGGTAACGCAAACTGATTATTACTCTCGGGCTCTATATCGATAGATTTAATTCTGGCGCTGATATCGTCAAGGTGCTGTTTAATATCCGGCGAGTTACTGTTGAGTTCAAAGGTTACTTGCAAAGCCCGTTGAATACGTTTGAGTAATATTTTTATCAGCCCCTGGGAAATAGGCATCTGGGCAGTGGCCATGAGGACATTTTCAGTTTCATCGATGATTGTACGCTGCTTGGCAACTTCGGCGCGGCGCTCGGCATCCATTTTTGCTTTGTACTGTTGATAGGCATTCACCACAATGGCCAATACTACCAGCACTACTATCAGTACAAT
>NZ_CAJXQY010000137.1 GCF_913058315.1 uncultured Alteromonas sp. | reverse complement strand
CTTTTAATGTGTCCCAATTCACTTCTTCACGCAACAGCACCTTGAGCTTTTCCATGCGTTGGTTGTAGCGTATATATTTGGGATCGTTGACGTCCAGATCTTCAGATAAATCGACAAACAAGGAATCAAACTGGTTGTATATCGCATCCAGTGCGCTATCCGCTCCGGTGGCTATTAGTAACGCTTCCAGTGTGTCGCGTTGAGCCGAGTCGGCTACCGCGTGGCTGCTTAAACTCAGGGTGGCGATAATGATCATTAATGCTTTACGCATGACAAATTCCTTTTCTTTTTACTAGTTCCTAAATCAGTTTAACCCAACAGCAACTGCTGATCGATAGGGACAAATTCGCTGGCAGACTGCATTAGTGAAGCAGCGGTAAGCGCCGGCACGCCATACACTTCAACCTTTTTTCCACTTTGCTCGGTAAGCCGGTTACAGAGAATACTGAAATCACCGTCGCCGGATACGAGAATGAGTGTATCGGCTTCACTGGCGGCATCCATCATATCAATGGTGATCCCCACATCCCAGTCACCTTTTGCCGAACCGTCTGCACGCTGAATAAAAGGCTTTAATTTTACCTCAAAGCCAATGGCACGCAGGATATTCTGAAACTCACGCTGTTTACTATCGCCGCGCTCAACGGCATAGGCAAACGCTTTTACCACCTGCCGATTAGCGGTGGCTTTGCGCCAGAAAGCATTGTAATCGAAGTTTTTGCGGTAGGTTTGACGGCTGGTGTAATACACGTTCTGCACATCAACAAATATAGCTACGCGTTCCATAAACGTGTTGCTGCCTTTGAGAAATAAGTAAAGGCCACATACTAACAGAAGCCCAACTTAAATATATCTTTACAGTTAACCAACACGTTACTACCGAATGCGGTTGTGGTTATGAATAGCTCACCTTAGGATAGGCTTGTACAAATTATAACCAGCCTGGTTGAGAAGGACATTGGCCATGAAAAGCATTACCCGCGGTACATTTCACATTATCTTACTTTGCTCGTTAGCACTGATTAGTATTAAAGAAGCTGGCGCTGCAGACAATGCTCTTATCCACCAACAAATTCAGCAGAAAACGGCTGCCATTTACAGTGAACTGGTGGCGGTCCGTAACGACTTACATCAGCATCCTGAGTTAAGTGGTGAAGAGCAACGTACAGCCAATAAAATCGCAGCTTCGCTGACTGCACTGGGGCTCAATGTTATACGCGATATTGGCGGTCACAGCGTAATTGGTGTGCTCGATAGCGGTAAACCGGGTAAGTCGGTTGCGTGGCGGGCCGATATCGACGCTATCCCAACCGCTGAGGGAGTTGGGCACAATTGTGGGCATGATGTCCACACAACTATAGCGCTGGGCATGGCAGAGGTATTGTACTCGCTGAAATCCCAGTTAACCGGCAAGCTAATCTTTGTCTTTCAGCCAGCAGAAGAAACCTACACCGGGGCAAGGGCCATGCTTGATGAAGGATTTTTAACAGCCGTTAAGCCCGATGAGTTTTACGCCGCGCACATCTCGCCCATGCCGGCAGGGTTGGTAGCGTCTAAGTCTGGTTATTTATATGCTGATTATCGTCAGGTCAACCTGGTGTTTAATAATGTAGTAAAGCCGAAAGCGACCATAGCACTGGCTAAACAAAGCATTGCCTCATTGCAAAGTGTGGCCAAGGAAAGCCCGTTTTGGAATACCGCAAACCTTATGGATCCCACTATTGGGCTTGGTCATCCCAATACTATTTACCAGGATTACGTGGTTGTTGAAAATCGCTTTAACGTTGAACAGGCCAACGGCGTGCTTACTGTTAGTGGTTATGTCAGCGCCAGCAGTGAGGCATTAATGCAGACGGTAAATAAACGCCTGCGGCAAAAAATAGCAAACAGCGAATTTGCCGCTTCCTTTGTGGAAGTGAATAACCAGGCGACTCAGCTGACCTATTCGTTGCAGCGAGGTAACATTAATAACGCAGCGCATTTTACCGAACAGAGCCTGCAGTCGATGGCGAAAGTGTACGGAGGTAGCGTGCTTAAATTATACGGCGTGATCCCCGATGGCCGGGGCGATGATTTTGCCTATTTTCAGCAACATATCCCTGGTACTTATTTTTTGTTAGGGGGTTCTGATTTCAGCAAGGGCATCGTTTCGATGCCCCACGCGCCCAATTTCGCCGTGGATCAACGGGTGATTGAGTTTGGCGTTAATTACTTTTCCTCGTTGTTGGTGGAGCGCCTTCATACTCACTAACCAACTCCGATCCCCCCGGTGGAGTGCGGCTAGATATTGTCTTTGAGTATTTTTGCCGGCACGCCGCCTGCTACGGTGTTATCCGGAATATCCTGAGTGACCACCGCGCCGGCTGCGACCACAGAATGTTCGCCAATGGTAACGCCGGGTAAAATGGTCGCGCCAGCACCAATCCAGGCATTCTTTTTGATGACCACTTTACCGGGAACCAGGGTTTTTCTGTCGGCCGGGGCAACCGGGTGGTTTTCTGATGTAATGTTGACCCGCGGGCCAATCATGACGTCATCGTGGATTTCAATGCCACCTAAATCCAGCATCGAACAGGCATGATTAATAAACACGCCTTTGCCAATCGATATATTTTTACCATGGTTAGTGTAAAAGGGCGGGTAAACGAGCGTTGTGTCATGTAGCGTCTGGCCAATTACGTTGCCAAACAGCCGTCGTATATCAGGTACTTCATGGGCCTGATTAAAGGCTTTTAGTGCATCAAAAGCATCACTGGCAGCCTGGGTCAGTACCGGCATGTCAGGATGAGCCATGGAAACTGCTTCACCATTAAGCAGCGCGTTTATAATTTCAGGACGTTGCGTATTCATAGGCTGGCACCGAAAGTCGAATAACCTTTAACGTGGCTGTTGAGAGCCTTAATTCAAGCCGTGTTGCGGCCAATTGCAGGTGTGGCTGACCAGTTACGTTACCGACTGGCTATCCGTCTCGAGTTTGAGTTGTCGCTGGTATAAAAATAATGGGAGTCCTAAGGACACCCCGACACAAAGCGTTGCGACGATGGCTAGCCAGCCCTTTTTTATGGCCAGCCGGTTACTTTCAACCACAATCAAAGTAATAAGCACCAGTGCAGAAATCACCACGTCAAACACAAAGAACCGGCTGATAGAGTTAACCAGTAACTGGTCAAAAAAGAGCGGCAGGTCAGCTCCGTTAGCTATCAGCCAGGGCACAAATTGAGAAAGTGGCAGGGCAGCGCCCAGCACGCAGAAAATCAGATACACATGTTTGAGTGACAAACCTTCATCCTTAGGGTTTAGCAACTAACGGTTGGCTGATTACTCCATAATACCTTCAGGGGTATGATCAAACAATCGTGCTTCCCGGGCTTTTAATGCTCTGAGCTTGCTGCGCAGGGTTTCACTGATTCGGGTGTTACGGTCAATCACATCTAACTGCGACCAGGTTGCCCGTTCACCGCTGGTGATCAGTTCCTGAATACTGCTTAGCGTTGGATTAGCAGCCACCTGCATTAAGTTGCGCAATTGCTTTTGCGGCAGGATATTAATGTTGCCCACATATTGCTGATCGATTACCGAGCGCACTTTATGCAACGCCAGCTTGCTGCTGCGATTAGGCACTAAATGCTCCATGATGTCGAAAGCATAAATACTATTGGCTTTGGCGAGTTGACGCAGGTGACGAAATGTCATGCTGGAAAGTGTTTTCGCCTGAGTCCGGGAGGAGGACAAAAACGGTACTGCCAGTGGATTGGTCTGGCTCACAATACTGTGGTTTACGCCATACAGTCGCGACAGACGCTCAAAAGGCAGGTCAGCCATAATCGAGCCGTCGGCAAAGCGACGATTGGGAATATAGGGCACAATATCGCCGCTGGCGGTTTTGGCTTTAAGTTGCACCGAAGTGAATAACAGCGGGACTGCACAAGAAGCCCGAACCGATTGCATAATCAGAGCATTGGGCGAGGTTTTGGCATTTAGCAAGCGTGAGTACTGATGTAAATCTGCCGGTGAAACGGTTATCGTAATATGACGACCGGTTTTCTTATAAGCTTCTTCGAAGGTGGTTAAATCAAACAGCGAAATCAGCGTGTTTTCCAGCGCCCGGCTGTCCAGTAAACTCTTGCGACCCAATCCGCCCCATAACCGCCAGTTCTGAAAGTGTTCGAATATAAACTCTGCACTCAGCGCTTCGAGTAATTCATTGTGGGTGCGGGTTCCGAGCATACCGGCAATAATGGCGCCGGCGCTGGCACCGGAGATCACCGTGGGTAACAGGTTTTGATCATTCAGCGACTTCACCACGCCACAGTGGAAAAACCCCAGGCCAGCGCCGCCGGAAAGCATGAGACAACTGCGCCCAAAAGCGTGAGCGGTTTCTTCGAAAAACGACAGTTTATCGTAGAAGTCGATATGGTCTTCATCGGCGTGATAGATTTGCTCCAGCGCACTCACCACCTGGGTAATGAATTCTTCAATAAGGTGTTTGGTGCCAATTTTACTGTGACCAAGTAATTCCGGGTTGGCAATATTTCCCAGGTTGCCGTGGATCCCTTCGTGCAAAATCGACATCAGGCCGCTGATATCGTTCTGACTCTGGGCAAACTTGATACGCTGCACCCGTTTACGGATTAACCGGTAGTCATATAAACGGCAGGGATCTTTCGCCTTCCATTCATCCGCCCCGGACATCGCGTCATGGGCCTCGCAGGCTTCTTTGTATTCCTGGTAACTGCCAGCATGCTCAATGGCTTGTTCCAGTTCGCCTAATTTTGATTGAAATACAGTCATACATCCCCCGGCACTGATTTGGTTAATTTCCGGTATTTGCGCCTATACTGGCAGTGTAGAGTGAACAATTAGAATCAGCTAACTAATTTGTTGGACCACGATAATGGCAAATTTACGTCAGGTTTTATAACTAAGCGTTCAAAAGCGGTTTAGGTTGAACTAAGCCGATGTATAAACAAAGTTAATTTGACCAATACTGCACCACAAAGTAGCCTGAGCACTGACAATGATAACAATAGCCTTGTAGCACCAACATGGAATGGAATGTACAAACCCTCAGTTTGCTGTCGATCCCGCTGATTAGCGCGTTAGTGGGCTGGAGCACTAACTATCTGGCGGTAAAGATGATGTTTTATCCGCTAAAGTTTGTGGGGATCCCCCCCATTTTTGGCTGGCAGGGCTTAATTCCGGCCAAACGCCGGCAAATGGCCGAAATCGAAGTGGAGCTGGTGCTTGGTAAATTACTCAGCGTTGAAGAGCTCGCCGGCCGGCTCGATCCCAAAGCGCTCACCCAGGCCATTGAACACCGACTACATCAGGTGGTGCGCAAAATTGTTAACGAAGTGATGGAAGCGTCCGCGCCACAGCTGTGGGCCGCTTTACCGGTACAAGGTAAAAACCTGGTGTATCGGCGTATCGAAGACGATATCCCTTATGTGGTCACTAAAATGGTTGAGGACTTTCAGCACAATGTGAATGAAATTCTTGATATCAAGGAGCTGGTGGTTGAACAACTGGTTAATTCTCCTGAACTGATCAACGAAATCTTTCTGCGTTCTGGTGAGCGTGAATTTCCGTTTATTGTGCGTTCCGGTTTTTACTTTGGCTTTTTATTTGGCCTGCCTACCATGGCCCTGTGGTATTGGTATCAGGCCTGGTGGATCCTGCCCTTAGGCGGTTTGCTGGTGGGCTACGCCACCAACTGGATTGCCATAAAAATCATTTTTGAGCCCAAGCGCCCGGTGCGGTTTATGGGCCTGACCATTCAGGGGATGTTTCTTAAGCGTCAAAAAGAGGTGTCGCGGGTATATGCCGACATTATCGAAACCAAGCTGATCAATTCCAAAAACATTACTCATATGATCCTGCACGGCTCAGGTTCGGCCCAGCTGCTGGAACTGATTGAACTGCACGTAAACGACGCTATTGAGCGATACGTGGCCATTGCGCAGCCTTATTTTGCTTTGGGAGTGGGGTCAGAGAACTACTTTAAAATGAAATCCATGGCGGTAAAACGGTTATTTGAAGACACCGATAAGTATCTGCTTTATGCCTTTGATTATGCCAATCAGGCCCTGCGGGTGGGGGATGATTTGTGTGAGCGCCTGCAAGCCTTGCGATCAGAAGAGTTCGAGGGCGTGTTGCGCCCGGCGTACCAGCAGGACGAATGGAAACTCATTGTGACCGGTGCGTTGCTGGGCATGGCCGCCGGTATCGGTCAGCTTTACCTGCTGATGATGGGGTAGGGCAGAAAGGGTATGGCCAGTAAAACCGCAGAACGTATTCTTGCCGCCGCACTCACTTTGTTTAACGAACAGGGCGAAAACGCGGTAACTTCGGTGGATATTGCCATGGAGCTGGATATCAGTCCGGGCAATTTGTATTACCACTTTAAGGGCAAGGAACAAATTATTGATGGCCTGGTGCACTGGTACAGTGAAGCTATGCAAACGCTGCTGCGTCCGGCCACACTTGAGAAAGTGCAGGTAGAAGACTTCTTCTATTTCATTGCTATCGTACTGGATAAACAACAGCTGTTTCGCTTTATGTACCGTAGTCCGGCTGATTTGGCAGAGAAGTACCCCAAAGTAAAACACTGGCATAAGCAGCAAATCCGGCAACTGGAAGCGAGTTTAAGCAAGCTCTTGCAGCGTTTTGCCGCGCAGGATGCCGTGCTGGCCAGTGCTGCTGAACAGCGACTGATGGTTGATCTGATTATTATGATCCTGACCCAGGCAAACCAGTATGACGATTTGCGCAATAACGACGATCCCCAGGCCCAAAAATTTCACGCACTCAGTCTGATGATGACCGCCTTGCTTCCCCGGTTCCGGCTGCAAGAGACAACGGTAGCCCAGTTACGCAAAGCCATTGAATATCACTCAATGGCGAACCTCACGCTACCCGGCGCGAAGGGGGAAGTATGAGCCAGAAACTGTCTTTTCTCGACCGCTCGTTCTGGATCACCGAATCGAAAGCGAACCCGAAACATGTTGGCTGTCTGCAACTGCTCGAAATGCCAGCAGGCAGCGATCCCAAAACCTACGTTACCGCGTTGCACGAAGAGATGCAGGGCTTTGCCCGCGCTTGTCCGCCCTTTAACTGCCGGGTGAAAGCGGTGGCTATCTGGCCACTGGGTTTGCAGCCGGTTAAACACATGCAAATGGACTATCACGTGCAAGTTCATCAGGTGGAGGACGTGCACGACCGGCTGGCACTGGATGATTTTATTGGCCGTATGCATGAAACCCGGCTGGACCCGGACAAACCGCTGTGGCAGTACCATTTTTTATATTCCCCTGACCAGCAGGTGTTCGCCATTTATGCGCGGGTCCATCATATGTATGGGGATGGCGCGACCCTGGTACGCTGGTTTCAGGCCGGGTATCTGGATAAGGCAGAAACATCCGGATTCGTGCCGGTGTGGGCGTTAAAGCGACTGCGGCATCAAAAACGCCAGCGCTATAAGCGTATGAAACGCTTCTGGATAAGCCTCTGGGAAACGTTACTGACCGGCAAGGATTTGCTGGTGATTTTTACCCGCCTGTTGCTTCGACTGATCAGAATTAACCGTCACTATATGCCGGTGCCTTTTACCGGAACTCGCACGGTTCTCACCGGTCAGGTTAAAGCGGGTCGCGCTGTCGCTACCTTCGATCTGGATTTTGCCCGGGTCAGGGCGCTTGCCAGACGAACCCGGGCGTCTGCCAACGAAGTGCTACTCACCGCTTTCGACATCGGTATCCACCGGCTGTTGCAAGATCACGGTCATGTTTTTACCCGGGCGCTGTATACCAATATGCCGATAAATCTGCGCAAGCCCGGCGAGAAGACCACCGGCAACCGGATTGCCATTGTGCCGGTGCAGTTGGCCCATGATGAGAGCGATCCCTACCTGCGGTTACGTCAGATTATTTATCATCATCGCATCGTCAAACAGGCCGCCCAGCGCGCAAGGCCGTCTGCTTTTAGTGGCTATACCATAGTTATCCAGGCGGTGGCGCTGGTATTTGAATGGTTACATATTTCCGGCTGGGTGAAACCTATCGGCAATGTACTGGTGTCTAATATTCCCGGGCCAAAACAGCAAAAGTACTTTAAAGACAGTAAGCTGCTCGCTTGTTATCCCATTTCTACCATGGTCCCCGGCGGAGGAGTCAATATTACTCTGATGACCTACAACGGAACCGCCAATATCGGTATGGTGTGTTGTAATCAGCAGATTAAATCGTTGCAGCCCCTTGCTGATTATTGCCAGGAAGCGTTTGATATGCTGGAGGCCAGCATTGACGACCCGAGCCTGAGTATCGACGATATTGGTGAGCACAGTGACGAGGTGCCACTTTCCATTGTCAGCGATCACTAGTAGCATTGCCGCTTCCGTTTTACTGAGGTATTGCCATGTGGCGTTGTCCGCTGTGTCAGCAACCATTACAACAATCTGATCGCACCTGGCGGTGTGAAAATCGCCATGCCTTTGATGAGGCAAAGTCCGGTTATCTGAATCTGCTGCCCGTACAGCAGAAAAAATCAAAGCAGCCTGGTGATGACAAAACCATGGTTAATGCCCGTCGTCACTTTCATGATGCCAAAGGTTATCAGCCATTAATGGCTGCGCTGGTGGCGATTATTCAGGAACAGTATGCAGGGCAAACTGAGGTGCGCATTTTCGATGCGGGATGTGGCGAGGGCAGTTACCTTGGGTTTATCGTTCAGGCGCTGCAGGATGCAGGCGTAACCGTTCAGGCATCGGGATGCGATATTGCTAAACATGCCGTCGACCTGGCTGCTAAACGTTATAAAAATTGCCATTTTGCAGTAGCCAGCAGCGTTAACCTACCACTTAAGGATGCCTCCCAGGATGTGGTACTGCAGGTGTTTGCGCCGGGCAGCAACCACGAATACGAGCGGGTGATTGCTCCGGGTGGCTTGCTGATTGCGGTCGATCCGGCTGAAAATCACTTATGGTCGGTCAAGCAGGCTATTTATGATAAGCCGCGCCAGCACAATGTAGACTTTACCGAGCGCCCTGGTTTTAGCCAGCTGATTGAGAAAAGAGTTAGTTTCACGGTTGATTTAAGCGATCCGCAAAGCCGTCAGGGGTTACTGGAAATGACCCCATACTACTGGCGTTTACCGAGGGATGAAGCACAAACTCGCTTCGCCGGATTGCAGCAGGTGGAAGCGGATTTTGTTGTTCATATCTGGCAGCGCCAACACAGTTAAGGCTGGTTTTTGTGCGGTCTGTGTATTGAGTAATCAATTAGCCGCCCGCATACTGTAACGATGCGAACATGTTAAGGACAACCCATGCATCTCGCCCAAATCAATATTGCCCGGCCCAAATACCCAATGGATTCCATAGGGATGGCTGACTTTGTGAATAACCTCGACCCGATAAACACCGTAGCGGAAAATAGCCCGGGGTTTATCTGGCGCTTGAAAGACGAAACCGGCAACGCTACGCAGATTCATATTTTTAACGACCCAGGTTTGATTGTAAATATGTCGGTATGGCAGGACATTGCTTCGTTAAAGCAGTTTATGTTTAAAACCCACCATATCGATTTTCTAAAGCGCAAAAAGGAATGGTTTGAGCCGCTCGACAGTGCGTCCTATGCGATGTGGTGGGTAGAGGAAGGTCACTTTCCCACCGTCGCCGAGGCTGAGGAGCGCCTACATCATCTTCGTGAGCGCGGAGAAAGTGATTACGCGTTCAGTTTTAAGCACAGCTTTACTAAATAGAAGGATTATCGACCAGACAATGCATGTCAGGCCGATAACAGACGTTGATTGGTTTAAGTGTGAGGAATTAGCCTAGCGTTTGCCAAAGTTGCTCAGTAAAGCCTCGTCAACTGCGCCATTTTGCTTAAAGATAACGCCATCTTTCATGAGCATGTCGACATCTCACACTAAATTAATATATTTGAGCACGTTGCCACGTACTGCGATGATATCCGCTACCTTGCCCGGTGTCACTGAGCCGTAGCGGTCCTGTACGCCCATCATCACTGCCGGCCAGTAAGTGGCGGCACGCAGTGTATCCATGGCGTCAAATCCCATGTCATGCACCCATACTGCCATTTCCTGTCAGGTGGACTGACAATGAAACTTCATCGGGATCCCGGAGTCCGTGCCAACTAACATCATCACCCCGGTTTGTTTTAACTGATTGATTTTATTTTTAATGGTCGGGGTTCTGAGTGGTGTAAGCTGCATGTAAGTAAGGTGGCCCGGTTCGGCAATTGATTGCTTAATGTCGGCGATGGTGTCGTCTTTTAAGCCACGCTTCCAGCAGGCATCGTCGAGCTCTTCGGGATTAGCAACCAAATCCGGATAGGTAAATAGCCCTTCCATGGTCGGCGTCCAGAACAGTAACCCGTCAAAAATGCCGGTGGCGGTGCGCTCCACCAGGGTATCGAGCACATCCTGAGGATAACCCGGCGCAGTGGTCAGCCCGGTATGTTCAAAGTTATCAATACCGATTTCTACGCCAACGCGAATTTCATCGGGTTTGTGAGCGTGAGCAACCACTTTCATATTGAGTCGGTGGGCCTCGTCTACAATGGCCTGAGCCACCGGGCGGGGCATATCATCATGGTCAATGAGTTTGACAATTTCCATACCGGCGTCGTGCAGGCGATTTACTGCCGCTTTTGCTTCACGCTCTGTTTTCACTTCCCAACGATAGTGTTTTTGCCAGTCCTGTACTTCGGCCTGTAAGAACGGGCCGGAGGTATATAAGGTAGGCCCGGGAATGTCACCCCTGACAAGCTTTTGCTTAATGGCAACCGAATCATCGAGGGGGGCACCAAGGTCGCGTACGCTGTTTATCCCGGCGAGCAGCAACTGCACTAATGAGGCTGGCATGATTTCGTCCACCTGCCGGTCACGATACGCCTTTTGCCAGTGAGTGTAGTTGGCGTGGCCGGTGAGCATAATATGGGCATGACTTTCCCACAAACCGGGCAGTACATCGTGCCCTTCAGTGGAAACGATTCGGTAGCCGGAAGGCACGGGTAAAGAATCCACCGTTCCTACCTGTTCAATGATGCCGTCTTTTACCAGGATCACGCTATTGTGCAGCGGGCGTTCGGCAGTGCCGTCGATGAGTCGTCCGCCTACCAGGGCGATATTTTCAGCCTGTGACGGCATTCCCGTGAGCAGACCGGTTAACAAAGTGAGTGTCGTTAGTAACCGCATTATTTTTCCTTATTCTGGTTATCCTGATTTACGTTATGCTCACCAATTGAACAAATCAATGTTTTCTTGTCAGATATTGTTGCAGAGGCAGGCACGCTTAACAGAGAAAATGCATCAGTCGACAGTACTGGCCGACTGATGCATACGACTAACTAAAGGCTTCAGGCAGCCCTAACGGCCTTTATACTTTCGCGACGCTTTTTGCGAAACGTTCACAAACCGGGTAAAGGCTTTATCCTTAGCCCTTCTCTGTGCCAGTGAGGCTGAGTTAAGCGCATCTTCGCGGAGCAATTTCTGGTAGTTGGCCAGGCGCCGCGCGTCCAGTGAGCCATGCTCCACGGCGGCCTGCACGGCGCAACCGGGCTCCTGATCGTGCTGACAGTCGGCAAATCGACACGCTTCGGCTAAGCGCTGGATATCGGCAAATGCCGAGACAATCCCATCATGACAATCGGCTAACTGTAATTCCCGCATACCCGGTGTGTCGAGAATGAGTCCGCCCTGCGGTAAGGGAATCAGTGAGCGCCCGGTAGTGGTGTGGCGGCCTTTGGCATCGTCTTCACGAATGCTCTGTGTTGACTGACGCGACTCACCCAATAACGAGTTCGTTAGCGTGGATTTACCCACCCCGGAAGAGCCGAGCATTACCACCGTGTTGCCTGGTTGCAGCCAGTCACTTAACGCATCCATGCAGCTATTCTCCAGTGCGTTTACCGTGATTACCTGTAACTGTTTATCGATATGGCGGACATTGTCGGCCCAGCGTTCAGGCTGGTCGGTTAGATCTGCTTTAGTCAGCACCACAACAGGCTCGGCGTCGGCGGTTTCAGCAAGCGCTAAATAACGCTCTATACGGCTGGGGTTAAAGTCTTCATTCATCGAACATACAATAAATGCCGTATCGACGTTAGCCGCAATTAACTGATAGTCATGGCCGGTACCGGCGGATTTGCGTTTAAAGCAGCTGTACCGCTCGAGCAAGCGTACAAACTGTTTATCTTCGTTCAGCAATATCCAGTCGCCAACTACCAGAGGTGGCATAGCGGGCGTGATTGGCAAAGTAAAGGTGTGCTGATCCGCTGCTACGGTCAGCTGAGATTTATGTTGTTCGGTGACTCTGACCGGGATAACAGCATCCCATTCTTCGAGAGTAAGTTGTTGCTGGAAAAAAGGCCGCCAACCCAGGGGGGCGAGCATTTGAAAATTAGTCATAACTAACCCTTAACTAACGTTAATGTTTTCATTAAGGGGGCAAAAGCCCCGGCATTAGTACCGGGCTGTGTAAGGG
>NZ_CAJXQY010000136.1 GCF_913058315.1 uncultured Alteromonas sp. | reverse complement strand
CGGTGTAATGAATGTTGTTAACGGCAATAAGGAAGCGGTTGATACGCTGCTGGATGACGAGCGTGTCAAAGCAGTTAGTTTTGTTGGCTCCACACCGGTAGCTGAGTCCATTTACCAGACCGCCAACGCCCGGGGCAAGCGTTGCCAGGCCCTGGGAGGCGCAAAAAATCATGCTATCGTAATGCCTGATGCCGATATTGAAAATGCGGCCAATCAGTTACTCGGCGCTGCATTTGGTTCATCCGGTGAACGTTGTATGGCGTTATCGGTGGTGGTTGCCGTGGGAGATAACACCGCAGATGCGCTGATTGGTAAGCTCAAAACGGCCATGGCAACGTTGCAGGTAGGCTGTTATAACAATCCGCGCAACGATTTTGGCCCGTTGATTACCCCGCAGCATAAAAGCCGGGTCGAGCAGTATATTACCAGCGCCGAAGAACAAGGTGCTAAAGTAGTGGTCGACGGACGGCGCTTCAGTGTCCCCGGCTTCGAGCAGGGCTTTTTTGTGGGCGCTACACTGATTGATCGGGTCCTGCCGTCAATGGACAGCTACCGGGCGGAGATATTTGGCCCGGTATTACAAGTGCTGCGGATCAACACCATGCAGCAGGCTATGCAACTGATTGACGAACACGAGTATGGCAATGGCACCTGCATATTCACCCGCGATGGTGAAGCTGCGCGCTATTTTTCAGACCATATCGAAGTGGGGATGGTGGGCATCAACGTGCCCTTGCCGGTGCCGTTTTCCTACCACAGTTTTGGTGGCTGGAAACGATCCTTGTTTGGCGACTTACACGCCTACGGACCCGATGGCGTGCGGTTTTACACTAAACGAAAAACCATCACACAACGCTGGCCATCCAGCGGCGTAAGAGAGGGCGTGAGTTTCTCATTTCCCAGTTAACCTAACCTGGTGTTTAACCTGCGAGGCGCTTTATGGAACAGCCACCGATTCAGCAGCAGTACGACAGCGATTTATGGAATCCTGATTTAGCCCCCACCCCGGTGGCTGAACGTACCTGGACCTGGCACCATTTCGCCTCGCTCTGGATTGCCATGGTGGTTTGTGTCCCCGCCTACATGATGGCGGCAGGATTAGTGTCTGAAGGGATGAACTGGTGGCAGGCGGTGGGCACCGTGCTGTTAGGCAATGTAATTGTGCTTATCCCAATTCTCCTTATTGGTCATGCCGGGGCCCGCTACGGTGTGCCATTTCCGGTATTACTGCGCTCCTCCTTTGGCACCCGAGGCGCTCGGATCCCGGCTTTAGCCAGAGGCTTAGTCGCCTGTGGCTGGTTTGGCATTCAAACCTGGGTAGGGGGTTCAGCTATTTACGTCATCGTTAACGCCCTGACCAACAATGTACTGACAGGCGCTCCTCTGCCCTGGCTGGGCATCGATATCGCGCAGGTGGTCTGTTTTATCGCATTCTGGCTGCTGCATGTGGTATTCATCCGCTATGGAACCCAGGCTATTCGCGGTCTGGAATCCTATGCTGCGCCTTTCCTAATTGGAATAGGTCTGGCATTGCTGGCGTGGGCATATGTAATGGCCGGCGGGTTTGGTGAAATGCTGTCGACGCCCTCACAATTTGTCACAGGCGGCGCCAGAGAAGGCCAGTTTTTGGCGGTTTTCGGACCGGGCCTGACGGCGATGGTTGGCTTTTGGGCCACCATGGCGCTGAATATTCCCGACTTTACCCGGTTTGCCAAAACCCAGCAGGCGCACATCATCGGCCAGGCAATTGGCTTACCACTCCCCATGGCTTTATTTGCTTTTATTGGCGTTGCAGTAACCTCGGCCACAGTTACCATCTACGGTGAGGCAATCTGGGATCCGGTGGTGCTGGCAGGCAAAATGGGCGGCATGAGTGTGGTAGTGGCGCTGGCTGCCCTTGCACTGGCTACTCTTACCACTAATCTGGCCGCTAACGTAGTGGCACCGGCTTACGGATTTTCAAACCTGCGCCCGCAAAGTATCAGTTTCAAAATGGGCGGTTATATTACTGCGGGGATTGGTATTGCCATCTTTCCATGGAAACTACTGGAAAGCGCCGGCGGCTACTTATTTGTCTGGCTGGTCGGCTACTCTGCATTACTTGGCCCCATTGCCGGGGTGTTGCTGGCGGATTACTTTTTACTGCGCAAAGGTCGGTTAAACGTTGATGCGCTATTCATGCATAATTCAGAGTACGGCAGCAACAATGGCTGGAACCTGGCTGGCGTAATCGCCCTGTTGCTTGGCATTTTGCCTAGCTTACCCGGTTTTCTGCACGCCGCGGGGTTATTAGACGCCGTACCGCCAATTTTCGATACTCTGTATGGTTATGCCTGGTTTGTAGGGGTGTTTACGGCAGCCGCCATCTACCTGTTATTAGCCAGCAAGAAAACGGCGGATTAACTGCACTGCCTGTTACAGCCCATGGTACGGCTCCCCCTATTTGAGGTAACATAAGCGGCGACATGACATAAAGTTGATCGCTAAGCTACAAGGATGCCGTGTGGTTGAACAAATTATTGCCCATTTACGCCAGGTTAATGCCGGGCGAAGTCTGGCAGAACAAATGCAGTTATTAGCGCCTATTCAGGCGCTGCAGGAATGGCAGTGTCAACGATTACTCACCACCCATGCAAAGCTGGCTGAAAAGCCCTCTTACGCCAAAGCCATGGGCTTTTTTGTTGATGAGCTGTACGGGCCAAAAGACTTCAGTCAGCGTGATGCCGACCTGATGCGGGTGATCCCCAAGCTTGCCAAAGCCCTGCCCAACAAAGCCATGCATGCCATCGAACAAGCGCTTTGGCTTAATGCCCTGTCGTTTGATTTGGACATGGCCGTGGCACAGAGTCTGGCAGGTGCACCACTTAACCGGGATAGTTATGCCCGGGCCTATCGCGAGGTGGGACGCGGCGAAGATCGGGCCCAACAGATCCAAATTGTGGCCGGGTTGGGCGAACAGTTAGCCGACGTGGTGAAAATTCCCGGCATCGGCTTGTTAATTAAACTTTCACGTCGCCCGGCTAAAATGGCCGGCTTGCTGAGTATGCATGAGTTTTTGCAGCGCGGGTTCGTTGCCTTTAAAGACCTCGGTAATGTAAACGCCTTTATCGAGCCGGTGATTGCCACCGAAACGGCGCTCAACCAAAAACTGCTCGACCCTGATATAAACCTGACTGAAGAGAATCCGCTCCCCTATGTCTGACCTTTTTGACTGGCAGTATCCGGCGCCTTTTACCAGCACATGGGAAATACAGCCCCAGGATATTGATCATTACCATCACGTGAACAACGTGGCCTATTTAAGCCAGCAGGAAAAACTCGCCTGGGCCCATTCCAGAGCGCTGGGACTGGGGTTTGAACATTACCAGCAGGCCGGCCGCGGCATGGTAATATTCCGTCACGAATTAAATTATTTAAAACCGGCTTTACTGGGCGACACCCTGCACTGTGCCACCTGGATCACCCGGTGCGATGGCAAAATAACACTTACCCGAGAATTTCAGTACATCCGGGAAAGTGACGGCGAAACGGTATACCGGGGGCACACTCAGTTTGCCTGCGTAAAACTGGATACCGGTGCCCCCACCCGAATGCCAAAGGCTTTTGTTGATGTTTATCTGCCAGCTTGCCTGGCCAGCCAGGCGGATTAATCCGTGTCGCGCTATGCTCTGCTTGTTACTCTTTGTCTACTGGTATCAGTCAGCCTTAATGTGTATTTACTCTGGCCTGTACCAGCGCCCACTGCCGTTGAACGCCCCCCGGGCCAACCAGCCACTATGGTAACGGCAGACAGCGTGAGAAAACCGCTGGCCTCAGCAGTGCAGCAGTCAGCGCCCAACTTTCAAACCGAGCAAGAAGAAACACCAGCCCCCCACATCAATACCGTTCGGCAGTGGCTGGAACAAGGCAATTTTGCCCGGGTGGAACGCTTTTTAATTGACGCTCTGCGCGAGAGCCCCGACTCTGCCGAACTGTTGTTACTGGAAGCCGATTATATTCTGGCTACCGAGCCCCTCAGTGTGGCCGTGACTCACTTTTATGCCATGCAAGAGCTCAGCGTGTTTAATCGTGCTCAGCTTGAAACACTGCAAAACAGAACGGCTGAGCTAATAAAGAGCACCATCACCGCGCTGTATAACGCCGGTGACTGGGATATGCTGGCACAGTTTTTAGAGCCTTTATTTCAGCTCAACAGCACCGACCAAACGCTGACGCTAAAGCTCGCTGAAGCCTACGCCCGGCAACAGAAATTCACCCTGATGGAAGATGTGCTGGCGAATTTAAGCACCAGTAATGCCGGTGCCCGCAGTTTACGCCAGCGTTTTTTACCCGGTCAGGCACCTGGCTTACAGGACACCGCGGAAAGCCCTACGGCCACAGCGCAGACACCAGTTACGCGACTGGCACTGACTCGCTATGGCGATCAGTACATTGCCAATGCCGAAATGCTTAACCGGCCGGCAGCGCTGTTACTGGATACCGGCGCGAGCAGCACGGCCATCAGCTTTGAGCTGTATAAAGCGTTGCGGCGATTTAATCAGGTCGACGTAATAGGATTGTTCGATGTGCGCACGGCAGGCGGCACTATCCGTTCGCCACTGGTACGTATTGAGAGTATGACCCTGGGCCCGTTCAAGCTCAGCAATATTGGCGTATTTGTGATGCCCGAGGACGCTTTACAACAAGCCGATGGCCTACTGGGTATGAACGTATTAAAACAGTTTCATTTCCAGCTTGATCAAACTACCGCTGAGCTGTTGCTCACTCTTCGCGACAACAGAGCCCCCTGACCCAGGCCGCCTTAGCGGGTGAGCCAGGCTTTCATTTGTTCGGTTTGCGGAATAGAGCCACTGTGAACCAGTTGGCCGTCAACGACCACCGCAGGGGTACTCATTACACCGTACTCCATGATCACCTGAGGATCCGTTTGTTTGCTCACAGTTACCTCGATGTTCATTTCCTGCGCTAGTTTTTGTAACTGTTCGGCGGTTTTAGTGCATTTTGCACAACCACTGCCCAATACTTTAATATCTTTCATTAGTCACCTCACATAAGTGCTGCTAAGGCATTTAATAGCCAACCCACCAGGGTAAACGACACCAGCAGCATCACGAAAACACAACTCAGCAAGCGCCACTGCATCACTTGTTTGAGTAAGATAAATTCCGGAAAGCTGGCCGCCACGGTACTCATGCAAAAGGCGATGGTGGTTCCCACTGGCAGGCCATTTACCAGCAAGCTTTCCATTACCGGGATCACACCGGTAGCATTAGAGTAAAGCGGTATGCCCAACACCACCGCAGCGGGTACCGACCACCATTGCCCCTCCCCAAAATGCTGCGCAATCCAGCCATCCGGTACCACGCCATGCAAAGCGGCCCCTAACCCAACGCCAATAAGTACCCATTTCCAGACCCGGCTAAAGATATCCAGCGCCTCTTGTTTGGCAAACTGGTGACGTTGTTTGAGAGTCAGGGAGGGTTGCTCGCTCTGTGAATTGCTGACGGGTGCTTGCCGGGCTTTTTGTAACGCCTTCAGAGCAAAGTCGCGGAGCCATCGTTCGGCTTTGATCGAGTCCAGGAAGGCACCACCGAGGATGCCTGTCATCATACCAATCAGGACATACATCAGCGTTATTTTCCAGCCCACCAGACTCAGCAACAGCAGCACTGCCACTTCATTAATTAACGGAGAAGTAAGCAAAAATGCCATGGTAATCCCCACCGGGATGCCCGCCGAGGTAAACCCCAGAAAGACCGGAATACTGGAACAGGAGCAAAACGGCGTGACGGCTCCGAACAGACTGCCCAGCACATAGCCAATGCCTTTGTTCTTTCCCGCCAGGTAATCGCGGACCCGTTCGACATTAAGCGCTGCCCGTATTAATGCAATCAGATAGATCATCACCACCAGCAAAACATAAATTTTGCTGACATCTTCAATGAAAAAATGTACCGCATCACCCAGTTTTGTTTCGGCTGACAATCCCAATACGGTATAGGCCAGCCAGTCGGCAAAACGGGTAAATATCTCAAGCATAATAATGGGTCCACTGCCGTCGCGCCTGGCGCTGATTGAGGTTGCAACTTTGGGCTACTCATTTCATGATACTTAATGGCTGGCAATGTTTATTGTCCGAAAACAATAAACGGGACTGGTGGTGTTATTTTTATAATTTCCCCTGAATAGCAACGACCAATAGCACTACAGACCTCATAGTTTTTACTATTTTTCTATTGCGCTGGTTTGCGATTTGTCATCTACTTGTAGATGGCGTGAAGCATCCTGTCCTTCAGGCTAAGTCAAAATAATCCTTACACTTTTTCTGCCACATGAGAATTTACAATGATGAAAGACACCCGACAGCAATTTAGTAAAATCACCATCTCACTGCATTGGGCAGTCGCTTTGCTGATGATTGCCTTGCTGACCGTCGGCATATACATGACCGAAAATAAAGACTATAGCTTGTATGGCCTGCATAAATCCTTTGGCGTTATCGTGCTGGTGTTGGCCCTGGGCCGGGTTTACTGGCGGATGAAAAACGGCTGGCCTGTGGCGGCGGGCAACTATAAAGTCTGGGAACATAAACTGGCCCATATCGTGCACTGGGTACTTATTCTGGGCACACTGATAATGCCCATTTCCGGTGTCATTATGTCGTCGATGGGTGGCCACAACGTGCCGCTATTCGGTATCGACTTAATTCCTGCCAATCACGATCCGGCCAACCCGCAGGATGTTATCCCGCGCAACGCCCAGCTGGGTGAAATGGCAGAGGAAGTCCACGAAATAGTAGGTTACCTGCTGATAGCTTGTATCGTGTTGCATATTGCAGGCGCGCTTAAGCACCATATTATCGATAAAGACGGTACACTAATGCGTATGAAAGGAAAGCGAATAGACGTAGAGTAACCGTCAGGGAATAAAGGGGTCAGAGTCCATTATCGATAATAATGGACTCTGACCCCTTTAATTTTTAGATAGCCATGGCCACTTTGGTGCCCTGTTCGATGGCCCGTTTGGCATCAAGCTCCAGCGCTTCATCGGCGCCACCGATAAGGTGATAAGGCAAGGTAAGACCCTCTACCAACGCCCGTTGCGGCTCCTGACCGGCACAAATGATCACATTATCCACGTCAAGCACTTGTTGTTCCTCACCCACCGTGACATGCAGACCGTCATCATCAATTTTATGATACTGCACGCCCGGGATCATTTTTACCCCTTTCATTTGCAAGCCCAGGCGGTGTGCCCAGCCGGTGGTTTTACCCAGGCCCGCACCCACTTTACTGGACTTACGCTGCAGTAACACGATTTGCCGTGGAGAAGGCTCCGGTTGCGGCTGCATACCTTCCACGCCGCCACGGGCTGAGAAGGTCATATCAATCCCCCACTCGCACATAAAGGCGGCAATATCCTGACTGGGCACTGACTTACCGTGACTTAAATACTCCGCAGTATCAAAGCCAATGCCACCGGCACCAATAATGGCCACTTTAGCGCCTACCGGTTTTTTCTCCCGTAGTACGTCCAGGTAGGTCATGACTTTACTGTGGTCGATACCTTCGATAGCAGGTGTACGCGGCACAATACCGGTAGCCAGTAATACTTCGTCAAAGCCTTGTTCGTTTAACGTTTGTGCGGTGACCTGAGTATTTAGCTTCACCTCGACATTAAGCAGCTCCAACTGGCGCTTAAAATACCGCAGGGTTTCATAGAACTCTTCCTTACCGGGGATCTGCTTGGCAATATTAAACTGCCCGCCAATTTCTGCGGCCGCATCAAACAACACCACACTGTGCCCGCGTTTGGCTGCTGTGGTAGCGGCGGCCAGTCCTGCCGGACCGGCGCCAACAACTGCCACTTTTTTCGGCGATTCGGCCGGCTTCATTTTGTACATCAGCTCATGACAGGCAAACGGGTTAACCAAACAGCTGGTGAGATTGCCGGCAAAAATATGATCCAGGCAAGCCTGGTTACAGCCGATACAGGTATTAATCTCATCGCTGCGCTGGGTTTGCGCCTTATTAACAAATTCCGGGTCTGCCAGGAATGGCCGGGCCATAGACACCATATCGGCATCGCCCCTTGCCAGCACTGATTCGGCCACTTCTGGGGTATTAATACGGTTAGACGTGATCACCGGAACACTCAGTGCCTTGCGAAATTTAGCCGTCACCCAGGTAAACGCTGCCCGTGGCACTTTTGTGGCTATCGTCGGGATACGCGCTTCGTGCCAGCCAATCCCGGTATTAATAATGGTCGCACCGGCTTTTTCGATCGCTTGCCCAAGAGTAACCACCTCATCGTAAGTGGAGCCGCCTTCCACCAGGTCGAGCATGGACAACCGGTAAATGATAATAAACGCCTCACCTACAGCCTCGCGTACCCGGCGCACTACTTCCACTGGCAACTTGATGCGGTTTTGGTAATCTCCGCCCCATTCATCACTTCGATGATTAGTTCGGGCCGCAATAAACTGATTGAGGAAATACCCCTCAGACCCCATGATTTCAACGCCATCGTAACCGGCAGCTTTGGCCCGTTTGGCGGTTTCAACAAAATCGTTAATCTGCCCGTCAATTTCTTCGCTGGTTAGCTCTCGGGGTTTGAACTGATTAATCGGCGCCTGTAAGGCAGAAGGCGCTACCAGATTGGGGTTGTAGGCATAACGGCCGGTATGCAGAATTTGCATACAAATCTTGCCCCCGTTGGCGTGCACCGCGTCGGTCACCATTTTGTGGTGCTCCACCGCTTCATCGCTGTCGAGCATCTTGGTTTTAATGTGTACGCCGCCTTCCTGGTTAGGCCCGATACCGCCGGTAACCATCAACGCCACACCGCCCTTGGCCCGGGTAGCATAGAACTCAGCCATGTGAACGTGTCCGTTAGGCATCTCTTCCAAACCGGTATGCATGGAGCCCATAACAATACGGTTTTTTAGCTGAGTGAAGCCTAAATCCAGTGGTTCGAATAAATGCGGATACGACTGGTGTTGATTTGCAGCGGTTGCCTGCGACATGAGTGCCCCTTTTATTAACCTTTCATTAAACTGAACAGTGTCAAGATAGGCTTATAATTTGACACTGTCAAGATAAAGATTATGCTAGTCAGCAATTGTGACAATCTTAGGAAGCAACATGCCGTCAGCCGGCAATCAAACTTATCACCATGGCGATTTACGCTCGGCGCTATTAGACGCCGCGTCGGCCCGTATTGAAAACCAGGGCATAGAAGGCCTTTCATTACGCAAACTGGCCGACGACGTGGGTGTCTCCCGCTCAGCGCTGTACCATCATTTTCGTGATAAGAACGCGCTGCTTAATGCGGTAGCCGCTAATGGTTTCGCCAATTGGATTGCAATGACCTCTGAATCCGGCGGTGATGAGTCCGTCCCTGCGCCAGTACGGATGAAACAGTTTGTGCATGGCTATGTTCACTGGGCGGTAAAACATCCGCAGCTTTACGACTTAATGTTTGGCCGCCCTATCTGGAAAAACGATCTGGCCGACGATGAACTGAAAGACGTGGCCTACCCGGCCTTTCAATATATGCTGAGCCTAATTACCCACTGGCAGCAACAGGGTTTGCTGCTGGCCGATAAACCAGCGCTGCGTCAGACTCAGGTGATCTGGGCGACTCTGCACGGCCTGGCAAAACTGGTTACCGACGGCGTGTACGCCGACTCCAGCCATATCGATGAAATGTGTGACTGCGCAGTAAACATGCTACTGCCTAAGCAATGATGAGGTCCAATAATGGGGTCAGAATACATTAGCCGAGATAATGTACTCTGACCCCATTATTTTAGTTTTGCTCGTCGCGGATCCATTCTGCGGCCCGCTCGGCAATCATAATGGTGGGCGCGTTAGTGTTACCGCCAACAAGTGAGGGCATTACCGACGCGTCGACAACCCGTAAACCGGCAATATTGCGTACCCGCAACTTGCTGTCTACCACTGCCATGGCGTCATCATTCGCGCCCATTTTACAGGTACCTACCGGGTGGTAGATGGTTTCTGCACGCTCGCGGATGAAGTCGGTGATATCCTCATCGCTATCAAGGCGGTGGTCGCCAATACTCAGGTAACCTTCATAGCCGGCAAAGGCATCGCTGGTGAGAATTTTTTGTGCCCATTTTACGGCATCGATCATCACGGTGAGATCGTCGCCCTCGGCCAGATAGTTAGGCTGAATGGCCGGGTGATCGGCCGGATGATTACTTTGCAGGGTAATTTCGCCACGACTCTTCGGGTAAAGCGCACACACATGGAGACCATAGCCAAAACCGTGCACAAAACGCCGGCCATGGTCCTGCAGAATAGCTGGCAGAAAATGTAACTGGATATCCGGCATGGATCCCGCCAGTGACGAGCGAACAAAACCGCCACCTTCAGCCACGTTGGAAGAAAAAATATCATCCCGTTTAAACAGGTAGCGAAATGCCGCTTTAATATACCGGGGCAGCATTCTGGCCGCTATGGGGTAGCCAAGTGGCTGCTTGCTGCGGTATTGAACAATGGCATCAAGGTGGTCCTGCAGGTTTTTGCCCACACCGGGTAAATCCTGCTGAACGTAAATCCCTTTGTCTTCGAGTTCGCTGGCCGGGCCGATCCCCGATAGCATCAGCAGATGCGGCGAGTTTATCGCCCCGGCGCTTAATATAACTTCGCGGGACGCCATCAGGCGCATGGCCTTGCCTTTACATCTTACCTGCACGCCGGTGGCACGCTGTTGTTTAATCAGTATTCTTTCTGCCAGCGCTGAGGTTATGATGGTCAGATTACCGCGCTGACGGGCGTCAGTCAGGTACGCTTTTGCTGTGGAACAACGCTGGCCATTACGCTGCGTCACCTGATAGTAACCAAGGCCCTCCCGGTCACGGCGATTAAAGTCGTCTCTTACCGGCAGGTTTACGTATTGTGCAGCGTTAACAAAAGCATCAGAAACTTCGGCAGTATGCCGTAAATGATTCACATCCAGCGGGCCGCCCGCGCCATGGTATTCATCGGCACCACCGCAGTAGTTTTCAGCGCGCTTAAAATACGGCAGAACCGACTCAAAATCCCAGCCCTCAGCCCCCTGTGCCGCCCAGTAATCATAGTCTTCGGCCTGACCGCGAATATAGCACATGGCGTTGATTGAGCTGGAGCCGCCAAGGGTTTTACCGCGGGGCCAGAACAATTCCCGATCGTACAGCGCCGGTTGGGGCTCGGTATTATATCCCCAGCCAATGCTGTCGAACCTTGCCAGCAGTGACAGCCCAAACGGTATATGAATAAACGGGTTACGATCGCTACTACCGGCTTCAACCAGACACACCCGAATCATCGGGTTTTCGCTTAAACGTGCGGCGAGCACGGCACCGGCAGAGCCGCCACCGATGATCACGTAGTCAAATTGTTGAACAGGAATATGCATTGTTCACCCGTTGTTGTCTGATTGAACCAGACCCGATTAAGTCAGAATTTACACCAACTGATTGTACCAGTTGAACCTAAGCTACGCCATTGCGAGCGCCGAAGCAAAATATTTTAAGCCTTGAGCCGGTGTAAACTGCACTGTTATGATTTAGCGCAAATTCGGGTTTTGCCCCACGTAACTCTGCAAGGAATGATGTTTGTTACCTCCATTAAGCTGGCGCGATAATGTGAATGCACTGGTGGGCTTTTGCCTGATCAAGACCGGCCGCCTGCAGTATGATGTATTTACCGAACAGGAGCTTAACGCGCTCATTGCGCCGCACTTTCCCTTCAGTGACGCGTTAGCCGTGCCCATTGGCGAAGGCCAGTTTACCTGTCTTGAAGCACAACTCAGCATGCCGACATCCACTAACCGGCTCACCGTGCAGATCCTTTGTGTTATCGATGTAAGAGTGATGGGCACGCCAATATACAAAGCCCACGCGGCCGCCGGTATCAGCGCGCTGCCTAATTACTATCCGGCCAGTCGCTCATTACACCTGACGGATACTCGGGTGGACTTTATTCACCTGTTAAACGATCAGTACTCGCTGGTAAAAGACACCCGGTTTATTATTGATAAGCTTCTGCCCCTGCCCTTATCCGGGCTGGGGTCGTTGCTGAGTCAGCCGCTGCGTTCGGCACTGAGCCTGGTCTCGGCAGGGTCTACCGATCAGGCGCTGGAGTACCTTAAACTCTATTTACACGGCAATACTCAGCGCATTCTGGATTATCACAAACCCCGGCTCGTGAAAGAACTACTGGCCAAAATCGATGAGCGGGCGTTGGAATACACCATGGATGACAACCACTGGCGGGAGTTTTTGTTTGCCCGCTATGGTAAGCGGGTGGCCGTGGAAGAAAAGCAACTGCGGTTTTATTTTACTGAGCAGCCTTAAGAGCGAGTTAACTGGCTATATGCCGGTGCATCTCATATTAGGTTAAGCTATACTCAAAAACGTCTGTAACGGTTAGGAGAATATTGATGATTGTCGTCACCCTGACCGGGCTATGGGTTAACTAAACCCCTTACACAGCCCGGTACTAATGCCGGGGCTTTTGCCCCCTTAATGAAAACATT
>NZ_CAJXQY010000135.1 GCF_913058315.1 uncultured Alteromonas sp. | reverse complement strand
AGCTGTTCAGAAGATCCCGGATATTTTCTTCGAAAATTCCGGGATGACGAAGATGATGAAAATTCCGGGATGACGAAGATGTTGAAAATTCTGGGATGACGAAGGAGTAAAAGGTCGGGATTACAAAGATAGTGAAAGTTCAGGAATTACGCCCAAAAGAAAAATCCCGGCGCAGAGGCCGGGATGACAGATTTTTTAGCAGCAATGACAACTAAGTCAGAGACGCCTGATAAATGCCTTCAATAGCTTTATCCAGCGTGGCTTCAAACTCTTCATCGCTTTGCTGTGCAGACACACCTTCCGTCAGTGCCCGTGAGAAACTGGCAATCATGCCCTGGTTCTCAGCCAGCTTGGCGTTGGCATCATCACGTGAGTAACCACCTGATAAAGCAACCACTTTGATTACCTTGGGATGATCCACCAGCTCTTTGTAGAAATTCGCTTCGGTGGGAATAGTCAGTTTTAACATGACTTTTTCTTCGTCCAGCAGATTGAGCTGAGTCAGAATTTCCAGCTTCAGCAAGGCTTCTGCTTCGGCTTTTTCAGGGCTGTTAATGTCGACTTCCGGTTCGATAATCGGTACCAGGCCGGCTGCCAGAATTTGTTTACCCACTTCAAACTGCTGCTCAACAATGGCTTTAATCCCTTCGTGATTAGCCAGCTTCACAACAGAACGCATTTTGGTACCAAATACATCTTTAGCATTGGCTTTGGCCAGCAGCTCGTCGAGCTGTGGCATCGGCTTCATTAGCTGCACACCATTGGCTTCGGCTTCCAGGCCTTTATCGACTTTCAAAAACGGCACTACGCGTTTTTTCTGCCACAGGTAATGGGAAGAGGCTAAACCTTCAATTTCACGGTCGAGAGTGTTTTCAAACAGGATGGCGCCGAGGACACGCTCACCTGAAAAGGCGTTACAGGTTACGATACGGGTACGCATTGCATGTACCATGTTGAACATTTCCTCATCGTTTGAGTACTCTGATTCTTCAATACCGTAAAGTTTTAGGGCTTTTGGGGTACTACCACCGCTTTGGTCAAGGGCGGCTATAAAGCCCTTTTGGGTGATGATTTTATCCAGCATAGCTTGCTGAGCCTGTGATGCCATGTGCAACACTCCTTATTTTCTTATCCGTTTTTTATAAACGGTTGTAGGGTTAAGAGAAATCATTTATTAGGCATGGGAATTTCGTTATATCAAAGCTTTAGCAGTGCTTACAGCGCATTGACAAACGATTATTCAGCCTGCGTATCCTTATGCAGGTGTCGCCGGAATACTGCTATTCCGGCGCCGGGACATTACTTTTCTGTTAGCGGTTTTTTTCTTCTAATATCGCTACTGCAGGTAAAGTTTTGCCCTCAAGAAATTCCAGGAACGCACCGCCACCGGTTGAGATGTACGATACTTTGTCTGCAATTTCATATTTATCTACTGCTGCTAGCGTATCACCACCGCCGGCAATTGAAAATGCATCACTGGCGGCAATTGCTTCTGACAGCGCTTTTGTTCCACTTGCGAACTGATCAAATTCAAACACACCAACCGGGCCATTCCATACGATGGTGCCGGCATTTTTCAAAATATCTTCCAGGGCAGCAGAGCTGTCCGGGCCGATATCAAAAATCATATCGTCGTCGGCAACGTCACTCACTGGCTTCAGTTCTGCCGGCGTGTCTTCGGCAAAGGCTTTACCGGTGACTACATCGGTAGGTACAGGGATATCACCGCCATTGGCCTGCGCTTGCTCTATCAGGCGTTTGGCTTCATCAACCAAATCCATTTCAACCAGTGATTTACCCACATTGTGACCCTGTGCCGCAATAAAGGTATTGGCAATACCGCCGCCAACAATCAGTTGGTCCACCTTGTCGGCCAGAGACTTAAGCACGGTGAGTTTAGTCGACACTTTAGAACCACCCACAATGGCCACCATGGGGCGAGCGGGGTTATCCAGCGCTTTCGACAAAGCGGTCAGTTCGCCAGCCAATAACGGACCAGCCACCGCTTGCGGTGCAAACTTTGCCACACCGTGGGTTGATGCCTGGGCCCGGTGCGCCGTGCCGAAAGCATCCATTACAAATACATCGCACAGGGCAGCATATTGCTTGGACAACGCCTCGTCGTCTTTCTTCTCACCCTTATTAAATCGCACATTTTCCAGGATCACACATTGACCAGGCTCAATGTCTACGCCATCAAGGTAGTCTTTTACCAGTTTTACCTCGACATCCAGCACGTCATTGAGGTAATTCACAACTGGCAGTAAGGAAAACTCGTCAGCGGGCTCGCCTTCAACAGGACGGCCAAGGTGCGACATTACCATCACTGCAGCACCGGCTTGCAGGGCGGCTTTAATGGTGGGTAAAGACGCTTTAATCCGTGCATCGGATGTCACTTTACCGTCTTTTACCGGTACATTGAGATCCTGACGGATCAGTACACGCTTACCTGACAATTCAATGTCTGACATGCTTGGGATTGACATAAGGTTTCCTTCTTATCCGGTTAAATTCAAAATAAATTAGTCATTGCCTGTTTGATACATCGCCAACGCGGTATCCAGCATTCGGTGGGCAAACCCCCACTCGTTGTCGCACCACACCAGGGTTTTGACCAACTGGCGGTGACTCACCCGTGTTTGTGTACCATCCACAATACACGAATGGGGATCGTGATTAAAATCTACTGACACCAGCGGTTCTTCGGTGTAATCCAGTATGCCCGACAAGCGGCCGGTGCGAGCTGCACTGAGCGCCTGGTTCACTTTATCGATGGTTACCTCAGCCGCCAGCGTCACGCTTAAATCCATGGCACTGACGTTAATGGTTGGTACCCGCACGGCAATCGCTTCGAACTTACCGGCAAATTTTGGCAATATTCGTTCGATGCCCCGGGCCAGACGGGTATCCACCGGAATTATCGACTGACTGGCAGCACGGGTGCGGCGCAGGTCGGGGTGGTAGGCATCGATAACCTGCTGATCGTGCATGGAGGAATGGATAGTGGTAATGGTGCCACTCTCCACACCAAACGCTTCATCGAGTACCTGAATTATCGGCACAATGCAGTTAGTGGTACAGGAGCCGTTCGACACCACTTTATGCTCTGGTAGCAGGGTGTCTTCGTTACAGCCGAAGATAATGGTGTTATCCATATCCGGCGCGCCGGGCTGAGAAAACAGCACTTTTTTAGCCCCGGCCTGAATATGTGCCAGGCCACTGGCCTTATCGGTGTACTGACCGGTACATTCCAGCACAATATCCACCCCCAGCTCAGCCCAGGGCAGGCCTTCGATGTCGGGTTGGTGACAAAGGCGAATAACGTCACCGGCTACGGTAAGCTGATCGCCTTTGCGCTCCACATGGCAGGCAAAACGGCCGTGGGAGGTATCGTATTTGAGTAGGTGTGCCATGCCGTCAGGATCAGCGATTTCGTTGATAGCGACGACCTGGATAAATTGATTGCGGCCACTCTCATAGAGTGCCCGCAGTACATTTCGGCCAATGCGGCCAAAGCCATTAATGGCGAGTCTTACCATATTTTTATGCAGCCCTAAAGCCGGGGCAAATTATAGCCCCAGCGCAGCTTCTACTACAGCGTCAACAGTAATGTTGAAGTGTTTGAACAGTTCACCGGCTGGTGCAGATTCACCAAAGGTGTCCATGCCCACAATGGCGCCGTTAAAGCCAACATACTTATACCAGCTCTCTTTTGACAGTGCTTCTACCGCCACGCGTTTAACAACTGCAGACGGCAATACTGACTCGCGGTAAGCCGCATCCTGACGATCGAAAACATCGGTGGATGGCATCGACACCACGCGTACCGCTTTACCCTGTTCGGTAAGTTTGGCTGCCGCATCTACTGCCAGTTGAACTTCTGAACCGGTACCAATCAGAATCAATTCCGGGGTGGTGTCACAGTCAACCAGTACATAACCGCCTTTGGCCACATCAGCAACCTGAGCCTCAGTGCGCGGCTGTTGCGCCAGCCCCTGACGACTGAAGATCAACGAGGTAGGACCGTCGGTACGTAAAATCGCTTCTTTCCAGGCTACCGCTGATTCCACCTGGTCGCACGGGCGCCAGTTGTCGAGGTTTGGCGTAGCACGCATGGCAACTACTTGTTCTACCGGCTGGTGAGTCGGGCCGTCTTCGCCCAGACCAATTGAATCGTGGGTATACACAAAGATGACCGGCTGCTTCATTAACGCCGCCATACGTACAGCGTTACGGGCGTATTCCATAAACATCAGGAAGGTCGCACCGTAGGCCTTAAAGCCGCCGTGCAGGGCAATACCATTCATCATGGCAGACATGCCAAATTCACGCACACCATAGTACACATAGTTACCGCTGGCATCGTCTTTTTCTACGCCTTTGCAACCGTTCCAGATAGTCAGGTTAGAGCCGGCCAAATCGGCTGAGCCGCCGAGTAATTCAGGCAGCAACGGCCCAAAAGCATTAAGCGCGTTTTGTGAGGCTTTACGGCTGGCAATCGTATCCGGGTTAGCTTGCAAGTTAGCGATGTATTCATCGGCTTTGGCCACAAAGTCTGCCGGTACATCACCGCTTAAGCGGCGTTTTAGTTCAACAGCCAGTTCCGGATAGGCTTCAGCGTACTGCGCAAACAACTCGTTCCAGGCTTGCTGTGCTTCGCCGCCTTTGTTTTTGCCGTCCCAGCCAGCGTAGATATCAGCAGGCACTTCAAACGGGGCATGGCTCCAGCCCAGTGCTTCACGGGTCAGGGTAATTTCGTCGTCGCCTAATGGCGCACCGTGGCAGTCTTCTTTACCCTGCTTGTTGGGCGAGCCGAAGCCAATAACGGTTTTACAGCAAATGAGCGTCGGTTTGCCGGTTTCGGCTTTAGCCGCTTTAATAGCACTGTTAATAGCTTCAGGATCGTGACCGTCGATATCGGTAATCACATGCCAGCCGTAAGCTTCGAAACGTTTTGGCGTATCGTCGGTAAACCAGCCTTCCACTTCACCGTCGATAGAAATACCGTTGTCGTCCCAGAACGCAATCAGTTTGTTCAGGCCCAGCGTACCGGCCAGAGAGCTGGCTTCATGAGAAATACCTTCCATTAAGCAGCCATCGCCAAGGAACGCGTAGGTGTAGTGATCGACTACCGCCAGATTGTCGCGGTTAAATTGCGCCGCCAGCACTTTTTCAGCCAGCGCCATGCCCACGGCATTGGTAATCCCCTGCCCCAGTGGACCGGTAGTGGTTTCAACGCCTGGCGCATAACCGTATTCCGGGTGACCAGGGGTTTTAGAATGTAACTGACGGAATTGCTTAAGCTCGTCGATAGGCAGTTCGTAGCCGGTAAGGTGCAACAGTGAATACAGCAACATAGAGCCGTGACCGTTAGACAGTACGAAGCGGTCGCGGTTAGCCCACGCCGGATCGGCCGGGTTATGTTGGAGGTGATCGCACCACAGTACCTGGGCAATGTCTGCCATGCCCATTGGCGCACCAGGGTGACCTGATTTAGCTTTCTGAACAGCATCCATACTTAATGCTCTAACGGCATTAGCTAGTTCTCGACGAGACGGCATGTTGACTCCTGAATTGTATTTGAGTGCCAGTTGAGGTGGCAATTTACTGTAATTATTGACACATCAGCGATGTACTAATGTATTTGTGTTTGCTTAGGTTTGCCGCCATTGGCTTACCGCAAATTTTGCAAACAGAAATACACTCTCACTCAGTGTCGCATATTGTTACCCACCGGCCATTGCAGTTCAATGTGTTTCGGTCTTGTCGGAGCATTTAATAGCGCTGACATTACTCTGTACCGGCCGGTAGCCAGACCCTGACTGTCAAGTAAACGTAACAAATAGACTTTTAGACGTCCAGAAGTAAAGACTGGTATTTATAAATTGGCTTGCTACAATAGTCGCATGTGTATTGATCTACAATGACCCTGCCCGACGTAAAACTGCGGCAGAACGGTGAGTTTACGGTTTTCACCGGTGTTCAGTTGAACAATACGCCCCGACTATAAATTGAAATAAACACGGAGCATGTAATGGCAGCCCATTTATTTACGTCCGAGTCAGTCTCTGAAGGCCATCCGGACAAGATTGCCGATCAAATATCCGATGCGGTACTTGATGCAATCCTGCAACAGGATCCTAAGGCGCGAGTCGCCTGCGAAACCTATGTAAAAACCGGCATGGTGCTGGTGGGTGGTGAAATCACTACTTCTGCCTGGGTAGACATTGAAGAACTGACTCGTCAGACCGTGCGCGAAATTGGTTATACCCACTCTGATATGGGCTTTGACGCCGATTCCTGCGCCGTATTAAACGCCATTGGCAAACAATCACCGGATATCAATCAGGGCGTCGACCGTGTACGCCCGGAAGAACAGGGTGCTGGCGACCAGGGCCTGATGTTTGGCTATGCCAGCGATGAAACCGAAGTGTTAATGCCTGCCCCCATCACCTACTCGCACCGTTTAGTGCAGCGTCAGGCTGAAATGCGTAAATCAGGCAAGCTGGAATGGCTACGTCCGGATGCCAAAAGTCAGGTAACCTTTATTTACGAAGACAACGTGCCCGTCGGCATTGATGCGGTGGTACTGTCTACCCAGCATTGTGATTCGGTATCTACCGAGACCGTGCGTGAAGCGGTAATGGAAGAAGTCATCAAACCGGTACTACCGGCTGAGTGGATTTCGGCTAACACCAAATTCCACATTAACCCCACCGGACGCTTTGTTATTGGCGGCCCCATGGGCGACTGCGGTCTGACCGGCCGTAAAATTATTGTGGATACCTACGGCGGCATGGCGCGTCACGGCGGCGGCGCTTTCTCGGGTAAAGATCCATCGAAAGTAGACCGCTCAGCGGCCTACGCCGGACGTTATGTAGCGAAGAACATAGTGGCTGCGGGTCTGGCCAAGCGCTGTGAAATACAGGTGTCTTATGCCATTGGTGTAGCAGAGCCAACGTCGATTAGCATTGATACCTTTGGCACCAGCCAGTACGACGAAGCTACTCTGGTTGCTATCGTTAAAGAGCACTTTGACTTGCGCCCGTATGGCCTCATCAAAATGCTCGATCTGGAACGCCCCATTTACCAACCTACGGCGGCTTATGGCCACTTTGGTCGCGACAGTTTCCCATGGGAAGCCACCGACAAGGCAGAAGCCCTGCGCGCTTCGGTTTAATTCTCCGCAGTTTCCTGTATTACGCCAGACTTCGTCTGGCGTTTTTGTTTGGGCTAATAGGCATTGGCCATAGCCAGCGCGTCGGGCAGGCCCATTCTGGCCAGGTTAACATGCTGATACTCACGCCGGTGTGTTACTTCGAGTTCTGCGTAGTCCGGCGGAAAAAACTGGCGGCTTTGCATTTCATTTTCAAAGGCGACCTCCACCAGGATCAACGGCGCTAAATGGCCGGAAAACACATCTAAACACAACCGATGGCCGCAAAATCCAATGCGATAGCGTTTTTTCTCAACCCGCATGTGCTGCGTGAGTGGCCATAAGTCGTTAAATTGTTCTGCACTAATGGAAATTTGAGTGTCGAGACGTTTTAAGCCAAAGCCCTGTTTTACCGTCATGGTAAATTTACCGCCTTCATCTCTTATTCGCACATGGTGGTCACCCTCTGCAGTCACGTAACCTTGCCTTACAATGACCGGCTTGCGCGTTTCAAGTAGCTCTTCAGGTAAGTAAGTAACAACAAATTTTCGTTCGATTTCCCAGTCTGCTCGCATTATTTGATCCTCAGTGGGCAACATCCCTCGCCGCCTTATCAGTGGTTCCGTATTGATTGAATCCCGAAAGCAATAATGTTCATTTATAGCGCTTTTAATAGTTTGTTTTATATGAGTTTTTTGTTTTACCCTTATGAATATTGGCCGGTTTTGCAGGCCGTTTTTTTTCACAATGGAGACTTTTAAAGCTAGCTGACCGGGATAATTTTTGCCACCAAAATCGACGAAAAACGATACGAAAATAAGTTACGGTGAGAACTTGGTATCGCTGCCGATTAGGTCTATATTGATACTAAGCTGCCGAAAAAGCCCGCAGCGTAAAAAGCCGGGCTGCAGGTCACGGTAAGGCACCAGATTAATTAATAGATAATAATTAACAGATAATAAATAGATTAATAAATTGTGCCGCTGAGTATTCAGGCAGGCTGTAATAAAAACGGCGCGGTGTAACTGCGCATAGATACACTCAAACACACGGGAAGACCTCACAATGAACAAGTCTCGTTTCCGCTTGTTTTTGTTTGGTTTGGTTGCGATGTTTAGTTGTCCGCTGCTGGCCAATCAATCCGCCATGCTGCCAGATTCTTCGCTGGTCACCCGGCCCGTGGGAAATACCCAGTACTTCATAGCCTATCAGAGCAAACGCCTACCCAAATGGAATTTCAGTGTTGAAATAAACCGCTCTTATGCCGCTCGCTTTGGCAGTGACGCTCGGGCGGTGCCGATTACTATGGTGGGTCTGGAAGCCGTCAGCTTGTCGGCACGTCGGGCTCTGCCGGTTAACTCTGCCCAGTGGATATATGCCACCATTCGTTCTACGCAATATTCGCTAACACCGCAGGCCGGCGCCATGCCTATGGTTAGCGACAGTGACAGAGCCGCCAGCGTGGGCTGGCAGTTTGGTGAATTACGGGGTTTTGGCGTAGCGGTAGGTTACGAATACCGCGATGCCGGACAAATTGATATCAACTCTCTGGTTATGGGCGTGCACTACTACTTTTAATCGCACGGGTTTTAACCAGCGACCTAAATAGACTCACTCAGAATAAAATCAGCCACGCTGTCGGCATGCAATAGGGCCGTATCGAGCACAGGCAATGAGCTGTTTTCGGCACCAACCAGCAGGCCAATTTCGGTACAGCCTAAAATAACCGCTTCTGCTCCCGCCGCTTTGAGGTTATCGATAATTTGCTGATAGCGGCAAAGCGATTCTTCGCGGATGATCCCCTGACACAACTCTTCGTAGATCACCCGGTGTACTTCATCGCGCTCTTCCTGCTCGGGTACCAAAACGGTTAATCCACCCGCCGTGAGATGCTCCCGTAAAAATGGCTGTTCCATCGTAAACTGTGTGCCAAGCAAACCAACCCGTTGATAGCCCTGAACCCGGCTTGCGGTGATTAACGCGTCACCGATATGCAACAGAGGGATACGCACCACATTTGCGACCTGCGGCGCGACTTTATGCATCGTATTGGTGCAAATCACCAGGGCTTGCGCCCCCGCCGTCTCCAGACTTTGCCCGATAGAAGCCAAATACGCCGCCAGTTGCTGCCAGTCATTCTGATGCTGCAACCGGGCAATGTGGGCAAAATCCACACTGTAGAGAATTAATGGTGCGCTGTGTAAGCCACCTTTGCGTTGCTTGATCTGCCGATTAATTCGCTGGTAGTAAGTCAGTGAAGACTCCCAGCTCATACCACCTATAAGACCCACCGTCTTCATTGTGTTTCCCTGTCTGGATAAGGTTATTACGTTAGCTTAGCGTCAGAATAGCCTATTAAGCCCGGGGTTAGCCATTAATAACGGCGCGGGCAAGATGATCGGAATCTTGCTGTGGCAGGGTTCGTATAAAGGTTTGCTGAATAATTTCGGCGTCGGTACTGGCGCGGTGACGACAACCGTTAAAGTGTGAAACCACCTGATTCTTAGTGCGCATCCACAGGTCCATTTGCGCTTCGCTTAGCACGTATTCCAGCGCCCTGACACTGAACGTCATGTCCACGCCAGCCGCAGCATACAGCTTAATTAGCCAGGGATGATCCACCACCCAGCCATCGGTATAAGCGGTACCATTGGCGAGGAATTGATTAAGCGCCAGGCAGACTTCGCGGCCATCATTGCCCCATTTTTGCAAGTGGTCGCGGCTCAGGCCATGTAATACCTCGGCTTTTTTATCCCAGTGGGACCATTGGGAGTAAGGACGAATCAATCGACAGAAACGCGCACCATCGCCCCTTATCACACCTACCTCAATGGGGTAACTGTGAGAGCTAAAACCGCTGGCTTCCACGTCGATGATTGTTGGTATTTGCATGCCAATTTTTTCCTGTCTGTTTCTTAAAGCTAGTTTGTTATTTGTCAGATGCAAATTTAAACCATGATGTTACGTTTATTTGTGTCTGGCCGGCAGCATATTGTTGAATAGTGCGCCCCGCCGATACCGCCTGAATGAATGCACGGAGCCAAAGGCAATCAATTACCATGCCACCATAACCCCGCCACCTAAATGAACAAACGGAGTCTGTCTTATATAGAATACTCATGGAGGTTGTGTGACGGCCCGGGTCTTTTTGTGCGTGTACATTTTGCTTGGGCAAGCTGAATAAATAATGGTCGGTGATGGCGAAAACGGCAGCGCCACCTTGCTGATTGCACTGGTTAGCATATTGCGCTGGCAACGAAGACTGTGCCACACTGGTTTTCCTTTTTATCATTCGCTTTAGCTTTTTATGACACCGTCTTTAAATAAAGTTACCGATACTTCCACCCGTCATTTTCGTTTTTTTGATTTCATCCTGGCCGCTACCTGCATTTTAATTGTGTGCTCCAACATAATCGGTGCCGGTAAAGTGGCTGACATTGGCGGGTTCACTTTTGGCGCTGGCGTGATTTTCTTCCCGCTGTCTTATGTGCTGGGTGATGTACTGACCGAGGTGTATGGCTATCAACGTGCCCGGCGCGCTATCTGGGCCGGTTTCTTTGCGGCCGCCTTTGCCGCTTTTATGGCCTGGTTTATTACTGAAATGCCCCCTGCTCCGGGCTGGAATGAAGATCTCGGTGGGGGCCTTACTCGTCAGGACAGTTTTGCCATGAACTTCGGCCAGGCACCGCGAATAGTCCTGGCGTCAGTACTGGCTATCTGGCTCGGTGAGTTTGCCAATGCCTTTGTGATGGCAAAGATGAAAGTACTCAGCAAAGGAAAAGCCTTGTATCAGCGTACCATTGGTTCGACCATTGTGGGTCAGGCGGTAGACTCTGCGGTGTTTTATCCTATTGCCTTCTGGGGTATCTGGAGTACCGAATTAATCTTTACGGTAATGGTGACCAACTATGCATTGAAAGTGCTGTGGGAAGTACTATTAACGCCGGTCACCTACAAAGTTATTGCGCTGCTGAAACGTGCAGAGGGCGTTGATGTGTACGATGAACACACCAACTTTACGCCCTTCTCGATTAAATAAGCAGGCTGGCGCTAGAGTGTAAAGCGGCTAACCTGACGCTGCAGATCGGTGGCCAACTGGCTGAGTTGCTCGCTGTTAGCGGCGACCATCTCTGAAGCACTTCTGGTTTGCTCGCTAACCACAGTAATCTCGCCAAGATGCTGCTGAATTTCTTTCACCACAACGCTCTGTTCTTCGGTGGCCTGAGCGCCATCGAGGGCTTGTTCGCGAACGCTTTCCACATGACCCAGTATTTGCTCCAGGCTGTCGTTAGCGTGGCTGGTAAGCTGCATACTGTCGATGGCATTTTGCTCACTTTGTTCCATACTCGATACCGACTGGGCCACACTGCTGCGTAACCGTTCGATGACACCGCGCACTTCTTCGGTAGAACTGCGGGTACGCATTGCCAGTTGGCGAACCTCATCGGCCACTACGGCAAAGCCGCGCCCAGAATCTCCGGCACGGGCTGCCTCAATGGCAGCGTTTAATGCCAGCAGGTTGGTTTGCTCTGAAATACTTTCGATCTCCACCAGCACATTGGCAATTTCCACGGTGTCGGCTTCCAGTGCCCGCAGCTGACCCGCCGTCGTCGCCACCACCTCTGACATACCTTTAATGGTAGCTTCTGAATCTGCCACCTCAGCCGAACTGCTTTTAACCCCTTTTTCCACCAGCTCGCTGACCTGCGCGGTTTGATTAGCACGCTCGTTAATGGCATCAATGGTCACGCTCAGACTTTCTACCGCATGATACAACTGTTGCGTACTGCGCATTTCAGCCTGCACGCCCTGATTGGTTTGCACCGCCGCCGAGGCCAGTTGCTCAGCACTGCTCTCCACCTGCGTTGCCGACGCCACGAGTTGGGTAATTAACGACTGAAATACCTCCAGCGTTTTGTCGATGTTCGCCGCCATCTCACCCAGTTCGTCAGCCGAATCATAATTGAGTCGAACAGACAAATCGGCATTAGCCACCTGCTTCATAGTGCGATTAACCCGGCGTAACGGGCGCAGTATAGATGCCGTCAACCGCAAACCGGCAAAGACCATCAGGCTACCAATCACCAGTAACGCCACCGAGTTCACCAGAATATCGTGGAAGATTTGCGCATTAATATCGTCGATAAATACCCCGGTGCCTACCGCCCAGCCCCAGGGCTTAAAGGTAGCAACGTAGCTCACCTTTGGTGCGGCCGAATCACTGCCAGCCTTCTTCCACTTATATTCGAAAAAGTCGGCTGATACATCACTGGCGTTAACCAATGCTGCCATTTGCGCAAACACCGGCTCACCGGCTTCAGTGAGTACCTGGCTGTAGTCTTTACCAATCACATCAGCCCGGTCGCCATGACCAATCATTCTTACGCGGGAGTCCAGCACAAAGAAATACTCACTGCCCTGATACCGCTGCTGGTTTAACTGTGCCAGCGCCCGCTCCTGCGCCTGGCTCTCGCTAAGCTCACCGCTTAACACCAGATGATGATAAGT
>NZ_CAJXQY010000134.1 GCF_913058315.1 uncultured Alteromonas sp. | reverse complement strand
CACAGTGCTGATCACCATTAGTGAATGGATGCAAAATTACGGGCTGTATTTATTCATTGCCATATTGACGCTTATTGTTGTGTTCCAGCGTCTTATTCAGCAGCCCGCTATTCGTCTGCGTTATCATCGTGCACTGCTCAAAGTACCCATGATTGGTAAAGTCAGTCGGGGGCTCAATACGGCCCGCTTCGCTCGAACCCTGAGTATTCTTACCGCCAGTGCAGTGCCACTGCTCGAATCAATGCGTATCTCAACAGACGTGCTGCAAAACCTGTATATTAAAGAACGCATTGCTGAAGCCGCAGTGCATGTAAAAGAAGGGTCCAGTTTACGGGCCGCACTGGACAATACCCGGATTTTTCCGCCGATGATGATGCATATGATTGCTTCGGGCGAACGCTCAGGAGAGTTACAACAGATGCTTGGCAGGGCTGCCGATAATCAGGACAGGGAATTTGAGTCGCTTATCAGTGTCTCACTAAAGGTGTTTGAACCTTTGCTTATTGTAACCATGGCGGGCGTGGTGTTATTTATCGTCATGGCCATCATCCAACCAATTCTGGCATTAAATAATATGGTGAATGTGTAATGAAAATGCTTAAACGACAGTCGGGATTCAGCTTAATCGAAATTATGGTGGTGCTGTTAATCATTGGTATTCTCGCCTCAATGGTTGCACCGCAAATCCTCGGTAATCAGGAGGAGGCTCAGCTTAAAAAAGCGGCGGTGGATATTCAGCAACTGGAAAGTGCACTGGAAATGTACAAGCTGAAAAGCAACCGTTTCCCTACCACTGAACAAGGCCTTGATGCCCTGGTCAGTGCGCCGACCCTGGATCCTATTCCGCGTAATTATCCGGCAGATGGTTACATCAAGCGTCTGCCTGATGATCCATGGGGTAATCCTTATGTGCTGATCAGCCCGGGAGAAATGGGCACCATCGATATCTTCTCGAATGGACCGGATGGTGAACCCGGCACCGACGATGATATTGGTAACTGGAACATCAACGATTATCTGAACTAGGGTATAGCGCTTTTTATGCGTGCACCAGGCCGTCACCGGCATAGCTTCGCTTTGGCATCGTTGGCGGCCAGTCGCCAGCGTGGCTTTACGCTGCTTGAAGTTATGCTGGTGTTACTGTTAATGGGCCTGGCTGCCGGCTATGTTATCTTTAATGCGTTCTCCACCGATCCCGCCGAACAACTCGAGCGTGAAGCCCGGCGGCTGCAGGTGGTCATCGACATGGCCAGTGATTATGCGGTACTCAACCAGCAGCAACTGGGCATCTTTGTTGACCAGGAAAACCGCACATATAGTTTTATGCAACTCAACGAAGAGGATGAATGGCAATTCATTGAAGGCAATGCCCTGTATGAGCCGGTAACCCTGAGTGATCCTTTCTTTTTTACCCTTAACCTCGATGACTTACCCTGGCAAACCGAAGACCGGTTGTTTGACCGGGAGATGTTCGACAGTTCACTGAGCGTAAACGACAAAGATATTGAAATTGGTGAGGAAGAGGCGCCGCCACCACCGCCGCAAATCCTGATTATGTCGAGCGGGGAGATCACCCCTTTCAGCCTGGTATTTCATTACGAACCCGAATTCACCAACGACCTGCCGGCTTACTATGTATTAAATTGCGAAGACATGCCGCCGCTCGAGTTACTCGGCCCACTGGAGCGACCAGAATGGGATTAACCAGTAAGCAACAGGGCATGACTCTCCTTGAAGTCATGGTGGCGTTATTTATTTTTGCCATGACCGGCGGTGCCATTATGAAAGCGGCCTCGGAACATCTCAACGGCGTTGGCCAGATTGAAGAAATTACCATTGCCACCTGGGTCGCCAACAATCAGTTAAATGAACTCCAGTTGGAGCGTCCCTGGCCGTTAAAAAATAACCGCAAGGGGCGGGCCGAGATGGCTGAGCGCACCTGGTACTGGAAGCAGGTTGTTAAAGACACCGGCGACAGCGATTTTAAGGCCGTAGAAGTGAGCGTTAGCCTCGACGAGGATTTCAACGATACCATCACCACAGTGATCACCTACTTTGCCAAACCAGCGGAGAGCAGCTGATGAGCAATCGCGGTTTCACACTCATTGAAATTCTTATCGCCATGGCGATTTTTGCCATGCTAGGGCTGGCATCTACCGCATTACTGTCCACCGTAATCGACAGCGACGAACTCTCCAGCGAAAAGTTTGCGCGGTTACAACAACTGCAACGCTTTATGATGATCCTCGAGCGGGATGTCCAGCAAGCAATGCCTCGTGCCGTGCGCATGGAAGGGCAGCAAAATAGTGTGGTCATGCGAGGCGGAGAAGAAACCGACGACAGCGACGCCGGAGGCCTGGCCTTTGTGCGCGGCGGCTGGCACAACCCAAAGCTGGCCCTTCCCCGCAGTACATTACAGGGCGTGGCCTACCGCCTGCGCGAAAACAAGTTAGAGCGTCTGAATACGGTTTATGTCGACAGTGTGCTGGGCACCGAACCCAAGGTCAGGGAGATCCTCGACAACGTGACGAACTTTACCGTCGAGTTTAATACTGGCGGCAGTGAAACCGGCGAAGCCGCGTGGCATGACAGTTACCTCGGCGAAACCCTGCCAAAAGGCATCAGAATTACGATTACGCTGGCTGACATGGGTGATATCCAGCGGGTGTTTGCGCTTACGGAGCAGTCCTCATGATGGCAGGCAGGCAACGCGGCGCAGCGCTATTAATTGTGCTGATGGTAGTCGCTCTGGTGGCTATCCTCGCTTCAGAGATGGGGGCCAGACTGCAACTGCAAGTACAGCGTGCCAGTAATATAAAAAGCAGTAATCAGGCATACTGGTACGCCAAAAGCGCTGAAGAGTACGCCCGCATGTCACTGATAACACTGATGGAAGAAACCGGCGATAAAATCACCCTGAATCAGCCCTGGGCACAGGCCTTCGAATACCCTATGGAAGAAGGCGGTATCAGCGTTAACCTGGAAGATATGCAGAGCTGTTTTAACCTCAACGCACTGCCTAACGCCAACCAAACCAATGTCAACGGCCAGCAACCCACAGAAGCCATGAACGCATTTGGCCGCTTACTGCAGTTGAGTAATCAAGAGATCCCCAGCTTTACCGTAGATACGGTTAGAGACTCACTGGCAGACTGGCTTGATACTGACGATCGTATGCGTACTTACGGAGCGGAAGACAGCGAGTACGCGTCCAGGGCTTTTCCTTATCTGGCCGCCAACAGTCAGATGAGCAGTCAGTCAGAGTTGCGCCTGGTTAATGGGGTGGAAGCTGAATGGCTGGAAGATCTGCTGCCTCAGGTTTGTGTGATCCCCGATAACGACCAGCTAGTGATCAATGTAAACACCCTGAGTGAAGAGCGTGCGCCGGTGTTGGCAGCCTTAACCGGGCTGAGCCTGTCTCAGGCGTCCTCGGTGATCGCCGCCCGCCCGCTGGACGGCTGGGATGATGTAAATACATTTTTAGCTGAACCGGATATTGCAGCATTGAATTTGCAACCGGAACAAACTCAATGGTTCAGTGTAACCACAGAGTATTTTATTTTACATACCAAGAGCCGTTACAATGAAGCAACGTTTGCCATGACAACCGTGTTAAACGCCGCCTCATCAGGCAAAATAGCGGTGTTGCGCCGCGAATTTGGAGTCATAAAGTAATGGAACAGTTAGTTGTTAGGCTGGGCACTAACCTACACGACCCGGTGCACTGGGTGGTATGGTCTGCCCAGAGCCAGGACGTTATAGCCAGTGGCGAGTTAGCCGGTGCCGATGCCCTCGACAGCCTTACCGAGCGCACCAGTTTACGCCGGGCAATCGTGCTGGTACCGGGCGCTGATGTGCGCCTGTGCAACGTTACTCTGCCGGGTAAAGTTAACCGCAAGCTACAAAATGCCATTCCGTTTATGCTGGAAGACGAGCTGGCCGAAGATATCGGCGAGTTATTTTTTGCTATGGGGCCGTCACGGGGTTCAGAGCAATCGGTGGCGATAGTCAGCCACCGGCAAATGGAGAAATGGCAGGGCTGGCTGGCGCAGGCCGGGTTGGCCGCTGATGTGATCCTGCCTGATATTCTGGCATTACCTTATGACGAAGATAACCAGTGGGTAGCACTAGCTCTGGGAGAGCAATTATTAGTTCGCCAGGGAAACTGGCAAGGCATGCAGGGAGAGCAGGCATTTCTGACCGGTGTGCTGGCATTGCAGGCTAAAACGCAGCCCGAACCGGTTCGCCTGAGCGCACTGACCGATATCGACCTTCACGCGGTACCGAATATTCATCAGGACGCCAATAACGACGACCTACCAGCAATTGGCGTTCTGGCTAAACATGTGGGCAAAGCGTCTTTTAACTTGCTGCAAGGGCAATACAAGCCCAGAAAACAACATAGTCAGGCATGGCAGGTCTGGCGTGTCCCGATGATTTTGCTGGCTCTGGTTATAGTTTTGACCATTGGCGATAAAACGTTAAAACTCAATCAACTGCAACAGCAAAATGCCAACCTCACGGCACAAATTGATAGTCTGGTACAGCAAGGCTTTCCGGATATCGGCACATACCGCAATGTGCGCCTGAAAGTGCAACAGGAAATGCAGCGTCTGGAACAATCCGGCGACGGCAGTTCGCTGCTGGTGATGCTATCGCAACTGAACACGGCGTTTGCTACATCACAAATCACGCCACAAACACTCCGCTTTGATGCTAACCGTACCGAAATCCGTATGCAGGCACAGGGCAAAGACTTTAATGCATTGGATACGTTTAAACGCAGTGCAGAGGCCGCAGGCTTCACTGTTGAACAGGGCGCCATCAATAATCGCGACGACACGGTCATTGGCACCATGAATATCCGGGGAGCCTCATGAACGCTTTAAAGCAGAAGTTTACCGCTCTGACAGAACGAGAGCAGCGCCTGGTAGTACTATCCGGCGTGGTCATTGTACTTGGTATTTTTTACTGGGGTTTATGGGCGCCGCTTAATCAAAGTATCAGTCAGCAGAGCCAGTTACTGGAAACCAATAAAAAGCTGGTTAGCTGGGTAGAAGAGCAAAGTCAAAAAGCAGCTCAGCTACGTCGCACCCAATCCGCGCCGAAACGTGTTTCAGGGTCGTTGCCACAACTGGTAACCAGTACAAGTAGTAACCACTCACTGTCTATTTCCCGCATGCAGCCGCAGGGAGATGAGATTCAGGTTTGGATTGACGAAGCGCCGTTTAACAACCTGGTTAGCTGGTTGAATGAATTAGAAACCCGGGGAATAGTGATTGAACAGCTCGACGTTGCTGAAGCCAATACGCCGGGGATTATTAAAGTCAGACGTTTGGTACTAACAAAATGATGGGCATTAACTGGCGCTGGCTGTTAGCCGGTATTTTTCTCTATCTGTGTTTACTGGTTGCTTATCTGCCTGCTTCTCAGGTGGTCAGCCGGATAGACCTGCCGGGCAACATTAAAGTGGGTAACGTGCAAGGTACCCTATGGCAGGGTGAGGTCGACCGGGTGGTGGTCAATAATATTCCGATTAATCAATTGAGCTGGGATGTTTCGCCGTGGGCGCTGTTGACCGGTCAGCTGTCTGTTGAGCTCGATGCGGGTAATATGCGCGATGCCGCATCTATTGCTTTTAACGGGCCGCTTAGCATGAGCCTGTTCGACTTTCAGGCCCTCTCTGCCGAAGAATTTTTACTGTATTTACCGGTTGACCGGGTGCTCTCTGAAGTACAACTTCCGCTGCCGGTGAACGCCGGAGGCCGTTTCCGGGTGAATATAGAAACACTCAGTTATTCTGCTCAGGGCTGCGCCCAAATGATGGCTTATGGCGACTGGTTAAACGCACGGGTAGCCGGCACCCAGGGACCAATCGAGTTAGGTACCTTTTCAGCGCAAATCCGTTGCCAGAATGAACAAATTGTGATTACTGTAGAAGAGCCCAATGCCTTTGGTCTGAGTATGCAGGCATCAGCCCGCCAGGATTTTTCAGAGTTAACGGTAAAAGGACAGTTCAAACCCGACCCGTCACTTCCTCAGGAAGTCCATGAGGCAGCCTTGTTTTTTGGCCGTCCGGATGCGAACGGTTACACTCAGTTTGAGCTTTAAGCGGCTGTCTTTTTTGGGCACAACATTCATCAATTTTAATTTTCATGGAAGGTTTGGAAAAACATGGCCAGCGATAAGCCAATTCTGGTTACAGGATCCCATCGTTCAGGAACAACATGGGTAGGCAGAACACTGGCGGAAGCCGGTGATATTTATTATGTGAATGAGCCGTTCAATGTCGACTTCCCGTTGGATGGCACCCACCTCAAAGTAGAAACCTGGTTTGCTCACTTCGCTTCTTCCCATCAACAAACGGCTATTCATAATGCAGTGTCTACTACCATTAAATGGCCAGCCTGGCGGTACGCATTGCAGGTTTGCGTTGATAATGGGTTGGATATAAAAACACCTGGTCGTTTTGCTAAATATTTTTCGATGCGATTGTTTAAGCAAAGAATGTTGTTTAAAGACCCGCTGGCATTGTTATCCGCAGACTGGTTCCATAAGGAATGGGGCGCTGAGGTAGTGGTGATGATCCGCAACCCGTTTGCATTTTCTGCCAGCCTGAAGACGGCAGTCTGGGCATTTGATTTCAGTCATTTTGCGCGTCAAAAGCCATTAATGGAGAGTCGCTTTAAAGGTTACCAAAGTACAATAGATGAATTGGCAGCGCACCCTGAGCGCTTTTCGTTTATTGAAAAATCCGCCTGGCTTTGGGTACTCCTACACGAAATTATTCGCCAGTATCAGCAGGAATACCCGCACTGGCAATATTGTTATCACGAAGAAATAAGCATTGACCCGCTCTCCGGATTTTCTGAGTTGTTTGATGCACTCAACTTACCTTTTACGGCCGCAACAAAGGCGTACATTGAAGGAACAACCAGCTCCGGCAACCCTTCAGAAGCCAAAGGTACCAGCTTTCAGGCCCGCGACGCGAAAGCGAGCCTGGACACCTGGAAAAAACGTCTGACCGATAAAGAAATTGAAACTGTCGCCACCATTGCTGCACCTTTGGGCAAACATTTTTACCCTGAGATGTTTACGTCAAAAACAACGGCAGAAAATTGAATTTTGCCATGGTCAGGATGATGGCCAGTTCATAAACACTCTGGCGGGTGGCCAGATGGTGGGTGAGCAGGCCAATAGCGCCGCCTTTTTGTTTGATGTTTTGGGTATCAAACAGCTTATCCATCACGGTACCCAACTCTTCACCGGCAGCCAGCGACTCATAAACCGAACCGGGTAACGGAAGGTTAGCGCTGCGTCCTACTGACCACTGCTCGCCATTACAAATAGCCACATACGCAAAGGTGGCCGGGCCATCAGTAAAGTTATCAACGCCGCCTTCTATGGCCACATACCAGTCTGCCTGATGGGCAGCAAGACAGGCTTTTACACGGTTTACCGCCCCCAAACGGGTCTCGGCTTCAGTCATTGGTTGGTCAGCCACCAGACTGGGCGCATCCACACCAATGACGACCAATTCCTGTTCAGCGCCCAGGACTTGTTGCAGGGCGACACGACTGGCATTTACCTTGACCGGGTTTCTGGAGCCAACAACTATTTTCATTCCACCGTTTCCGTTTATGCGTTTTCAAAAGGGTTATTAGTAATATCATCGATTATGGTGCGGTAATCGCTGATGGCCGGATAGCCTTCAACCTCCCGATCGGGTTGCTTACTGTCGGGATTTTTCACCGCCAGTACATGCCCAATGCCGAATGTTTTAGCCGCTTCCAGAATATTAAGACTGTCATCGACAAAGAGTGTGGTGGCCGGATCGAAGCCCAGCCGCGCCTGTAAAGCATGCCATAACGCCTGAGATTCTTTAGTAACGCCAAATTCGTGGGTGGAAATAAGCGTATCAATGTGAGAATCGAGCTTGGTATGCTCAACTTTTAACGACAAGCTGCCAGGATGCGCATTTGTTACCAGCACCACTTCGCGGCCACTGTTATGCAGGGCATCCAGAAAAGGCAGGGTATCGTCACGCATAGCAATCAGATGCTCAATCTCCCGCTTGGCCGCCACAATATCCATATCGAGATGTTTCGCCCAGTAGTCCAGACAATACCATTCTATACGCCCACTCACCCGTGAATAGTGTTCATGCATCTCCTTGCGGCAGTCAGCCAGAGAGCGGCCACTTTTCTCGGCCAGCTTTTTAGGCAGATGCTCCAACCAGAACTGATTATCAAAGTGGAGGTCGAGTAAGGTACCGTCCATATCCAGCAAGACGGTATTGATTTCTTTCCAGGGCAGAAATGGCAAGCGCTTTTCCTCTAAATACGTTAACCTTAAGTTTGACAATATGATAACGAAAGACTGACCCAAACAACATGAGCAATATCGATAAGGACAAAACGCTTCCGCAAATCCATCAGCGCGAAATTGTGGCTGAAAGCCGCTTTTTCAGGGTTGAGCGTGTAGATTTGGAGTTTACCAATGGCGCAACCCGTCAGTTTGAGCGTATGGCAGGTTATAGCCGCGGTGCAGTAATGATTGTTGCTGTTCAGGATGGCGACTTCTTATTAGTCAGAGAATATGCGGCGGGTACCCATACTTACGAACTGGGTTTCCCCAAGGGCCTTATCGACCAGGGCGAAAGCGTTTTAGAGGCAGCAAACCGAGAGCTGAAAGAAGAGGCCGGTTTCGGCGCGAAACAACTCGAGGCCATCCACAAAGTGAATATGGCGCCGACGTTTTTTAATGCTCAAATGAACATTGTTATCGCCCATGATTTATACCCCGAAAGCCTGCCTGGCGACGAGCCGGAACCACTCGAACTGGTACGCTGGCCAATAGCCCGGGCGGAAGAGCTGCTGGCTCGCGAAGACTTTATTGAAGCGCGATGTATTGCCGCGCTGTTTCTTGCTCAAAAGTGGTTAAAGGAGCATCCAGACTATGCCTGATAATTCTGATCATGATTTACTACAGATAGCCAAAGACGCGGCCCTGGCGGCTGGCGAAGCGATCATGCGGTTGTATGATGTGGGCGATTTCGAAAGCTTTCAGAAAGCCGACGAATCACCGGTTACCAGCGCCGATTATAAAGCCAATGAAATTATCACTGAGCATTTAACCCGTTTGGCACCAGATATTCCTATCCTGTCAGAAGAAACCAAGCATGCCAGTCTGGAAGAACGCAAAACCTGGAAGCGTTACTGGTTAATCGATCCGATTGACGGGACACAGGAATTTATCGCACGCAGCGGCGATTTTGCCGTGAATATCGCGCTGATTGAAGACAACAAGCCTAAGATAGGGGTGATCTTCTGGCCGCCCGGACAAAGCCTCTACTATGCTTTAACAGGGCATGGTGCTTATAAAGATTCGCCTGAAGCCAATGGCCCGATTAGCGTACGCAAACTGGATGACCCGAACAACAGTGTGGTGATCCTGGCTATCAGTCGTCGCCAGCCTCGGGAACGAGTCATTTCTAAACTCTGCGCCAAACGGGTGTACCAAACCCTGCCGTTAGGCAGTTGTTCGCTGAAATCCTGCTTTATTGCAGAGGGCAAAGCCGACGTGTTTATGCGTTTAGGCGTTACCGGCGAATGGGACACCGGCGCATCGCAGTGCATCGTCGCGGAAGCGGGTGGTGCCATCTATGCTGCTGATTTTGAGCCACTTAGCTACAATCAGCGTAATACTCTTGAGAACCCGGACTTTATAGTACTGGGCGATCAAAATGTGCCGTGGCGGGACATTATTCAATATTAGGGAGTAAGTGTTTTTATGCTAAAGCAATCATTAGTTCTTCTCAGCAGTTTACTGGTAGCACCGGCCTTTGCCGACTGGACAGTTGCACCAGAGCAATCCAGCCTGCACTTTATGTCGACCAAAAATGCCCAGGTAACCGAGGTGCATGCCTTCGAGGAGCTCTCCGGCTCAGTGTCAGGCAGCGGTAAGCTGATGATTGAGGTGCCACTTAGTTCAGTCAACACTAACATTCCTATTCGTAATACTCGGATGCAGGAAAAGCTGTTTAATGTAGCGAAGTTCCCGGCAGCCACTTTTACTGCCGACGTGCCATCTGAGTTAATCAAACTCAAGGCGGGCAGCAGTACTACTGCAAAAGTTGACGGCACGCTATCACTCCATGGTGTGGAAGCGCCGGTCAGCTTTAATGTAAGCGTTAGCAAGGTGTCTGCCGATACGCTGGTAGTAAGCACGGTATCGCCTACCCTGATTGGCGCAGAAACCTTTGGTTTAACGGCCGGGCTGGACATGCTGCAAAACATTGCAGGCTTAAAGAGCATTACTCAAACGTCACCAGTCACCTTTTCTGTGACCTTTGAAATGGAATAAGTCCCTGGCTTAACCGAACAAAAGGAGCAGCTATCTGCTCCTTTTTTGTTTCTACAACAACCCCTTTACGTCCTTCTCCAGCAGTAGTTGCTTTACCTCCTCGTGATATTGAGCATCAGTTGAAGCCAGCAACCGCGTAACAAAATCCATCGAGGTAACACTTTTTCGGCCCGGAGCGTTCTGCTCCAGTAACTGTTTCAAGACATTGACAATAGGCTCATCGCCGACCAATTCCCGCAGCCGGGCAAATACCAGGGTGGCTCTGGCATACACATCCGGCGAACTGGTGGCATCAATAATGGCTCTGGTGGCTGTTAACCGTCCCCGCAAAGCGTGCTGATAGCGCTGCCGCTCATAGTCCACCAGCGATTGCATGGCCTCTTTACCGAAGCGCCGCTCAATCAGCACCAGCTCGGCATATTTCGCCAGCGATTCTATTAAAAAAGAACCATCAGCCTCCACGCCATAGCCAATCTGATGGCCAAACCACTGATGAGCCACTTCATGCGCCGTACGCCGATAACGTTGATCAAAACCCGCAGTGTCTGCAGGGCGGGCGCGCACGGCAAGCCGATGAGACATTAAAATGACCTGCGGCAGAGCATAACCACTGTGACCGAATTCTGGCGTAAACAGCAAGGATAACTGCCTGTAAGGATAGGGCGTAAGGTGAGCAGAAAACCAATCCAGAGTATCGGTGACTGCCTGCAAATGGACCACCTGCGAGGCAGCTGATTTACCGCTCTGCAGGTTATCGGTCAGGCCAGTAAGGTGGATATCCACTTGCTGACCACCCGCCTCAACCGTATGGGCCGTACTCGTTTGCCTGGTGGCCAGCCAAACCGGAATGTTGCGAACAGGCGTGGCGGCAATAAATTCAACATAGCGGCGCGCTGAGTCCAGCCACTGTTTAACCCGCTCTCCCTGCGCATGCACGGTGTGCGAAACCGGCGATGAGACAATACTGCGAATCGTCACCGGGTGCGATTGGATTGTAGTTGGCGGGGCGGCATCAACAAAAGTACTGGGGAGGGGCATCTGCAGTGTCGGCAAACCAAACTCGGCTCTGAGTACGTCATCCCGCAACGTGTACTGGCGGTTAAACCCAATGTTAGGTAATAAAGGAATACCACGCAGGTAACTATATTCCGGCAACAGAATTTGATGTCCGGCAGGCAACCACATACGCGCCCCGTTGACCACAATGTCAGCCTGTAAACTCAGTGTTTGCCCGGGCAACAAGGGCGATGCCAGTGTAAATACAGACTGCTGCAAGCGAGTGTCCTGAGTCTTCAACTGCCCCGGGCTGAGCACCAATTTATTGGCTTTAAATCCCGGATAGCTGCCTACTAACACTTCGTGAATGGCCTCATCAGTCAGGTTTACCAGTTGCATGGTGAGTTTAACCGTCGCCTGGCGTTGCTCAGGAAAAAAATCCACCTGGGCATCAATGTGCCGAACAACTGGCTGAGCGCGCTGCGCCCAATGCCCGAACTGCTTTTCATACTCAGCACGTAAGGCATACCTGTCATCCGGGGTCATGTGGGGACGCTCCTGCTGTAGCAACAGGTGAAAGCCCAACAACATTATGCCTGCCACGCCCATAGCTACCCAGCCGTAACATGGCAGCGTGCGCCAGGGCCGCAACACAAACCCCGTCCCCCGGTGAGTTTTAGTGATCGCCAGGCACACTCCGCAAACAGCAACGGTCAGCCACATTAACAGGTAGGGCCAAAAGGTATGCTCGCTGCGCGCAAACCCGATTAGATAGTCGGCGGGCTGTAACGGGGTGCCGGCAATATCCAGCAAAGGGTGTGAAATACCAGCCAGAGTGAGTAACGGCGTAAATTTAACGACCAGCAATAACAAACAAATGCCCCCCGCGCCTAAAGCACTGCGACACACGTGATGAATAGCCAGGCACAGCCAGCCGAACAGCAAAACAGGCATGCCGGTCATAGCCAGCAAACGCCCATAAGCCCCTGCATCAGGGGGACTGCCGGCCAGTATCTGTGCGACCATCACAGCAATAGCCGTTACAATCAGCAGGGTGGCCCAGGCGATGCACAGCGCTAAACACTGAGCGGCCACCAGTTGAAAGCTGGTTGCCGGGGTCGCAGCAATCAACTCTGCAGCACCGGTGCGCTGATTTTGCCAGCCCAGTTGCCAACTCCATAACGCCATGAGCACACAGCCAGCAAAGGGCAACATATCCCACACCACACGATTCAGCGCATCAATGCTTAGTGGGGTGAGCACCGCATGTGGCTCAGCATAATCGATGGCGGCGAGAACCTCAGAAAAAATCGCACCGCCGTAGAGGCTAAGAACCAGCAACATCACGCGGTTTAACAATAGTGTTTTGGTTGCGGCCATAACCAGTGTGTACAAAGGGTGGTA
>NZ_CAJXQY010000133.1 GCF_913058315.1 uncultured Alteromonas sp. | reverse complement strand
GAGATCCCGGATAGTTTCTCCGAAACTTCCGGGATGACGTATTTTTACTTTCTGTCTTCCCGGAAAGCCCGAAGAGCTTATCCGGGACCTCCTTAACAGTCTGTCTCATCTTCTACTTTCCCAGCACAGAGGAACATCAGAGAGATCCCGGATAGTTTCTCCGAAACTTCCGGGATGACGTATTTTTACTTTCTGTCTTCCCGGAAAGCCCGAAGGGCTTATCCGGGACCTCCATAACAGTCTGTCTCATCTTCTACTTTCCCGGCACAGAGGAACATCAGAGAGATCCCGGATAGTTTCTGCGAAACTTCCGGGATGACCGGTTCAATTTTCCGTCGATTTGCGGTCAACAATACACAGCGAAAGTGGCATTCTCTTACCAAAGTAGCCATTACAACGAATTGTCGTTATGATGAAAGAATAATGACAAACAGCTCAAATTTTCAGGCATTTGTCGCAATAATTATAAATAAATCATGCTTCGGGGAGTCATTCGTGATTCGCGTCTATTTCGATACACAACATCTGTACTACTTGCCTCAATACCTGCCGGTTGCTAAAAAATTAAGCGACGCCGGGGTCGAATGTATCTTTGTACTGTATCCCGAAGCAGGTTTTGACGAGCTCAAGAAAAGCGAGCTCGACAATGCGGGCATCGCCTATCACTTTATAGACTCACCGAAAAACGCTCATCTTTTTTATCAGCAAAATAAAGCCGACTGGATCTTCTTTGGTAATCCCCCCCAGTTCTGTAAAAGTGAGAAAGCTAAAATTCAGGCACGCCTGGCGTTGGTTCTACACGGTATTGGCCCCAAAGCTATTTACTATACTGCGTCCGAGTTCCCGTTTGATGTGCGCTTTGTGGAAGGTCAGCAACGGCTGCAGCGTTTGCAGGAAAAGTTTCCTGAATCCGGCTTTGTCGATACAGGCTATGCCAAGTTAGACCCCTTATTCGACGGTACCCCGGCATCCATCTGCTTGCGAGAGCTAGGTCTCTCACCGGATAAACCGACGGTGCTTTACGCTCCCACATTCTATCCGTCGAGCATTGAAAAATTTGATGAGTCGTTGCCGCAACTGTTGGCTGATTATAATGTTCTGATAAAACCTCACTACTTCAGTCTGACAAAAGAAAGATACGAAGGACAACGGGTACTGTTTAAAAAATGGGCTACCCATGAAAATGTGCATATTGCCGGTGTGGAGGACTATAACCTGATACCCTTTATGCAAATATCCGACGTAATGTTATCAGATGCCTCCTCAGCCATTTTTGAATATGCTGCGCTGAATAAGCCGGTAGTCTGGTGTGACTTCTACCAGACCCGCTGGAGCTATCGGGGCATTTTGAAGTTCCGCTTAGAGAAACGCCTTGACCCCGACCTGCAAATGTTCCACGATCTTTGCACCCGTGCCACTTTACCTGAGCAGGTACCCGCAGCCATTGAAAGCGCGTTGAATAACCCGGAAAAGCTGGAACCCCAGCGTTTGCAAATTACTCAGGACATGGTGGGCGCCACCGACGGACAGTGTAGCGAACGCATAAAAGACTACATTCTGGCTAACAGTTAGCTAACCTAAAAAGATCGTTATCCGTGCGCTACTTCTTTTATATTTCGCAGAATTACTCGTTCGAAATCCTTCGCCCGTTACAACAGGAAGCGCATCATCGTGGTGACCAGTGTGCCTGGTTTATTGAAGGTAACGAAGTGAATATCAGCCTGTTCAAAAAAGGCAAAAACCGCCTTAAGAGCATTGCTGAGGTGGTTGACTATAAGCCTGATGCGGTGTTTGTGCCAGGCAATATCGTACCGGCGTTTGTACCCGGTTTAAAGGTTGCAGTATTCCACGGGGCGGTAAAGCTTCTCAACGCATTCTTGATGCTGTGGCCGATCAAATTAATCATCCCCCAGGGCTCAAATCCAAGCCGCGCAACCTTATTCGCCAGTTTAAAATGCGCAAACGCCTGGGATACTGGCAGTTTTAGTCAGCGAAATGAAACACTGCATGACAAGGAAGACATAGCATGCCCGGCAAAATTGCCAAGCTTAAAGAAGGGGTAAATAAAAGATGGTTACGGCTGTTTTTGTTGCCTGCCATCATTGCGTTTGGCTATTACATGCTAGCCGACGAAGAGGTAAAGCCGGAAATAAGGCGCCTACAAACTGCCTTCAACCAGGTTGGACCGATAGAGAATAATGGCGAGGTTTATCGGCTTGGCATGTGGATAGACTTTTCCCACTCTCCTTTTCAGGTTGGAAAGCACATTGTTGAAAAAGCCCGTTTATCGGATGGAGTCATCACTCAAGAGCTTGTTGATACGCTCTACCCTCCAGATAACTGGTTAGCAGACATAGCCGTTGACGAGAATACTTCGCCTTTGCTGTGTGATTTGCAGGAAACATCCTGTCTGACATTTATCTGGCAACACAGCGCTGAGATAAAGCCATTTATTCAACAGTATCAACCCTACATAAACCGTTACAGCGGATTGATGGCTTTTGATTTCTTTCTGCCTTTAGCAATCCCCTCGCTACGTGAGCAAAACGCGTTTAGCGAACTGGATCTCCTCGCAGTCAATCTGATGTTGCTGCAGGTCATCGATAAACTCAAAGCTGGTGATACCGCACAAGCCGTTAGTGAACTTTCGCGCCTGATGCAATTTCAATACACCCAAATGGCTGATGCAGTGCAGGTAATACCAAAAGTCATAAACCTTATGCAGTATAAACTTACGCTTAAAGTAGCTGCCTTTTTACTGGCTAAAACGCCAGTTACAGACCTTCAGGCGTGGCAACCGATTTATGCCCGACTCACACCAATTAATGATGAAGCGCTTTCTATGCAAGCCGCGTACTTGCGTGAAGTCGCAATGTTTGCAAACGATATAGCAACCTACTTACCTGGCTCGTTGCCAGAGAATCACAGCAGCATTTTCCTGTGGCTTAAAAGTCGCCTATTTTACAAACACAACAAAACACTCAATGCTTTCTACGATTACATTCAGCAGAATACAGACCGCGTTGTCGTTGAAAACGGCCGTTTTATTGAGCGTGATATGCCAGACATGCCAGGTGATAGCATCTCTTTAAATAACTTTCTGGGCAATATACTCCTCTCGGTATCTGCGCCGCGCTTCATTGATGTTCGGACCGAGCTACTTTCACTAAACTATCTGCATAGTCTCTATCAATTAGCATTTGACGCCAGAATTACACATAGCGCCCCGTTACTAAACTCCATAAAGAGTCCTTATACAGGCGAACCCGCATTTATTGCCGACAAACAACTTTGTGTAGCCGGCGAGGAAGAATCCGCAGAGGATATTTGTTTGTATTTTGCGAGTCGTTGAGAAGCCAATCGCAGCCAAATCAATTGGCGTGGAAATTTTCCATAATACAGCTCTCAGAAGACCATATGACAAATGTCACATAATATTGATGACACTTGCTAATTACCCCTCACACCGGCACCGGGCATACTGGAACCATAATCACGGAGAACCAGTATGCAAGCAGATCATAAACCTCTTGTTAGCATTAATCATCTGTCAAAACGCTTTGGTAAAGTGTGCGCCGTCGACGATATCTCGCTAACCATTCAACCTAATGAAGTCGTGGCATTGCTCGGTGAAAATGGCGCGGGAAAAACCACCACTATCGGTTCGCTGTTGGGTCAGCTGAAAGCTGATTCCGGGGAGGTTATTGTCTTCGGCCATCCCGCCGGGCATTGGGCTGCCAAACAACAAATGGGCGTCATGCTGCAGTCGGCTGCATTGCCCGATAACGTAAAGGTTATAGAGCAGTTGCGGTTGTTTGCCAGCTATTATCCAAACAGTCTGTCATTAGAGGACGCTCTTGAAAAAGCCTTACTGACAGATCTGCAACAGCGAAAAGTGCAAACCTTATCTGGTGGTCAGAAGCAACGGCTGCTATTCGCTATGGCTATTATAGGTAATCCACGCCTGGTGATATTGGATGAACCGACTGTCGGCCTGGATGCCACAGCCCGGCGCGAATTCTGGCGCTGCATCCGCGCATTAGCAGCGCGAGGCGCGTCGGTATTACTAACGACCCATTATCTGGAAGAAGCTGATGCGCTCTCCGACAGAATTATCGTGTTATCCAAAGGGCGAATAGTCGCTCAGGGCGTACCCGAACAGATCAAAGCAGAGCTGGGCGGTAAACGCCTGCGCTTTCGCAGTAACACTTCTCATGAAGTTGTTCAAAAACTCCTGCCAGATACCAAAGTGCATAGCCGCGGCGACTATATTGAGGTGTACTCAACAGCCCCACAAACGCATTTGATGGCGCTATTCGACGCTGACGTTACAACCCTTGATCTGACAGTGTCAGGGATATCACTGGAGGATGCATTTTTACACCTCACTCAATCCGCAGTCTCACCAAATAGCGCTGTAAATAATCAGGAGATATCGTCATGATCACTTCGCAACCGTTGTCGCTCTCTAAGCGTTGGCAAATATTGCAGTTAGAGACTCAAACAGAATTACTAAAGACACTACGCAGTCCTGGCTTTGTGATCCCAAGTCTCGCTTTTCCGCTGATGTTCTATGTGTTTTTTGGGTTACTGTTTAACGCCATGGCCGGTCAACCCGGTCAGGCGGCAAAATACCTGATGGCCACCTATGCCGTGTTCGGCGCCATCGGCCCGGCGTTATTTTCTTTCGGAGCCGATGTGGCCACCGATAAAGACAAAGGGATTTTGAGCCTAAAGCAGGTAAGCCCAATGCCAATTGGAAGCTATTTTGCTGCCCGTATTATTACGGCCATGTTATTTGCATTGGTCATTATCCTGAGCCTGTTTGCTCTGGGAGCCGCGTTTGGTAGCGTTACGATGACCCGCACTCAGTGGATTTCTACACTCATAACCGTGCTTTTCGGCACGTTGCCATTCTGTGCTATCGGACTGTATATCGGCTTGTCAGTATCAGCCAAAGCAGCACCAGCAGTCGTCAATCTTATTTACCTGCCCATGGCATTTTTATCCGGCCTGTGGGTACCCATTCAGCTATTTCCGTCAACGCTTGAAATGGCAGCCAATATCTTCCCTGCTTACCACCTGGCACAACTAGCACTGGCAATTCAGGGCAATAGTCTGGGCGCGCCCTGGTATTTGCATGCTGGCGTATTAGTTGTCTACACGCTGGTCTTTCTAAGCCTCTGTGTAAATCGATTCAACGCTATCGACAACCGTCACTAAACAAGGACAACATCATGAGATTCTCTATCATTGTAGTGGTGATATTAACACTTATCGGCCTGTTTATTGGTGTGCTTCCTACCCCGGAAGTAACACCGCAGCGGGCAGCAACTAATGCCGAAAACAGCCGTACTATACCTGACAGCGGCAGTTATCGAATAACTAACATTGCGGTTTTTGATGGCCAGCAATGGCACGACAATTCAGAGCTCACCATCCGTGAAGGACGTATTGTCAACCCTGACACAGCAATCGATGTCACGGTAATTGATGGCCAGGGCGGCTTTGTGATCCCGGGACTGATTGATGCCCATACACACTCCTGGGGTAACGCGTTGCAGCAATCCTTACAGTATGGCGTAACCACCAGCCTGGATATGTTTACTGATACACGGTTTTTCCTGGCAAAAAAAGGCCAGCGGATTAGCCTGGACGCGGTATCGGAAGCCGACTTGTTTTCTTCAGGTGTGCTGGTAACCAGTGCCGGCGGACATGGCACCGAGTATGGCATTGCTATTCCAACTATTGCCCACCCCCAGGAAGCCAGCGACTTTGTGGCTGCGCGACTGGCCGAGGGTTCCGACTACATTAAAATTGTCTACGACGCATCGGCCAGTCATGCCGATCACAAAGGCCGTTTTACGTCTATTGATTATGACACCCTGGCGGCTGTAGTCAGAGCAGCTCATGCTCAAAACGCTATGGCGGTAGTGCACGTCATGGATCTGGCTTCGGCAGAGCATGCTGCTAAGGCCGGAGCGGATGGCCTGGTTCATACTTTTGGTGGCACGCCAGCCAGTGACGAACTTATTGCACTGATGAAATCTCAGGACATGTTCGTCATCCCCACCTTATCAATTCTGGCATCCCTGGCCGGGGAAGGGCGAGGGCAGGCATTAATCGAGAATTCCGTTTTTAGCTCTTATTTGGCAGCTGATGTGAAGCACGCAATTGCTAACGATATTGGTTCTGGCCGGGTGGCGGAGGATTACTTTGCCATTGCAATAGAAAATACCCGCAGAATGTATCAAGCAGGTATCGCGGTACTAGCCGGAACCGATGCGCCAAACCAAGGTACTGCGCATGGGATCAGTCTGCACGATGAGCTGGCCTTACTGGTGGACAGTGGCCTATCGCCTACCGAAGCGCTGACCGCCGCGACCTACTTACCCTATTCGACATTTAAACTAGGCGAGCGAGGCCATTTACGCAGTGGTGCGCGGGCAGATTTCATCGTGCTCAACAAAGATCCCAGGACGAACATCAAACATACCCAACATATTCGGTGGATAGTCAAAAATGGTTTTCCGGTCGCTGCCTATTTTGACACTCAGACTACCACTGGCGAAACACCCGAGACAGGCATGGTAAGTCAATTCAATACAGACCTTAAGTCACAGTTAGGTGGCCGGTTTGTAGTATCCACTGACCAGATGATGCAAGGTAATTCTACAGCCACCATTAGCCACATTGCCCAGGGCTGTTATGGTAATGGCGCACTAAAAGTTTCAGGCACCGTTGGTAAGCAGTTTGCCTATCCGTGGTCGGGCGTTTTTCTGATGTTCACAGAGTCCATGGATGCTGGCTATAATCTTAGTAATTTCAAGCGTATAGTATTTGATGTTACGGGCACTGAAAACGTCTTCAGATTAATGGTGCTAACGTCTCAAACCGGCCGCCCCAGCGAGATGAATTTTACGGTAACAGACCAGTGTCGACAGGTGTCGGTTAACCTGAGTGATATTCGTGGCGTTGACTGGACTAACGTCACTGGGATTGGCTGGGTTGCCGGTACCGCAACGCCAAATTTTAACCTTGAACTCGATAATATTTACTTTGAGTAAACATGATTAACCACCTTAAAAAGCTGGCCACAACGGTGCATCGCCGCTTGTTGCCAGCCAACACCGACATTGGCGTTTTGCCTTACCTATGGCTGGTCTACCTGGGCACTTTTTTTGTTCACTTTGTGTTTTACGATCCTCCGGCCTGGCATGTGTGGCTGTCGGCAATAGGTATACTGTTTTTCCTTATCTGTTATTTTCGTGCTTACTGGACATCTGGTACCCACACCCTGTTTTACATTGCCGCCATCTGTGTAATAGGCACGGTACTCACCCTGGTTAATCCGGGAGCCGGCGTCTTTTTTGTGTACGCCAGTGCATTTGCGGCACACGTGGGGCAACCAAAACAGAGCCTTGCCACCATAGCGATCATATTGGCTTACATTGTGTTACTAGCCTGGCTGCGCGACTTACCGGCTTACTTTTACGTGCCGGCACTGACTTTCTCTATCATGATTGGCGGCGTTAATGTTTTTCAACGTGAAATGGCGAAGAAGAATACGCTACTCAAACTCAGCCAGGAAGAGGTCAAGCGTCTCGCTACTACGGCCGAACGCGAGCGGATTGCCCGGGACCTACATGATTTGATTGGTCACACCTTCTCCATGCTTACCATGAAGGCCCAGTTGGCGCAAAAACTGTTTGATCATGATACCGACAAAGCCCGTCAGGAAATTGCCGAACTCGAACAGATCAGTCGCAGTGCTTTGGCAGAAGTACGGGAAGCTGTTACCGGATATCGCCAGAAAGATGTGGCCACAGAATTAGCCAACGCCAAAACCCTGCTCAATTCAATTGAGGTTGACTTTCATTATCATATTCCTGAGACCCCCTTGCCTGCTAATATAGACAGCACACTCGGCTTTATTGTCCGCGAGGCAGTTACCAATCTGGTAAAGCACGCCAACGCAACCCGCTGCCAGATAACACTGAGCGAAGCAGCCAGGCAGCTCAAACTTACTATTGCCGATAATGGCAGTAGCAAAGCCGGTCCTGAGGGAAATGGGCTAAAAGGTATGCGCGAGCGCGTCGCTCAACTGGGTGGCGAGTTGTCGCTTGATCATACACAAGGGTTTTGCATAACCGTAACGGTGCCACTATGAATACAACCATTAATATTCTGATTGCCGAAGACCAGGGAATGCTGCTAGGCGCATTGTCTGCGCTGTTAGATTTAGAGCCGGACATGCAGGTCGTAGGCAAAGCCAGCAACGGTAAACAGGCCTTGCAACTTATCAGCGAACTTAACCCCGACATGGTACTAACCGACATTGAAATGCCCCAGATGACAGGGTTGGAATTAGCTCAGCAAATTCAACAGCAATCTCTGGCCTGTAAAGTCATTATACTTACCACTTTTGCCCGTTCAGGGTACTTACGACGTGCCATGGAATACGGTGTAAAAGGCTATTTACTTAAAGACGCTCCCAGTGACGATCTGGCCAATGCCATTCGCCGTGTAATGCAGGGCCGCAAAATGATTGCGCCAGAGCTTATTATAGATGCCTGGGAAGAGGCCGACCCGTTAAGCGACAAAGAGCGCAAAGCGCTTAAACTGGCTGCAGATGGTTATCAAACTGAACAGATCGCCAATGAAATGCATTTGTCGCCGGGTACGGTGCGCAACTATTTATCCAGTGCCTCCAGTAAACTGAATGCCAGCAATCGTATTGAAGCGGCCCGAATTGCGCGACAGAAGGGTTGGCTGTAAGCAACTGAAACTATACGAGCAGCGTTTCGCTGCCCGCATAAACTTGCTCCATCACACTGGAGCCAGCTAAAGGTAGCTCTTTTAAGGGGACATCACCGCCATAAGCACGACGCTGTTTTACCACCGAGATAGGTTCGGGATCATCACTGCCTGAATCTCTCGTTTGCGCAGCCACTGTCGCGCAAAGTCCTGCTAACACTGCCAGATGTAAAGGTCGGCTTGCCGGGTTATCAATGAAAGATTCCTGGATATTTATTGGTATTGTTGGGTTGAAAAGCAGGCCTTTCTGCTAACGACTCCTCGTTGTACTCACTGCCGTTAAACAGGAAGGGATAGTAAAACTCTCGTAGTTCAGCATGGAAAGTGCGGATATCGCGTTCGTATTGCCATGCAGCTTTAGCATCCGTATCAGCCCAGCGTGTTAGGGTTCTTTTAAACAGTGTTGCTGGCGACAGTAGTGCTACCCATCCCGCCGCTTCATAACGCTGCTCAGCAATTTGCTGATAAGCCTGGAAGAGTGGCCGGGCATTTTCATCGCCCACTTGCTGAAAGGCGTAATACCACTTCCATTCAAACAGACTGCTGGTTTCAGTTTTGCCTTGCCACTCGGGGTGAGATACAACAAACGCATCCATGGTCGTCTGGTGTGGCAGGTCCCAGGCATCATTTACCGCTTCACGCTGGGTCATCAGGATATCGCCGCCCTCAGGCCCATGATAAGCCTCCTCAATAGCCACGTTGCCAACCGACGGTATGATATAAGTCGTCGCTAACCAAATCCCCAACAGTAGCGATGCCAATACCGGAGCGGGAAAGGTAAAACGCGCAACCCAGTAACACAGCAACGACCAGAATAGTAAGTAAACCAGCACTACGGCGCACACTGCTGCCATTTGCCAGATTGGTACCCCGTTGACTATGGCGCCGCCAATAAACGGCAGGATGAGGGCCAGCCACAGCCCCAGCACAATTAATCCGGCACGTAATGGCCATAAGCTGCCATGCGTTCTGGCCATGACTATCAAAAAGTCGTGACGGCCAGCCGCACGCTCAGCCGCCCGAAGATCGTGTAGTAGTAATATCAGAATGAGCGGTGCAAACACAGCAATAACAAAGGTAAAATCAATTTTGCCGGCTAGTGACAGTTCAGGGTTTTGCGTGTCTGACTCGTGAATCTGTCCTTCCAGAGCCAACATTCGGATACGGTGTTTCCAGGGATACACATCCCGCACTCCCAATGCTGCAAAGGCCAGTGGCGAGGGCGGCGCATACGTCAGGTGAAAGGTGTAATAGGCAATATAGCCATAAGCGTGATGCTTATGGGTTACCTCTTCCCGATCCGCTTTATCCCCCTCCAGTAAACGCTCAATAGTGGCTTCTTGTTGCGCCACTTCAACACTGCCCGTCCAGACCGAAAAGAGGGCCAACGCGCAGGCAGCCACTAACAGTAGAGACACACTTTTTTTGCGTAAAACAAACGCGGTTTCACGACGGATATCTGACCAACTCATACTCGTCTACCTGCTATATAAGTGAAAGCCAGCACTAATCCGGCAGTAAAAAGCAATTGCAGTACGGCCGTCAGGCTATTAGAAAACCGTTGCCCTGCTGGCAACGGAGTAAATTGAAATTCTTCCAGCATCTGCCAGTTTTCAGCGTCTACGGTAGCGGCTTTTCTAGCCTCTGCACTTTTATATTTATTCGCATCCTGCTCAAGGCTCATGCCCTCGGCATGCAGCTTATTCAGTGACTGCACAAATTCAAAACGTACAGCTTCGGCCTCGCGCATAAACCGCTGGTAGTTTTCCAGATCCGTGCCAGCAAGCTTCATCGACGCATTTTGAATAGCTATCATCGGAGATAGCCAGCCAAACATTCTGGCAATGACTGCCTGCGATTGCTGTTGCGCCATTTGCTGTTCAGCAAATTCATTTAACACTTCGGTTAAATCCGCTTCAGATTTTTGTGCCACCACGCCTCTGAAATTAATCGGTAGATCCTCCACCGAGTCTACGTTGTATTGCGCTAGCAAATTATCTTTAAAAGCTTTAAACGCCGGATCGTTAGCATTATGCCCATCCCCCATCTGACGCAGTTTCTTTAGCACCGCAAAATCCGTTTCCAACTTACCTGGCGAGGCAACCATTACGCTTGCTGTGTTACTCGCGATCCGCGGTACCACCAGGCACAGTAGGATCCATACCGCCACCAAACCACTGAAGCTAACGCTGTTGGAACGAGCCAAAGTTGATATCAGCAACACCAGCGCGCACCACACCACAATGTAAATCAGGTAACTCAAAATGAAGGTCAGTACCGGCACTACCTGGGCACCCTTTAACACAGTAAGCAAGGCACCGATAATCAACGGGGTAAGCACCAGTAAACCAGCCCCCGCCATTGCAACACCTTTACCGGCGAGTAAAACCAGAGGTGATACGCCCTGTACTTTAAGAAAATCCAGCGTGCCGGCTTCCCGCTCCCGGGTCATCACCCCAAATCCCAGAACAATTAACAGTAGCGGCGTAAGTACCTGCATGACATAGGCCGGAGTGAGTCTTCCAACCCAGGTTAAACCGGTGCTTTGCTTCTGGTCAGCAAAGGTAGCACCATTTTGACGATGACCTTCCAGAAAAATCGCATTTCCAGTGAAGCTATCGATACCCGGATCCAGCGATCCCAGTGGCGGAGGAGCACGAAACAGGTAATGACCATAATGCACCATTCGGTGAGGATGACGATCGGGCTGCTCTTCAAATGCCGTAATCGATTCTGACTGCATGTGCTGACGCTGTTCAGTGGTATGGCTAATGGCCGCATGCGTTACCCAGACCGACGCGGCGGCAAGAAGCAACGCAATAATCAACACGGTTTGCGCCAGGCTGGAACGCCGCCAGTAACGCCATTCATCCCTGGCGATGGTAAAGACAGTGCTACTCATGCAACGACTCCCTGAGTAAAGGCTTTATGCACCGCTTCTGAATCAATATTTCCCTGCTCAGGGGCATCAAACATGCCTACAATCTCACCGTCCCGAAGCAAACCAATGCGATTAGCTACATGGCAGGCCCCGTACACGTCGTGAGTAACCATTAAAATGGTGGCACCCTGTGCAGCCAGTTGACTTACCAGGCGGTTAAACTCATCAATAGCTACCGGATCTAGCCCGGACGTGGGCTCATCCAGAAAAAGAATAGGGGCTTCACGCAGCAGTGCTAAAGCGATTGCTGTTTTTTGCCGCATGCCTTTAGAGTAACCACTCAGTGCGGCGCGCCAGGCTGACTCTTGCAATGCTACTCGTTGAAGGGCGGCAACAATCTCTGTTTCTGACTTGTCTTTACCCGACAAAGATAAAAAGTACTGGATATTTTCAATCGCGGTTAAATGCCCGTATAACATGACCGATTCCGGTAAATAGGCCACCTTCTGACGAACAATATCAGGGGCTTTTTGCACATCCACGCCATCCAGCCACACCGAGCCTGAAGTTGGCTTCATTAATCCCAGAAAGGTCTTAATCGTAGTCGATTTACCAGCCCCGTTTCCGCCGAGTAAGGCAAGCACCTCTCCCCTGTTAGCATTAAAGGAAACATTTTTTAGAATTTTCTTTGTTTGCACATCAACGCATAAGTTTGATGCGCTGATAACGGCGTCAGGCATGGTAATAAATCCGGAAATGAAAGTAGATTGAGGAATTAAATAGCTATACACATTATGTTATACCATAACATTTGCAAACTAAATGACCTTGTTATGCGCCTCGTCGTCCAATTTATCTTATTGATCTCACAGGCTTAGTTTTTTCCGCCCAAAGCACCATTTTCATCCCTCCACCAGTCATTTAAAGTGAAGCTAACTAACCGCCGGGAGTCACCATGAAAAACATTTCTTTAGTCATTGCAGCTATTAGCCTGTTATTCGTTATTCGCTATTCGCCCGGTTTCTGCACAGCACGAAGATGGCAGCGGGAACACCAGTGAGTTAAGTTACGAATCCTTTATAGCCAGCACTAAACCGATTAAATGTTTGTATGGTTATGCCGCAGAAAAGGTGGGCGATCACGATGCGGCCATTGCGATTTTTGAGGACTGCATTGAACGCTTTAACAGTGTGTATTCAATGATCTGGCTGGCGCAAATATATGATACCGGTGT
>NZ_CAJXQY010000132.1 GCF_913058315.1 uncultured Alteromonas sp. | reverse complement strand
TTATGACACAGACCGCCCACGGATTTTAACTATTTGATAGCCTGAGGCTTACGCTATGGCCTGCCGGTAAAGGCGTATAGCGTATTTTAGGATATCGGCATGGGTAATGCTTCAATCACTGTACATTCTTTATGGCCGGCTGAAACAATGCCGGCAATTTAAACAAACTATCGGAGGTTATCGATGAGTATTGTAAAAACCGCATCAGCACACTATCAGCCACTGGGCAAACAGGGGAAAGGCAAGGTGAGTACCCAAAGTGGCGCACTGCAAAATCAACCCTATGGTTTTAATACCCGCTTTGAAGATGAGCCGGGCACCAATCCTGAAGAGCTACTGGGCAGCGCTCATGCCAGTTGTTTCGCGATGGCGCTGTCTTTCGCGCTGGCCGATGCAGGCTTTGAGCAGGGAGAACTGTCGGTAGAAGCGCACGTTACGCTGGAGAAAGATGGGGACGGTTTTAGCGTTGTGAAATCCGAACTGGTGCTCGATGCAATAGTAGAAGGCATTGACGAAGCACAGTTTAAGGAAATCGCTGGTGGTGCAAAGGAAAATTGCCCGATATCGAAAGTACTGAATGCCGAAATTACGCTGACTCACACACTGAATAAATAACAGATGTGCACTAAGCGTACAGGGTTAAAAAGCCATCGTCATTAAGTCTGACCTTCGGATCTGAGGTTAATACGAGGGCTTTAAGCCTGGCCGCATTAAGCAGGGTAAGGACGCACACCGGAAGTGCGCCTTGCTGTTTTATCCACAGAGGATCGCTCTGAATTAACGGCAGACCAGCTTCACAACGCTGGCCCTTTTTAACCAGCCACCGGAGCCGTTCGCCATAACCAATTTCGCCCGGCTGGCCAATTTGTAACTGCAATTTCAGGCCCTTCGGATGCACCAGAACCAGTTGTGCCCTGGCAACACTAATACTGTGCACAACGCCACTGACTGGCGCACAGATTTCGCCTGTGGTCATACTAACCGCGGCCCCGGATCCCAGCAGGCCAGCCTGCAGCAGAGGATGTGATAGTTCGTCCAGTCGCAACACTTCACCGGTAGCCGGCGCTTTTAACTGCATAACCACCCCGGCCGATGCGGGCGCTGAATAACTGAGCGGTTTGGCAATTGAGTAGGTCATACACTGCTAGGTTAGTAAATTCACGTCCATTTATACCTTAACCAAAAATCAATCCCAAGTATTATTTCGACTGACCAAGGTTATCCACTATATCTGTGGATAACTTTGTTGAGTAGTTATGTGGTAACGTGTAAGTTAATGAAATTAATGGTTTTATCTTGCTGTATAATATATGTTCAGTATGTTGATGTGCATAAATCAGAGCAGGAATCCAGACTTTTTCACAACTTTTTGCGGCGGCTAAAACCTGTACCTCGGGGCAATTTACCTGATTGGGCCATTAAGGTAGGATTAAGCAATAAAATCAAAATTTAACCGCAAAGGTACATACCGTTTTGGGAATGCCGCTTTCTATTTATGCCGGGCCTACGGCGCTGGCACGTATACGTGAACACGGGCTTTCGCCTGCGTTATTTTCCCATGTGCTGGGGGCCTCGGGCGGGCCTAAGTGGTTTGTTCTGGCCGGGATCGACCGGATCCTGTTTCCGGCATTTTTTGCGGCTTCCTCACAACCTGTGAACGTTATTGGCTCTTCTGCCGGCGCCTTTCGTTCTGCCTGTTTTGTCCAGCGCGACCCGGTAGCCGCCATTAACCGGCTGGCCGAAAACTATTCTCAAACCGTATATTCCCTCAAACCAGGCCCTGGAGAAATCACCCATAAAGCCCGCGAGCTGATCGATTATGTGATGGGGCGTAATGGTGTTATGGAAGTACTCACCAATAAGCGCTTTAAGTTGCACGTTATTGCCGCGCGTTGTCATGGTTTAATGCAACATTACGGCAAGTACCGACAAATGCTGGGGCTGGGTGTGAGTGCCGCGGCAAATACCATGAACCGGCGCCTGCTAAAAAAACTGTACACCCGCAGCGTGTTTTCAGCGCCGGACAGTCAGCTACATATCACCGATCCGTATCAGTTAACCACAGAATACATCGAGCTGGGCTTTAATAACGTAAAGGATGCTTTGTTAGCATCGGGCTCCATACCCCTGGTAATCGATGGGGTGGAGCACATGGTGGCTGCTCCTAGTGGCATGTATCGGGATGGCGGGATCCTGGATTATCATTTTGATTTGTCGTTCGGACCCCAGGATGCCCTGGTTTTATATCCGCATTTTTATCCAAAGGCCATTCCTGGCTGGTTCGACAAAGCCTTGAAGCGACGTATTCCCCATGCCAGTAGTTTTGATAATGTGGTGATGCTGGTGCCATCTGATGAGTTTGTTGCCTCCTTGCCCTACGGCAAAATTCCCGACCGCAAAGACTTCGAAAAAATGGATGATACCCAGCGTATCAAATACTGGCAAACGGTTATTAGCGAGTCAGATCGTTTAGGGGAATGTTTTGCCGATATCTATCGCAAGGGCAGCATCATGGATGTTATTCAACCACTGCCTTTTCTGTGTCGGGCAAGTTAGTTTCCTGATTGGTTAAACTACAGGCAATTAAAGCATTTCTCACAATTTCTGCTTGCACAGTGGCGGACGCATCGCTATTATACGCGCCACTCGGTAATCACCGACGTTCAGATTCGCGTCTATAGCTCAGTTGGTTAGAGCGCTACCTTGACATGGTAGAGGTCACAAGTTCGACTCTTGTTAGACGCACCATTTTTAAAGGCTTAAAGCGATAGTGAACACTAACAATAAAGCCTTGAAATTAAAAAAGGGCCAAACTTGGGCCATTTGAAAAATAAATGTGAATCAGCATATTGAGGGGCCACTTTTACTCTGATTCTTCGGTAGTTTCGCATTCGGCCAAAGTAGTTAAAGCCTGATCAACTTCATCCAGTAGCGCGGCTTTAATATCAGACTCATTCTGTAAGCTTAGCACTCGACTTGATACCCGGGCCGGTATTAACCGTAGTCGGGTTCTTAACTCAATCAAGGCCTGCGACCATACTCTTTCTATTTCAATCAGTGAAGCGACTTCACCGCGTTTCTTCGCTGCGTCAATTTCTGCGATCGTTGTTTCAGCTGCAAGTTTGCGGCGTTTAAGTTCTTCAGTGTCTGTTGTGTCGGTATCGCCCAGGGCGTTGTTTATTGCTTGCTGCTTTTCCCATTCGACACATTCTGAAGAATCAAATACCCAGGGCTTACCTCTGCCGCCTTTACAATCAAAGGGCATGCCTTTTCGGATCCTTAGATCAATGCTTGGCAGCGTCACGCCTAATAGTTCGGCAAGTTCAGTTCTGTTTAATTTCATGGTCGGTATAAATATAAAATCAAATTTAAAAATGCTCGCACACCGTGAAAGCTGCGCTGCCGCGAACCCGTAATGCTCAAAGCCAGAAGGACCCGCAATTATGCGGGCACCCCGTTCAGGCGGTTAATTATCCGGGCTATGCGCTTCGGGTTTCGCTCGATCGTTCTGAGTATTTTTTCATCGCTCACATCGCCGCCCAGTGTGATTGGGGCATTGATGCTCACATTACTGGCCTGCTGATTACTGCTGTTAAGGTAGTTCTTAAGATCCTTGTTGGTGCGGGAGTCAACCACCCGCTCGCCCTTATCCAGTAACCAGGTACCTTCTCTGGGTATATTGTCGATACCATCGTGAGCCATGCCGGCCACGGCTAAAGATTTTGATAAGCCGACCGTGGCAGCCAAACCGCCCATTGCCGGTATTGAGTTCATACCATAGCTAGCAAGGGAGGCCATGGCGGCGGCTGTCGAGTAAGATGAAGCGATAGATTTGCCGGTCGCGGCGGCCGTTTTCACACTTAAACTGGCACTTGCTGTGCCGATAAATTTTTCAAGAGCAAACAATGTAAGCCTTTGAATACCGATTTCTATTAATCCCTGAATAACTGCTTGGACGGCGCCCCGTGTTATCTCTTTCATCGCATCGCCAAAGCTTTGCTGTTCGAATAATACAGCTGTTGTGGCTTCTGCCATACCAGCAGTAAAACGGTCAAAAGTGTTACCCCACATGGTGTCAAAATTGTTTGTACTAACCGAAATGTGGTCCTGCAATTTATCCCAAAAATTCTCACTCGCATCGTTTAAGTTTTCATAGGCACTTAATCCCTTTTCCTCATATTCGGCCCAGAACTCATCTGAACTTAGTTGCATCATACTGTTCATATCGACAAGGTTAGCGTTGAATTCATCTGCAACTGATAAGCTACTTAGGAGATCATGCTTAATGGCCTCTGCAGCTGGCTTAACATCGACGTTGGTTACCGCATTAGTTAAATCAAACGGATCGTCAAGACCTTCAAAAATATCATCGGTCTCACCGTAACCCAGGCTATAGGCTATCGGTGTGCCATTGATTTGGTCTGTTAACTTTTGCCACTGCCGGTCAAGATAATCTATTTCCCCTTGCAGGTTCTGAAGCATCCTTTGGTCAACATCCTGGCCCAAAGCCTCCTGAAGTTCGTACCAAGTCAATGTTGCAGCTGTAATACTTCGATCGATACCAATGAATACTCGTTCTACTCTGAGGATTGCATCTGTATGGACCTCGCTTAGCTCGTCATTAAAACTGGTTAAAGGATCCACTAGCGAGACCGCAACCTTGTTTCCCATTCCCTCAAGCTGCGTTTGAAGGCGCACAATCTCATTATTGAACTCTGATAATTTATCAACCTCAGTCTGATTTAATTTAATGTTTAGCTGCTCGTACTCTGCTTGTAGCTCTTTCAGCCTTTCGCCATTATTAGCTAATATTGGGGAAAGCTTAGTTGCATCGTTAGCAATCGACTCGAGATAGAACACTTGCTCTTTAGCAGATATGTTCGCGGCGTCCATTGCGTTCTTAACTGCGATTAGAACCTGGGGCCCGGATAGTTCTTTTAGTGCTTCAGCTGTCAAGCCAACCTTTGGCGCCACCTGTTCAAAGAAGTCCGCAAATTCACCGCCGCCAGTTGCAATGAAATCACCGAGCTTATCCTGAACGTCTTTTGAAATATCAGCCAGTTCTTCCTGAGAAATGTTAAATTGCCTCATTGCGTAGCTAGTTGATTGAAACTCTTCAACCGTTAGCCCGGCCATGTCGGAAAGTAGTTGCAACTCCTTGGCGCTCTTTGAAGCATTTATAGTTATGCCGGCCAGCGCCGCTGCCGCTCCAACAATCCCGCTTCCAATACGAGCCAAACCCGCGGTGGTAATTTTTATGTTCTGGTTTATGGACCTGAAAGCTTGAGCAGTCTTATCTTTGGCGCTTATTGTAAATTCGTATTTACTCATTATGCTTAACCTGGGTATTGTTGAATAACCTAAAAAAGGGAGCGACTTGGACTCTAAGAGGAGGGCCGAATGCCTGAAGCCCAGTCCAAGCCGCTCAAACCTTACCTTACCGCATGGCCAATAAAGAACTTAGCCCCACCAGTTAAAACAGGCCTGAATCGAAGGCCTTGGGCTGTAGGTAGCTCAAATAGATCATCCTTATCAAACACCTCCAGCACAGCAAAGTTACCATCTGACTTTTCAAACTCTATTTGCCCTGAGCCTGAATTAAGCTCTACCCTGGCGATTAAAGGCCGCACATCTGCACCAAATACCTCGTTATTCAATATCTCTCTCATTACGCGCCCCCCTTAACCCGAACCAATCCACGGTAATCGACTGGGTTAACATCAAAGTCAAAGCGATACTTAACGTCCATTCCGTTACGTTGATTATATTCCTTGGTTTGAATAAATGGAGTTTCAGTGCCATCAAGAGTAAACGTTCTGATGCTGCTCACGTCTTTATCTGTGGCAAGGTACCAAGCCTGGTTGTTGATCCGCGGCTCAATGATTAACTCGAGTCTTTGGTTTTCTTCTACTACTTTGTTGAAATCCACCAGCACCCGGCTTAAAGCAAAGGCCTCATCTGGTGCAGCAAGGACAAATTTTGGCTTGATACTTAGCTGCTGCTCGCCTGCATCAATTTCGATCTTTTGCCCATACATTAATTTTAATGCGCTCTCTATGTCCTTCTCATAGTCGCTGGTTTTTTCCACCTGGTTATTATGATCGCCGTGGAATAACTCTCGATCTTCAAAGCAGACTGGGTTGTCATTGAGAAGAGCATAAACTTGCGTGCTTATCAAACGGTCAAAGCATGATGATATTGAGCTAATAATCTGGTTGAACGCATCCTGGCCACTGTTAAAAAATACCTCTCGACCAATGTTAAAAATATCACCGTAGGTTGATAGTTGCGCTGCAGCCTTCTCACCGTATAGTTGTACCAGCCTGAATTCCATATGCTCTCGGACTAAACGAGGCTCAGGAAGTAAGCCAACATTATTTATCTCTGAGAAACGAAAGTTATTCAGAGAAATGTTACCTACCCATTTACGCCAGGTTCCGACTTCATCTTTCCATTTTTTAGTTAGTACAGAAGTGGCCACATTTTGAAATAAAGCTGGGAAATCAACATATGCCAAAAATGTATGAATCATCTTTGATTTAAGAACCTCCCGGCTATTCCTTAAAGCTCTGTCACTGGAATAATCGAGCTGGCCGCCTTCATCAACAAATGAAGGCGATAATTGGGCCAAGTTCTGCTTTGCAATTTCTTCAAGACTTTGTGAGGTTTCGCCTTTGATATATAGCTTTAAAGCTTCAATTGCTTTGGCTTTAGCATTCAATGAATCCATTAAACAGCCTCCCAAAATACACCAAGCTTCAAAGCTGCTTTTTTGCGCCCGGCCTTTTTATCCATCATATCTTTCAGAATGTCACCTTGTATAATTTCTAACTCATAATCTTCACCTTCAAGCATTGTTAATTCTTCGATTCCTTGAGGCGATCTACCGAATAGTGAGCCCAAAAATATTCGGCTACCGTTGGACATGAGATACAAACTCATTCCGCCAACATTCACCGCGCTTTCCATAGTGAAAACAGCTTTTGTTGATACCGCCTTAAATGCTACTTTGCTAATTCCATTAAATTGTTCGTTGCATAACTGTGTAATTTTTGACACTGACGCGCCCCTTATTTTTGATTACATTGTTGTTTAAATAATTTTTGATGCTCGGCTGCTCCTTTTATGAGCTTGCCTACATTTACATACAGGCTCATATTGCCTCCGTATCGTAGTGCTTCTCCGTAATTCTCGAATGCACCACAATCCTGGCCTTTTCCCATACTTGAAATTGCTATAGTTAGGCCTTCCGGGAAGGAGCCTTCCTTGGCGATGCCACCAAACACGCTTTTTAAAACTTCGATGTATTTAGAACGCTTCCTACCAGAGTGGTAAGAAAGTGCAGCACAGTAGGCTGCGGTAAGATGCGAATATTTGTAGCTAGTAAAACTTACCTTCACGCAACCAAGTTCCTTTAATGGAATAAACCCTCGAATAAACCAGTTATTGAATGTAGATTCTGGAATGCCCACCAGCTTTAACAACTCGCTTTTTGTTAAAAGTGGTTTTGTAATATTCATATCCATACCGAAGTTGAAATTCATATTCAGTATTTTATCTTCTGTATGGGTATACAGTTATAGGCTGCTTTGTGACACTTAGAAAAAAACCGGCGTGAAAGCCGGTCAGTTATTCCATCAGGGAATTAGAGGGATATTAGAGTTTTCCTCATTAGAAAACGCGAAATTCAAGACATGTGATTGATTATATTATCATTTTTACAAATTTGTAATTTCCCATGACTTGTATATGACAGGCTATTACTTGGCCTTTTCTTCGTGTTGCACAGACTTATGCTCATTACAAATTTCGTTGATTTCTTCGATTGGTTTGATTGCGTGATCCTGGATAAATCTTTCATCAAAAATATTTTTCATGGTTAGCATGCCTCTTTGAGTTGATTTGATAATTTTTCACTAGCCTCTTGAGCATCACTTATAAAATCCATTAAAGCCCAAGACGCCCATTCCAGTTCTCTGGGTAATACTTCATCATCTGCAACAGTCGATAGGTTGATCAGCGCTGCAATGCCACCAGCTTTTTTAAGGCATGCCGTTAATTTATCTTCAAGTTCAGATTTACTCATTGATTTCATATCGGTCATTAATATTGCTCCTACATTCCATCGGTTAAAGAATCATGTGTAAAAGTTGCTACGCCTGAATTTCGTTTGCTATCCCATAGCTTGATACGTCTTTCAACCAGTTCTCTTTCCGCTGCTCTGGCAGACATCAAAACGTTTGTAAGCTGTTCCACTTTTTTAAACAGTAATTTGTGCTGATCCTCCTTTAGTTGTACTGACAAAGTTTCGTAAATCCACTCAGATAAGTTGTGGCCCTGGCAAATACTAGAGCTAACCAATTCGTTCAAATATTCATCGTGTTTGGTTTCATAGGTAGTCATGGTCAAAAGTCCAATTGTATTAAGGGTTGATGTTATCTATCATGGTACGTACCAATTCAATCTACCAAGTGGTACGTACCAATGCAAGACAAAAATAAAAAAAGTTTTGAGCGATCCGGTTCAACCAGGAAGCAAATCAGGTTCGAAGATGAATTACTTCATCAAATCGATGCCGACAGATCCAAGACCGGCGAAGCCTTCTCAGAGTGGGTTAAAGATGCTTGTCATAAAAAACTTAAAAGCTAAATAACTGATCCTGACCTCCTGTTTCTGGGAGGTTTTACTCCCGTATTTGGGACTGTTCAGCCTTACCAACTCTTTCAATTTTGCTATGTCAGGGTGTAACGTTTCGTTACCCCTTAATGGGGTAACTAACATTTCAGTAGTCAGATCCGACTTGTTTTGCAGTCGGATCCGACTATTTTTATCCGCAACTTATTGCTTACCGGCCTCGATCTATGAGGTTTTGAATCCGAAACGTTTTGTTTTAAATTCGAAACATTTTGCATTGCCTCGCGACCTCCAAACCCTCTTTTATTCACTCATTTTCGTAGTTGTAGTTGTCTCCTTCAGTAAGAATTGTTTCAGTCTGCTCATACCCAGTTGAATCTTCATCGTTGTTCCAAATAAGCCAGGCAAGATTGACTTTCTTTTTGTTTTGTTCAATTCGCCTGGCTTTGCATCTGTTATGAACAAAGTCATAAAAGAAACGTTCGTCTCCTTCCAAAAGCCATAACTTCTCGTAGTTCATGGCAAGGAGCTCTAGTCCATGTTCAGGATTCCAAGTGTGGTCAACGAATTCGAGTTCTTCAGCTGCTTGATGAAACCCCCGATAACAATTGATAACCAAATCTTTTGCATCCTGGTCGAGTCCTGAGAAAACTTCACCGAATGAATTTCCGATATTTGGATACTGTGGCAAGTTTCCGCTAGGAGACTTGTTAAGTCGTAACGATTTTTCTTCAGAAAAATTGTTAATATCTAATTGGTTCTCTAACTGGTTCTTTAATAGGTTACTTACCGGCTCCCGGTACACTGTGTTACCGTCAGCCGGTATAGGTTTACCGTCAGCCGGTAATGGTGAATCTTCCGTTTCATGATTTTCCAGAATATCGACGTTTACACGGTACATATTAGATTGCTTCATTAGCGCACCTGTTTTACCGTTTCGCTTTTGGTTGTGCCGAGGCCTGTTTCTCTGTTCCTTGGTTATCAGGCCAAGCGTTATCAATGCGTCGATTGCGTTCTGAACTGAGCTCCTTGGAATGCAGCATTTATCGGCTAAAGATTCCAGTGAAGGCCAGGCTTTAAAATCGTTCTTAGCACTCGCATAATCCACCAGCGCCATATAAACAAGCTTTACATTGCCCCTGGCTGCACCGGCGACTTTGGGAATATGTACCTCCCAAGCTTTAGCGGTATATTCAAATGACATAGCGCCCCCTTAGGGGTAGCCCATTGCTGGCTACGCGGATTTCTTATCGTTATCGTGCCAGGGGGCAAACTCTAATTTGCCAAGGCCTCTTTTTTTCCGGTAATGGTTAAGCAGGTTTTCTGCCTTAACTCGATCTGAATCGCGAGTTAACCAATACCGATTGAAAGGCTTCTGGTTGAAGTAGCGAACCGTATCGAGGTCAGCGAAGGCCGTAAAGGATATGCCTGAACCATTCTTCAACTGACTTATCGTGCTGTGTAAACAGGACTCTCTGTAAGCCTCGTGCGCTTCAGGCTGGTTAATACCATTGGCTCCTTTTGAAAGGATTGTGAACAAGGCCAGCTCAACCTTGAATGGTGGCCGGGTCGGTGATACTTTATCAGCGTCTACTCTGATGTTGTCGCCCTTCGGGGTGGCAGCTTCATTCTTCATCGTTATCACCTTATGAATCCAGTTTGACAGAACCCGGGGCCGGGCTCAGAATTTGGTCAATAATTAGGTCCATCAGCGCCCCAACTTCTTGCTGTTCGGCGGTATTGGCATACAACAGCACTAACCCAAAGAATGTTTGAATGTCCAGGTGTTCACCCTTCCTTTTCATGTTCCGAGCTTTGAGCATCATTTGCTTTGCGTATTTGTTCTGTACGCTTCGGTGTTCTGGTTGAATCAACATTAAGCAACCCTCTCTACCCGTGATGAATCAATCCAGCACTCAAGATCTTCCATCTTGTAACGAACGGAGCGACCAAGCTTGCAATGAGTAGGGGCCGGCCGACCTAGCAGGTATCCAGTTGAGCGTGATTTGCGTAGTAGCTCTTCGCTGATAGATAAGAGGTTAGCAACCTCCTTACTTCTTAACAGTGGCTGAGTTGGTAAATTGTAGTCTTTCATGTCTTAACCCTGTGTTGTTGTGACAGGGTTTATTTTGATGATCTTGGGGTGTGGTGTAGCGGGGGAATTTTTATCTAATTTTTACTATCTTTACCCCCCCCAATGTTGGCATCATTTATAAACTTACTTTTTTCAAATTTATAATAATCTTGCCTCTTGGCTTCCCTTATCTGTTCGTGCGGGTCTTTGTATATTCCAAGTAAAGTGAAAGTTTCATTTACTAATTTTGGGAAAATAGACTTCTCTGAATGGCTATCTATCCCACCGAAAGAACAGTAAAGCCCGGCCAAGTTTGCTATCAACTTTTTAGTCAAGCTTGAAACTACGTCTTTACCTTTTCGTCTATTTTGGTTATCAGAATGGCTTATCTTATCAGTCGCATCAACTAAAGTTGCTAATAACTCTTGAATAGCGTAGTCACCAGGTAAGGCGGCGCATTGAATTAAAAACTCTTTCATTGGTTCAAACAGGTCTTGATCATGACTTGCAACAACCAAGTGGCGGTTACCGCCGGAGTCTTCCTTGTAAAATTTAGAAGTGTATATTTCATAAAGGCTACTAATGATCTCTCTTATGCCTTCTTTATTTGCCGCAGTTAATTCCGCTGATAGTTTTTCAGTCGCGACCTTAACTTTCCTGCATGTTTCGTTTATTTCTGTAAATTCGGTTCTCCCTGTTTGTTTAACCTGTCTATCAACTACATCTATCCGATAGCGGTTTATTATTCTGTTGAGTGCATCGGCGAATGCTATTTGTTTGCCCTGGGTATTTACATGCCTGGCAACAATTAACAGAACTGCTGAATAGCGCTGTATGTTATCCATCTCGTGCAACATCCATTTCAAATGAAAAATCGCTAGATATGCTATTCAGCGCATCTGCAGCCTGATGCGGTGAAAGGTGGCCATAGTGTTCTTCGATCATCTTTACCGATTTATGCCCCGCCAGCCGGGCAACTGTAAAAAGAGGAACGCCAGAAACTACCAGCTTGCTTATGTAGTGATGCCTTAGCGCGTAAAAGTCCAAATCAGGATCAAGGCCAGCAAGCTTTAAGACATTGTTCCAGTGTTTATTGTGAGCGTCCTTCGACAACTCTCTACCGGTTACCGGTGAAGGAAAAACTAAGTCACTTTCTGATTCTGGCTTTTGCTGATCTTTCCATTGCTTCATTGCTTCTTTAATCTCTTCGTTAAGCGGAATATCCAGCTTTGCCGGGTTTTTATGGTGCCTGGTCTTATTGGGAACTTTGATCAGCCGGCCAAAGTTTAGGTTTAACTGGTGCCACTGCAAGTTATAAAGATCGCCGGGGCGCATGCCAGTGTAAGCAGCAAGCCGAAAGAAAGGGAAAAACCAATTAGGGTAGGGCAGGTTCAACAATGATGGTAAATGCGGCTTACCGTGCTTCCTGCTGTTTTCTCGGCCTTCTATAATTTGGGCCCGGTAGGAATTGATGCCAAAATTAAGTTTTCTTAACTCAGCATCAGTTAGGATCCTTCGCTTTGAATGTTCCTTGCTATGTAGTTTTTCCTTTTCCTGATCCGTCATTTCTAAAAGGCTGACTTCGGCTACTGGGTTCACCTCTATGGTTCCATTGGTGTAAGCATGCTTAACCATGGTTTTGAATGCCCCGAACGTTCTGGTAACTGTTTCGTAAGAGAGCGGGAGTATTTCGCCTGTTTCCTTATCTTTCCTTGAATTGGTGTAAGTTGCCTGCCACTGGTGAATGTCTGCTTTCGTTATCTCGTCCATTGGCTTTTCCAGCAGCTCACCAAAAGCCCGGCCAATCATTTGAAGGGTATGCTTGCCACTGTCTTTTTTACGGCTCTGATGGAGCTTATAAGGGCCGTTAAGATATGCCAAGGCAGTTCTTGAGGCTTTGCTAAGCTCCTTGGCCTTATGTGCTGATTTCTTGCTGTCTAATTCAGCAGCCGGATCGATACCTTTTGCCAGTTTCGATTTATATTCAAATACAGTTTCAACAGCATCCGTTCTGTCTTTGGAGCCATCAACATATTTACCAAGGCTTAGCTTTCTTCTTTTGCCTGCAAAGTCAGTATATCTAAATTGCCAAGTTGCGTTTTTCTGTGTTTTGAGTAGATAGAAGCCTTTGATCTTTTCACAGTTCAACTGCTGGCCCGGAGCCGCGCTTTTCATAAATTTTGCAGCTTGTGTTTTGGTGATCGATGTATTTGAGATGTTAGCCATAAAATGCCGTTTCAAAAAAAATGGGGCCATAATGGGGCCATTATGAAACAACAATCAGCTACAAGCAAGCCTATAACAAGCACACTTAATG
>NZ_CAJXQY010000131.1 GCF_913058315.1 uncultured Alteromonas sp. | reverse complement strand
TCGCCTCAATAGTACTTATCCATACCGGCGCACTGATAGTGCGTAGTCTTACTCCGTTTAAATCCTCAGGCTGAGCCACCGGCTGCTGGGTTAGCAAATGCCTTGCGCCCTGCCACCAGTTAAATGCCAGCACGCGTAAGCCGGCATTTTGCTGTAGGTTGCTATTCCATTGCTGAAACAGATCTGAGCCAACCAATTGCTGTAGTTCGGTGAGATTATTCACCAGATACGGGGCGCCGAGGATCCCCATTTCGTGGGCATAAACAGACAGTCGCCCGCCATCCACCAACACCGCAATACCGGCACCGGCCATCGCCTGCTCAAGAATGTCATCATCGTTACCGAGCTGCGAACCAATAAATAGGTTTACCGTAAGCGAACCATCGCTTTGAGTTTCAACCAGCTGTTTGAAACGCAGCAGGCCCTGGTACATCGGATCACTGCTGCTCAGTGACGTCACCACATTTAATGATGCCACTTTTTCTGACCCCGCATCCGCATTGCCACCGGTAGCAAAAAAGGCCAACAACAGGCCGAAAATCAAATTGTGCAGACGATGCTTAATCACCATACATTAACTTAAATTACTTCATAAAGGGGTCAGGGTAGCGCTGGCGGGTAACAGGCAACATTGTCATTTTTCACATTCCAGCAACGTTTTTTGGGTGTACCGAAAAATCACAAAAAAAGCCATCAATTACCAACATGTTATTTCAAAAAGATTTTTTTGCTTCATCAAAAAATACACCGCAGTATAGGCACTCACTATTGTGAAATTTATGTTATTCATTACCGCTTTATCTTTTTATCGTTTCACAGCCTGTTAACATTGCCGATTGCCATCAGTCGCTGCATTATTTGACCCTGAATTTTAATCACTGACCGGGAGCGTATTGTGACGTTTCAACCAAAATATTCACTGACCTTTTCTGCGTTGTTGTCAGCCATGGTGCTAACAGCGTGTCAGCCACAACAACAAAATGTTGAAGCCCAGAGCACTCAGGCTCAAGCTGAGCCTCAAGCACAACCAAAAGTAAAAAGCGGTCTTGCTGAGCCGCTGGTAAAACACATTTATACCGCTGACCCCTCAGCTCATGTGTTTAACGGCCGTTTGTATATCTACCCTTCTCATGATGTGAAATCTGGTATCGAACAGAATGACAACGGCGATCATTTTGATATGCGCGACTATCATATTCTGAGCATGGACGAAGTGGGCGGCGAGGTAACCGACCATGGCGTAGCATTATCAGTGAAAGATATTCCGTGGGCCGGACGCCAGTTATGGGCGCCGGATGCCGCCGAAAAAGACGGCAAGTACTATTTGTATTTCCCGCTAAAAGACAAGAACGACGTGTTTCATATTGGCGCAGCAATCAGCGATACACCTGAAGGCCCATTCACGCCGGAAGCAAAACCAATTGCTGGCAGCTACAGCATGGATCCCGCCGTGTTTAAAGATGACGACGGCGAGTACTACATGTACTTCGGTGGCATTTGGGGTGGCCAGTTACAACGCTACGAAGGCGGTACGTATAACCCCGAAGATGTTTACCCCGCCGATGATGCAACCGCAGTAAAACCGCGTATCGCCAAAATGGCAGATGACATGCTTTCTTATGCCGAAACGCCGAAAGAAATTGAGTTACTGGATAAAGACGGCACGCCTATTTTGCAGGGTGATAACGACAGACGCTTCTTTGAAGCGGCCTGGGTTCATAAGTATCAGGGTAAATATTACTTCTCTTACTCCACCGGTGATACCCATAAAATTGTTTATGCTACCGGCGACAATCCTTACGGCCCATTTACCTACCAAGGCGTGATCCTGCAGCCAGTAGAAGGCTGGACTAACCATCACTCAATCGCCAAATTCAAGGGTAAATGGTACCTGTTCTATCACGACAGCTCCTTATCCGGCGGTCAAACGCATTTACGCAGCGTAAAAATGACCGAACTTACCTATAACGCGGATGGCAGCATCGTTACCATCGATCCTTACCTGGAGCAGAAGTAATGCTTGAATCAACGGCAACACCGGCATCGATGGATAGTCCATCCGGCGAAAATATCGGCTTTGTTATCTTTATCAGTATTGTGGCCACCATTGGCGGGTTTCTGTTTGGCTTCGACAGTGGGGTGATTAACGGTACGGTTGATGGCTTGCAGCAGGCTTTTAATTCCGCCAGTGCAGGCACCGGGTTTAATGTGTCGAGCATGCTCCTTGGTTGTGCGGTAGGGGCATTTTTTGCAGGCCGCTTTGCCGACAAGTACGGCCGCCGTGCACTACTGATTGTGTCATCCGTCCTGTTTATCATCAGTGCCTGGGGTTCAGGCGTGGCGACCTCATCCTTTGAGTTTGTTATTTACCGTGTTCTGGGCGGCCTTGCGGTGGGTGCTGCCTCAGTAATGGCGCCCGCCTATATCTCAGAAGTCTCGCCGGCGCGTTATCGCGGAATGCTCACCAGCATTCAGCAAATTGCCATTATCAGTGGCCTGTTTGCGGCTTTCTTAAGTAACTATATGCTGGCTGGTGAAGCGGCCGGGTCAACCAATGCGCTATGGCTAAACTACGAGGCCTGGCGCTGGATGTTTTGGATTGAGCTTATCCCGGCAACTCTGTTTTTCGTGATGCTGTGGTTTATTCCGGAGAGCCCGCGTTTTCTAGTATCCAGCAATAAAACCGAGCGCGCTCAGCGGGTCCTCGCACGTTTGCTGGGTGAAGACGCTGCCACGCGCAAGCTCAATGAGATCCAACAATCGCTGGCCGACGATCACCGTCCTCAGCTTAAAGACTTAATCGACAAAAACACAACTAAGGTTCGCCCCATTGTTTGGGTAGGTCTGGGCCTGGCCGCATTCCAGCAACTTGTTGGTATTAACGTAGTGTTTTACTACGGTGCGGTACTCTGGCAAGCGGTTGGCTTTTCCGAATCGGATGCTCTGCTAATCAATGTATTAAGCGGTGCCATCAGTATTGCTGCTTGCGTGCTGACCTTGCTAGTTATCGATAAAATCGGCCGTAAACCACTGCTTAAGTGGGGCTCTATTGGTATGACTATCACCCTTGGCGTGATGGTTGTGGCCTTTTTAAATGCCTCACAAGGGCCAGACGGAAAGCTGATTCTGGGCGACTGGGGCACTACCGCACTGGTAGCTGCAAACCTGTATGTGTTTTTCTTTAATATGTCCTGGGGCCCGGTAATGTGGGTAATGCTGGGAGAAATGTTCCCCAATCAGATCCGTGGTTCAGGCCTTGCAGTAAGCGGCCTGGTGCAATGGACTTCCAACTTCCTGATCACCATTACTTTCCCAATGCTACTAGCCGGTATTGGCTTAGGCGGCGCTTACGGTATTTATGCCATTTTCGCCTTCCTGTCAGTAATCTTTGTGGTGAAGTTTGTTAACGAAACCAAAGGCAAAGAGCTGGAGCAAATGCAGGGATAAACAAAATCACACCCACACTATACTCATAATAAAACGTCACCACTTGCCAGCGCTTAGTCGCTGGCTTTTTTATGATTTTTATCTATAAAAGCGGAGTCGCCATTGTTGGGGAGTAATATAGATTTAGACTGCTTATGGTCAAAAGTGGAAATTAACGTGATACCAGCTAAAAGACGGCGTTGTACGTAAACCAGACTAAAGCTAATCATCAATCACTTCTTTGTGACCGAGTATTGAATTACTGGGTTACCAGAGGCTAACGAGTTTGATTAAAAAGGGGGATATAAATATCTGACTATAAAGTGTGAGGTAACTTACGTTCTTTCTCGCCACGAAAGGAGTTTAGTGGAAGTATTATTCCAAAACTGAATGGTTGCCTGCATGAGATCTTGCAAAGACTGATAATCGCTGGGTTTCGATAAATAGGCACTGCAGCCAAGCTGATAGCACTCTTCGATATCCGCGTCTGCATCGGAAGTTGAAAAAATTATTATCGGAATATGACGATACCGGTTTTCTTTTTTTATTGACTCTAACACTTCCTTTCCACCCATTCTGGGCATGTTCAAATCCAATAAAATAAACCGTGGCAGGGAATTGCTATCCTGTAACTGCGAAATTAAGTCATAACCATCTTCTGCCAGATGAATTTGGTTTTGCTTAATATGATTCTCCATCAGAGCATCAGATATCAGTTCTCTATCATCTTCATCATCGTCGACCACAAAGATATATTCGTGTCGCATGATAATTTTTTTCAGCGATTCGTTCGGGGGCATGTAATTTCCTCAAAGCAGAGAAAGCAGCAACACAACAACCTAAACGACGAGTGCTAAAATCCATCTTACTTTATAAGTATGTTAATAGATAATGACATTATCATAGGAATTTCACCTTTAACAGTAATAAAAACCAATCGGGAATATTAGTAATGGTAATATGTTGGCTCGCAATAAAGATTAGCTGGTGTAACGCTCAGTTATAGCGCTACAACGCAAATATGCGTTTTCATAATCAAAACTGAGCTTTTTAAGTTTGATTAGTCAAACTGGAGATTTGTTCTCTGAGTGCTTTGATTTCTGATTCAATCGATTCAAATCTTGCTACCTGAGTTTTAGCTTCGGGAGCAAGTTCTGTGGTGATTTTGGCTCTGATGGCCCATATTTGTAAAACTTCTTCTTTGGGCAAAGAATAAGATTTGAATTCAGCATTATCGCTTTTAAATATAAAGTGATTTTCTTCATGAAGGTATACCCGCTTGGCCACAATACCTTCTTCGGTAATAACCACATACAAAGCGCCGTCTTGTATCGCTGTTATGGGGGACACCCGCTCTGTAACCACTATTTCCCTGGGATGAATAGTCGGTTGCATACTTTCGCCGACTATTTCAAACATTCTGCAATCGCCGCTTTCAAAACCCGGGATACGATAAACATCTAAATTTGTCAGGTAATCCGGTGTTTCGCAGTTTTTTATATAGCCGGCATGCGCTTCTTCATTCACTAGCGGTAATAAAGAATCCACGGGGAACGAGCGGGACATTGGCGGTTCTGAATTGGTAACTTTACTTTCTTGCATATCATCACTTATTGCATTTTGCCGGAATGGCGATTCACCCAATCCCATTAATAGCCAGTTACTATCTACGCAAAATACATCACACAAATTTTGTATAGTCTGAAGCGAAAGCATAGATTTGCCGGTTTCAAGCTGAGATAAAGCGCCCTGAGTTATACTAATCTGCGACGCGAACGCCTTTTGAGACAGTTTCAAAACGGTCCGAATTTCAATTAAGCGATCGGCAGATGTCAGTTGTATACTCATAATATTAATATGCTAATAAATTTATTTGAAGAGTTATTAGTAATCTTATTGCTTGGTTTGGGTTTTATGTTCATGATTATATTAATTATCCCAGCTACCAAACTATCGAAAGTGATTTACCTGTCCTTACACATCTTTGTACAGGGTTTTGTGGTACAAAGCAAAGAACGGGTCAGGTAGTCAGCTTGTTCCGTTTTTTATAGAGCAATACCAGGCTCACTCAGGACAAGCCAACACGATTCCTTCGCCGTTATCACGTTAGTAATTAATAACCATTAACATACTGATTATTATATCAATTGACTACCGTAGGAATTGGAGCGGCTTTTCAGACCGAAGAGTGATTAGAGTTTTCACACAGTCTGGGGCAAAAACGGCCATCATTGTGATAGATTCTGGCTGTAAACTTCGGGCCTGATTCTACACTTACTAAATCTGCAGCTGTTCTTAGCTATGAGCAAGTAAGCATCTGGAACCGCATTAAAATGGACAGTTTTCAAATCTCGTTTTGGTTTAGTGATAACACGATTAATCTGTTACTGTGACCGCGGTGGCAACGCCATACAGGGAGGTTGTAACTATGAACATCTTATTATTACTTGCTATTGTTTTTGGAATACCAGCGTTAATAACCTATTTACTAGCGAAGAAAGGTAACGTATTTGGAATCTTAGCGGCTTTATTGCTACCACACCTTTCAATATATGTGATTGACACTGTTTTTAATCATTTAGCTGCACCAGCCAATGCTGAGCATACTTATAGTGGTGCCCCAATGACTTCAGTCATCTATGGGTTATACGGGGTGCCTTCCTCTATTGTTTCACTAATAGTGTTGTTTAAATTCAAAAACACTAGAGCCTAAAGGTAATTATTTATTCTGTAGAATTACATTATGAGCTATTTGCCCTCAGTCAGAAGTACCCATCGCTGATGCCTGTTTATCGCTCATTTGAGTCTTAAACAGCCGCTGCCGAGGCTGAAAATGGTCAAAAGCGGACATCAGCAATTACCGCGATAGAGTGGTAAACGAAGATAAACTTCAGAGATCTGAGTTTTGTTCGAAAATATATTGGGAATAAAGCAAGTCAGCAAAATCTGACTCATCAATTTTTCCAATGACCAAGTCTCTGATCGCATCTGCGAAGAGATCATTGTCAGCGGTTAACTCAAAATCATTGAGCGACAAATACTCCAGCGCAACGGCCAGACCTGTTCGCTTGTTAGCATCGGGAAGTGAATGAGAAAGCGCTATTGAAGCGGCATATTTTGCAGCAATTTCGAAAACGTCATCTAAGCCTGAATAGGCAATAGCATTATCGATTCTGCCTAAGGCCCCCTGAAGTTTGTTGATATCAGCGGCGCCCTTCATGCCTGGTTCGTTTTCGAGAATGAACACGTTAATCTCAATCACGCGTTCAAAGGGGAAGAAAATGAGATCCATTACATATCAGCGAGTTTTTCAAACGTACGCTTATGTGTTCGTAAAACCAGCTTAGTTTCAGACTTCACAATTTGCTGACCAGACTCACCGGACAAGTCAAGTTTCTTGCTGGCAGCGATTTTAGGGCGCTTAACAGCTTTCACGCCGTATATTTCAATCTTAGTATTCATAAACACCTCTAACAATATGACTGCTAGTATACCTCTGATTCAAAGATAAGAAAATCAGGCAAACAGGTACTAAATTAGTGGTGTTAAGTTTACAGCTTATTCGAGGGAAAAGAACGTCACAACTGCCTGTTTCAGAACTTCCGGCCCATACTACAAATTATTAATTGCCAGGAGATTGCTATGACAGCCACTAGCAAACCTTGGAACAAACACCAAATTATTGGACAGAAACGACCGCTCAAGATCTCTCACATATAGGGGATTCGAATCCGATTGGAAATGGAAGACAACAAACGCGATTTAGCATTATTCAACATTGCACTAGATAGTAAACTTCGCGGCTGCGATTTGGTCAAGCTGCTCGTATCGGATGTCATGTCGGGCGGCGTGGTAATGCGACGTGCACTTGTAACTCAGCAAAAAACAGGCTCTCCAGTTCAGTTCGAAATCACTGAAGGCACGAGAAAATCGGTTCTGGACTGGATCAATTTTAAGGGCCTCAATTACAGTAGTTATTTGTTCCCATCAGCAAAAGTCCCAGGAGAGCACATCTGCACCAGGCAATATAACCGCATATTCCACGGCTGGATTGAAAAATTGGGGCTCGATCCCACGCTTTATAGTACGCATACCATGCGAAGGACCAAAGCTTACCTGATTTACAAGAAAACGAAAAATCTACGCGTTGTTCAGTTGCTACTCGGTCATAAAAAACTTGAGAGCACTGTGAGATAGTGAGATATCTTGGAATCGAAGTTGATGATGCCCTGGATATTGCTGAATCGCTCGATATTTGAAAACGTAATAATCAGAACATCGCCCACATTAATCATTAGAAAGCACTTTGAGAGCGCCTTTTGGTCAGCCGCGGAAGTACAGCTGACCATAGCAGGATTTCTAAAAAATACCCATATGACACACATGCAACTAGTCTTAAATACAGCTGACACAGTGGGCAATATTCCGCAAAGAAGGCAAGCTTATTGCGGCATTAGCAAGAGGCTACCCAAAACTGACAGCAAAAATGGTCATCGAAATGGACAACCATGTATCGCTAGCATCTGTGAAGGCGGAGCTAGAAGCGGCGTGAACTAGGCTAATATCACCAATAGAGTAAATGAATCAGAAAGTCAGCAGCATGTACATCCAGTAGGTGCCGTCTTCATTCATCAGAGTGGTAGGGGCGGGGCCGCCGGTGATGCCAAACGGCTGGGTTTGCATCATCTGCATATAAAGAATAATTCCCGCTCTGTCGTCTTTACCGGTCAGAGTTACTTCGCATTTCTTTTGCATACAGGTAATATTGAGGACTTCCAGACTGGGGTCGGTGCTGTTCATCATAATGTAATCATGAATGTTAACCTGAGCCTGCTCGCGCCAGGCGAAATCTTCTTCCATGGGTTGCTGTGCGAGCGGTTCGTTGAGCATGGCATTGTCCTTAAGCACCTCTTCAAACATGAAACCGTTGCTCTCTCCGAGCGTCGCTTCCATGCGGGATTTTAAATCCGCCTTGTGTAATTCAGCCCACTCATCCAGCTCCTGTTGAGCTGCGGGATAGTTGTCCTGAGCCACACGACGAAGATCCTCATAGGTCTGCTGTTCTGCGATTTGTTCATTACTGTAAGGCGAGCTGCTGTCTTGGTCAACATCGGCTCTGGATGAAGGCGAAGGTTGCGATGTTGCAGGGGGCGCAGACATGTTCGTTGAAGTACTTTCAACTGGCGCTAAAGGTTTTGTCAGGGTGTTTTCCGGCGCGGATGTCGGCAGGGAGGCCATTACTGGTGCATTATCCGTTGATGATTCACTCACCGTTAACGACGCAGTAGGCGCTGACGCTCTGCCGACCAGAAAACCTGCAACAGCAGCGATAACAATCAGGGTAATCCATAAAACTTTCATCGTACCTCCTGTACAAAATATGATTCTAATTTCTACGCTACTGTATTTGTAGGCAAATGAAAAGTATAAATTTGTTATAACCTCCTGATTGTTAGGCGAAATGTTACAACCTTTAATCAACCGGAAAAGGTAAGAGCAAGTATCCATTGGTGACAGTCGCCCGTTGCTTGTATGTCGACATCCGGGATCCTAGAACATCTCGATTTAATGGAACCTCGCCTAACGAGCATCATCGCTTGTTCTATATTTAATTCGCCTGCTCACCGCAGGTCAACAGATGGTACAGTGGTGTTGGTGTATTTATCTGAGAACTCATGCATCACGTCGGCACTTTCCTCCCCATGCACGGCTGCATGTGTGTCAGTCACGTCTGGTGCAAAGGATGTTGATGCTTGTTATCTTTTAAAGCCGAGTTGCCATTGTTGGGCAGCCATATATAGAGTGCTTTTGGTCAAAAGCGGTCATCAGGCCGATTGTCTTCAAACGACAGCTTCGTTAAACGGTCGTTGGGCAGCTTTGAGGCTGACTACAGTTCGATTTGTTGTTTACTGGAAGCACCGCCCTGAGAGAAGCTTAATTAGAATTTTGATGATTTTTTCTATATATACTAAAGAGTAACCATGTTAGTGCTGCACTCGAAGGAATTATGATCAATAAGTTAAACAACAATAGCATTGGGTATGGGGGTAATGGCTGAAGATATGCATATTGAATCTTTTCAAATATCAGCAATAAGTAAGGGGTAAAAAGAATACTCACAATTAAATACCTAGCTTTGAAAAAGGTATCTTTTAATTTTATTTCTACATCTAATTTTCTTTCTAAATCAACCATTTTACTTCTATGTAATTCTTCCATCCAGGCTGTGAAGAGCTTTTCAGATTCCACGTAAATTGATGGAGTGTGCTTTTTTACTTTAAAAATAAACGATTCAACAAGAGAGTATTCATATAAAAGAAAATTTCCGATAGTCGAGCGAAGATATTTTTCATCGTAAATTTTCCTAGATATACTATCAGCAATTCCCTCTAAGTCATTTGCAACTAATAGTAATTTTTGGAAAAGTTCATCCTCATTTCTCATTAGTGTAATAATATCGCTGTGAGTGATTTTATCGATATTGGTTGCGTGCTCTCTTATGTATTTTCTTGCCTCAAGAAGTTCCTTATCTTTCCTTCTTTCTCTAACTAGTTCAAAAGCTTTTTCTAGCCTCCTGTCTTTAGAGGCGATAAATAACCCTATTACAGCAACTATCGCTGCCAAAGGTATCGTAATGGGCGCAATTTCCGCTAAATCTTTTAACCAGTCAATTACCATAATTTTTCTCCATAAAAATACAGACAGACGCTGATTGAATACTCTATCTGAATTTTGAAGCTGAATCACGCTTACACATCTGCTACGCCTTCAATGTTTTTGAATGGGAGATTAAAATACGAGCGAGGGATAAACAGAGTGACTGCTATTTGTCTGAAGCGGATTACTATTGCTATTCTCGTTTAAGTCCGCTTTTCGCTCTTTTCGGCCATTTGCCAGTGACTGACCGACAAATCTGATTTAACTCAAAATCCGAAACTGCCAGTTGGTATACGAATCAAATTACCTTAATTACTATTTAGGAGCATAATTAATTATGGGCGGTGGTTGCTGATCCCTCACATACCGATCAAGCCAGTTGCGAAGTTGTACAAAGACCTCTTCTCGATACTGACTAATAGCATGATCGGCACCTTCGTACATGATAAACCGTACCGGATAGCGTTTTTCATCCAACGCCTCGACAAGCTTTAATGCCTGAGTCGAACGGGTACGCCAGTCGGAAGAACCGTTCAGAACTAGTATTGGCACTTTAGGTAACATATCCAGCCAATTTATTACCGAACGCTCTGCAAGCCAGGCTTGCGGATCCAGCTGATACTTCGGGTCCATTTCAGCAAACATTTTGCTAAACTGCGGGCGGTGTTCCAGCGTTAAAGCCATATCAGCAACAATACCGCCAACAGCTACGGCACTTACCTTAAGTCCCTTTTTTAGCGCCAGAAAACTCATCATACTCCCGCGCGACCAGCCAAATAAACCGATACGCAGAGCATCAACCTCCTCAATCCCGGCTAGTACGGCAGGTAATGCCAGCACATCGTTAACATCATCGCCACCAAAATGATCCGCCCCCTCACTGCCTCCGGCACCCCGATATTGGGAGGCAATCACCACATAGCCCCAACTAGCAATTTCAGCCAGTTGCGCCGGTCCTATCGATGAGCCCGGAAAGGTCAGTGATCCAAAATCCCGATTACCGCCGCGATTATAAATCACTGCCGGATATTTGCCCGGCGCTTTAGGTTTAAAGACAAAACCCCGGATTTTAAGGCCATCGACCTCATAGACAATGCCTGATAGGTGTACGTTATGCCTGAAGGTGTTTTCGAGCATCGCGAGGTCAGGTGTTTGTTCAACCCCGGATGTAAAAAGGGAGTCATGCTCCAGCAAATAGGCTTTAAATTCTGTAGGTGAGGTAATGGGGGTATCGCTGATAAGCTGTGCATATACACTATGACTCATTAGTACAAACAGAGACAGCAATAACCCAATCAAGCGTGCATTATTGTTCTTCATTAACCGACTCCTTGTCTGAAATAATGTCAGTTCTGTTTACGGGTGCTGTTCACATCCAACATCGAAACGGGATCCACTACCCACTCGATACTAGCTCATTCAACAAGGCTGGCAACGCCTTTCCCTATGATTGCGTCTTCGTGGCTTACATCGGCGCTTTTGCCAATTGAAAAGTCTTTATCCTTGGCGAACTTGGCCATCATATTAATAGCATGTGGACTAAAAATTGTCGTCCTACCGTTGTTAAGTTTGTTTACAACTTTTTGCGTTTGTCGCAGGCCATGAGTTGGTAAACTTACCGTTGGAATTTTAGAAGGGAACTTAGCATCAGTGAAGTACATCGCTTTTTCGCTTGCCTCAGCGCTTGCGCTTTGTATTGCAGCCTGTAGCAGCAATAACCAGACAGAACGGTTAACACCGTCCGATTCGGTGGTGAAATACTCCAGCATGGAAGGCTATCAGGACCGTTTTATTAATTTGTTTCCCAAATTTAAAGACTACCCGGTAACCTGCAGCGAAGACTGCTACCAGCCCAGTGATCTTCTGGTGTGTAATGAGCCTATGGAACAGTGCACTTATACCGGTGATTCAATGCCGTTATCGCTCAACACCGGGTATACGGTTAAATGGTATGGTCACGCCAGCTTTCGCATCACCACTCCGGATAACCAACAGTTCCTGTTCGACCCGGTATTTAATCAGTTTGACTGGCCGGTAAACTGGGCTTTTCGCCTGTCGGCTGGCTTTAATCGTAATGAACCGGAACAGCCCTCGGATTCGGTGCTTAATGCAACCGATGCGGTACTGTATTCGCACATACATTACGACCATTTTAGCAAAGGCGATATCCAGGCATTCTCTGCCGGTACGGCCTTTTTAACGCCTTTAGGATTTGCGGAGCACTTTCCCGGTGGTGATTTTAACATTACCGAAATGGCCTGGTATGCCAGTAAACCGCTGGGCAAAGTGAATGTGCATTTTGTCCCCGGCCATCACTTTAGCAACCGGATTCTGGTGCCTTATTTGTATGAAGACGAAAACAAAACCTTGTGGGGCGGCTGGCTGCTTGAACACGAGGGCAATACATTATTCTTTGCCGGCGACACCGGTTATTCGCCCCACTTTAAACAGATAAGAGAAAAATACGGCGAGATTGACGTGTGCTTGCTGCCCATTGCTTCCTATTTCAGCGCGGAATCACCAGCCTTTTACCGAAAAGTGCATATGACCCCGGAAGATGCTCTTATCGCAGCAAAAGAGCTTAATTGCAAAGTGATGGTGCCTTGGGGTTATGGCAATAACAGCTGGAAGATGGGCGATAAAACCTCTCACTCAGCCCTATTCCGACTGCTTACCATGCATGAGCGTTTAGCTTCAGATATTCCCTTACACATCCTCAACGAAGGGGAACAGGTTAGCTTCTAAAAGTAGATAAAGAGATAAAGGGGTCAGAGTACATATTAATGTACTCTGACCCTGAGGGATCCCCACGATTTTAATTTCATACGCTTCCAGCCCAGGCTGCGTCTATTAGGGAGCTGCTCCACCTGAGTGCAGCTTTCAACTGCCCCATGGTAAATCGTATTCGGCAAGCGACAGCTCTGAGGCCAAGGTAGTGGAATGATAGTATGCGTCTGGTCTCTGTATTGGCTTGGAATCGTCGATGCTTGTTCGAAGAAACGAGCACCATAC
>NZ_CAJXQY010000130.1 GCF_913058315.1 uncultured Alteromonas sp. | reverse complement strand
TTGTTAATATTGTGTGATCCTGTTATTCACTGAATTTATACACCCCATAAGTCAAACTTAATTTTATGCACTAAATAGAATATATATTGATATTTAGTCGTAAAAAATGATTTTTTATGCAATTCAAACAGTTGTTTATATTGTGTTTTAGCAACTGCCGTGATACTAATCTGTTTCCAAAATAATGCCCGGGAAAAGCAATGACTACACCAATTTCAGGATTACTAATGGAAGCCGGCAATTTGCTGCTGGTCGGAATGGGCTTTGTTTTTGTGTTTCTGACAATTCTCATTTTCGCGGTGAACGCACTCAAGGCTTTTTGTGAGCGTTTCCCTGGTCAGGAGCCTCAGGCGCCAGCAAGAGCGTCGGGCACGAAAGCCACTTCAACAGTTGCTGCCGATACTAACGTTATCGCTGCCATATCTGCTGCTGTGCACGCGCACAGAAACGCAAAGAATAAATAACACACTTTAGGAGAACACATGTCTAAGCCACTGGCGATTACCGAACTGGTGCTTCGGGATGCGCACCAATCACTGTTAGCCACCAGAATGCGTCTGGAGGATATGCTCCCCATCGCTGAAAAGCTTGATAATGCGGGTTATTGGTCAATCGAGTCCTGGGGTGGTGCTACCTTCGATTCCTGTATACGTTATCTTGGCGAAGATCCCTGGGAGCGTATTCGCGAATTAAAAAAGGCCATGCCTAAAACCCCGCAACAGATGTTGCTGCGTGGCCAGAACCTGTTGGGCTATCGTCACTATGCGGATGACGTAGTGACCCGCTTCGTTGAGCGAGCCCACGACAACGGTGTCGACGTGTTCCGTATCTTTGACGCCATGAACGATGTGCGCAACCTGCAAACGGCGATTAAAGCGGCTGTGGATTGCGGTGCCCATGCCCAGGGGACTATTTCCTATACGGTGAGTCCGGTTCATAACCTCGAACTGTGGCTGGATATGGCGAAACAGCTTGAGGACATGGGGGTTCACTCAATTTGTATTAAGGATATGGCGGGCCTGCTTAAGCCCTACGAGTGTGAAACCTTAATCACCGAGCTGAAGAAAACCGTTGAGGTACCCATTGCCATGCAATGTCACGCCACAACCGGTCTGAGTACAGCAACGTATCAGAAGGCCATTGATGCCGGCATTGATATTCTGGATACCGCTATTTCATCCATGAGTATGACTTACGGTCACTCTGCCACTGAAACTATGGTATCTATTCTGGAAGGTACTGAGCGTGATACCGGACTGGATTTACCCGAACTGGCTGAGATTGCTGCGTATTTCCGTGATGTACGGAAAAAATACGCCAAGTTTGAAGGCAGCCTGAAAGGCGTGGATGCGCGCATTCTGCTGGCTCAGGTGCCAGGTGGTATGCTAACCAACATGGAAAGCCAGCTGAAAGAGCAGGGCGCAGCTGATAAGTTTGACGAAGTGCTGCAGGAAATCCCGCGGGTTCGTGAAGATCTGGGCTTTATTCCTCTGGTCACACCGACGTCGCAAATCGTTGGTACCCAGGCGGTGTTAAACGTCCTCACCGGCGAACGTTATAAGAGTATTTCTAAAGAAACCGCAGGCGTACTGAAAGGCGAATACGGTGCTACCGCTGCGCCTGTTAACAGTGAACTGCAAGCGCGGGTACTGGACGGTGGCGAGGCGATTACCTGTCGTCCGGCCGATCTGATTGAGCCGGAACTGGAAAAACTCGAAACTGAACTCGATAGTCTGGCCAAGGAAAAGTCGATTACTCTGGCCAAAGACAAAATCGACGATGTGCTGACCTATGCACTGTTTCCACAAATTGGCCTTAAATTCCTTGAAAACCGCAATAACCCGGATGCATTTGAACCGGTTCCAACCGGCGAAGAAGCCGCGCCAGCTGCACCGGCAGCCAGCGCCCCGGCATCAGCATCAGAAGCGGCTGTTTATGATGTTCGTGTAGACGGCAAACTGTACAGCGTTGAAGTCGGCGCTCAAGGCGAACTGGGGGCTATTACGCCAGCAGCGTCTGCTCCTGCTCAGGCGGCAGCGCCTGCAGCCCCGGCACCATCGGGTCAAACCATTAACGCGCCGTTAGCCGGTAATGTGTTTAAAATCCTGGTTTCGCCAGGCGATCAGGTGGCCAACGGCGACGTTGTAATCATTTTGGAAGCAATGAAAATGGAAACCGAAATTCGCAGTGCGTTTGACGGTACAGTGTCTTCAATTCAGGTAAAAGACGGCGATGGCGTTTCCAGCGGTCAGCCTCTGATCAGTTTGGGTTAAGCGGCCATGGAACAATTAGCCATACTATGGGACAGCACGGCGCTGGCCCATTTTCAAGCGGGCCAGCTAATTATGATGGCAGTAGGCGGACTACTGTTGTATCTGGCGATCGTTAAAAAGTTTGAGCCATTACTGTTATTTCCGATAGGGTTTGGCGCCTTACTGACTAACATTCCGCTGGCGGGGTTCACCGAGCCTGGCGGTCTGTTGTATTACATCTACGAAGTGGGGATCCACTCCGGCGTTTTCCCTCTGCTCATCTTTATGGGCGTGGGAGCAATGACCGACTTTGGCGCGCTGATAGCCAATCCGCGAATGCTGCTGCTCGGTGCGGCTGCGCAGTTTGGTATCTTTGCCACGCTGTTCGGGGCGATTGCGCTTAATTTTATTCCGGGTTTTGATTTTTCCCTCAAGGACGCCTCGGCAATCGCTATTATTGGCGGAGCTGACGGGCCTACGGCGATATTCCTCGCTTCCCGGCTGGCGCCGGACTTGCTGGGTGCTATAGCGGTTGCTGCGTATTCTTACATGGCGCTGGTACCAATTATACAACCACCCATTATGAAAGCGCTGACCACCCCGGAAGAGCGTAAAATTGAAATGGCGCAGTTACGTCACGTTTCAGCCAAAGAGAAGATTTTATTCCCGCTGGCAGTGCTGTTCCTGACCATTCTGTTCCTGCCTTCGGCAACCCCACTGGTGGGTATGTTCTGCTTCGGTAACCTGATGAAAGAATGTGGTGTGGTCGATCGCCTGAGTAAAACCGCTCAGAACGAACTCATCAATATCGTCACCATCTTCCTGGGATTAGCGGTAGGCTCCAAGCTGTCTGCAGATAAATTCCTGACGGTGGAAACACTCGGTATTCTGGGACTGGGGGCGGTGGCCTTCGCTATCGGCACCGCAACCGGTGTACTGATGGCTAAGGCGATGAGCAAAGCCAGCGGGGGAACCATTAATCCTCTGATCGGTGCGGCAGGCGTGTCGGCGGTACCCATGGCCGCGCGGGTGGTAAACAAGGTGGGTCTGGAAGCAAACCCGCATAACTTCCTGTTAATGCATGCTATGGGACCTAACGTGGCTGGCGTACTGGGTTCTGCCGTGGCGGCAGGGGTACTGCTGGCACTGGTTGGTTAGGCAATTAGTCTGGTTCCCGCATCGTTTGTTGCGGGATTAACGACTGATACGACATCACCAGTTTTTTGGTCATCTCATGCTGAGGCCATCGAAAGATGGTCTCGGTTTTACCACTTTCAATAATCTGTCCCTTATCCATCACAATCACCCGGTCTGCAATGTGCCGGACAATCCCCAGGTTGTGGGAAATAAAGATAAACGCCAGGCCCATTTCTTTTTGTAACTGCAGGATCAGGTTGACGGTCTGGGAACGAATAGTCGGATCCAGCGCGGCAAAAGGCTCATCGGCAATTAACACTTTGGGGTCGGGTAATATCGCTTTGGCCAGCGAAACACGCTGTTGCTGGCCGTCAGAGAGCATATGCCGGTAAAAATAGATATGTTCCCGCAGTAACCCTACTTTTACCAGTGTGTCGCCTATCAGGGCTTTACGCTCTTCTTCTGACATCGATGAATTTAAGCGTAGCGGCTCGTCAAGGATTTGGCCCACTGTTATCCCGGGGTTAATCGACTCACTGTTGTGCTGGAATATCATGCGGATACCGGTAATGTCGGCTTTTTTGCGCGCCACCCGGTGTTTCACTGACCAGTATCTTTCTTCCTGTAACTGAATACGTCCTTCATCCGGCTCCACTGCACCGGCGAGCATTTTGGCCAGCAGCGATTTGCCAGACCGGTTCTGACCGATAATAGCGATGGTTTCTCCTTTGGTGACCTGCATATCAATAGGACCAAGGGAAAACACCTCCGGTTTTTTCAGCCAGCGTTTTTTACTGCTATGGCGAAAGGTTAAGCCGCTGACGTTAAGTATCTGAGTCATACTTTCTCCCGATGAAGCGGGAAGTGGCAGCTATAGCTGTGATCATGAATCTTGCGTACCGCAGGCACGTTTACACAGGCTCGTTGGGCTCTCGGGCAGCGCGGCCCCAGACGACAGCCAATAGGCAAATGTTGCAGGGTCGGAATGGTACCGGCCAGGGTAGGTAACTGAGATTTAGGCGGTAAATCCTTGCTAAAACTCGGCGCACTGTCCATTAACGCCTTGGTATAAGGGTGTAATGGCCGTTTGCGAATATGCTTCATCTTGCCGGATTCCACCGTTTGCCCGCAATAGAGTACCGTCATGGTATGCGACATACTGGCAATGGCCAGCAGGTCATGGCTAACAAATAAAATGCCCAGTGACCGGGTTTGATTGAGGCGTGACAGTAACTTTAACACCTGCACTTTGGTGGTGGTTTCCATGCCCCGGGTCGGATCATCGGCAATCAGCATTTTCGGCTGGCTGACCAGGGCCATGGCGAGCATTAGCTTCTGGCCAATATCGGTGGGGATCTGGTGTGGGTAAGCTCGCAGATACTGGTTGTGATCTTTAATCCCGACTTTGTGCACGGTGTTAATAACCACCTTGCGTCTCGATTGTGCCCGTTGCCAGAACCAACTACCTTCAATTAACTGGTCCGGCAGTGATTCTTCCAGTTGCTCGCCCAGGGTTACAGACGGGTCCAGCGACGCGATAGCATGCTGAAACACCACGCCGATGTCTTTGCGCAGGATTTGCCGGCGTTTTTGCTCCGACATCGACAGCAGATTATTACCGTTCCAGCTCATACGGTCGGCGGTAATGCTCCAATTGGGCGGCGTGGCACCAGATATAGCCTGTACTATTAAGCTTTTACCAGAACCGGATTCACCCACCAGAGCGCGAATCTCGCCCGAGTTAACGGTTAGATTAATTTTATCCAGCGCCTTGATCACCTGGGTCCCGGTATCAATCTCCAGGGTCAGGTTTTTGATGTCCAGTAAAGGCATTAGCGATTCACCCGTTTACGTAGCGCAGAGCGCAGTCCATCACCCACTATGGTAATTGACAATACCATCAGAAAAATCGACACACCAGGAATTGCAATATTCCAGGGCGCCAGATAGCCAGCATCGAGACCGGTGGCCAAAATTGCGCCCAGCTCGGGAAGCGGTGCTTGCGCGCCCAGGTTTAAGAAACCCAGGGCGCTAATGTCGATCACCGCAATAGACAGGGCCAGGGTGCCCTGAACCACGAGCATTTCAATCATATTGGGTAATATTGAATGGTAAAACAGTTGCAGGTTGCTGGCACCGTCGAGGGTGGAAGACTGGATATAGTCTTTTTTCATTTCACCACGCACAAAGGAACGGGTGTGGTGCACAAACTGGGGGATTAGCGCCAGGGTAATCGCCCACATACTGTTCACCAGACCACTGCCCAGAATACCAACAATAATAATGGCAATCAGCAGGGTAGGGATAGCCATGAGGGCATCCAGCAAATGGTTTACAACGCTCGAGCGAACACCGCTGAGCATGCCGGCGATGGTGCCGATGGTTACGCCCACGAGCATGGCAATAATGACCACTAACAGGCTGGTACCGAATGTCACCCGACAACCATACATGATGCGGGAAAATAAATCCCGGCCCAGGGCATCGGTGCCGAACAGATGGGCAATCGAACCGTTGGGCGCCCAGCTTGGTGGAATAAGCAGGGCTTCGGTATTCTGGTAGGCCGGGTTATAGGGGGCCACAAGCGGTGCGAAAAAAGCGAAAAATACAAATAATAGTAAGACGCCCAGCCCTACCAGTGCAATATGACTGGATTTAAACGCCCGCCAGGTGTGTTGCCACGGCGACGGATGGGCTTCATCATCGTAGAGGCTAAATCGTGACACTTTCGAATTTTTCCCTGCTTGGATCGATTAAACGGTTAAACAAATCAATGGCAATGGTGATCATAACCACCAGGGTCGACACGGCCAGCATACCCATTCGCAGCGCCGAGTAATCCCGTTGATAAATTGCCTGAATCAGCCAATTGCCTATGCCGGGCCAGGAAAACAAGGTTTCCACGATCATGGCGTTAGTGATCAGCGTGGTAATCTGCATGGCCATTAAAGGCAATATTGGTAACAGAGCATTACGTAGCACATGGCGGAAAAATATCTGCTTGCTCGATAACCCTTTGGACCGTGCCGCAATAATAAAAGGCCTGTTGAGCACATCGATAATTGAACGCCGGGTTATCCTGATCATCGAAGCGGTAGAAATAAATGCGATGGACAACACTGGCAGGATCATATGTAACAGCGCATCGCTGAATGCTGCGGCTTTATCAACATTATCGGCCAGCAAAATATCGATGAGCAGAAAGCCGGTTTGAGGGGGAATATTAAACAACAGATTAATTCGCCCGGATAATGGTAGCCAGCCAAACTGCAAACTGAAAGTCAGTATAAACAGCACCGCTAACCAGAATACCGGCACTGAATACGCCGTCACACTGAGGGAGTTGATGGTAAAATCGGTAGTACTGTAGGCGCGCAAACCGCTGTAACACCCCAGTGGTATACCCACCACAATAACAATAAACATGGCACAGGCGCTGAGCTCAATGGTGGCAGGTAAGGCCAGCATTATTTCTTGTGATAAGGGCTGTCCGGAAATCAGACTGACGCCCCAGTTACCGGCGAACAGCTCGCTGAGGTAGTCGGCAAACTGCACGATAATGCTGTTGTTCAGATGATACTGATTCATCAGCGCTTCGTGTTGCATCAGATTTTGCGGGGTAATGCCGGTCAGGGTGGTAACAGGCTCTGCCGGAAATAAATAAATCAGTGAAAACGACAGGGCACACAAAGACAATAGCGTCAGGCTGAACAAAATACAGTAACGAAGCAGGATCCTAATCACGTTGTTTGGTCACTCCGCCCAGTCTGACACCGCCGTAAGGGTTGATTACCATACCGTTTAATTCTTCCCGGTAAGCCTGATAACGGTAGGCATGGGCAATAGGGACCATCGGCAATTTATCGAAAAGCAGTTCGTTGGCCTGGAAGTACAACGCTTTGCGGATATCCACATCTTCGGTTTTTATGGCACGGTCGAGTATTTCATCATAAGCGGGGTTACACCACCTCGCCCGGTTTGTCCCGGAGGGGATAGCGTCACAGCTTAATAAGGGCCGGTAGAAGTTGTCCGGATCGCCGTTATCCGCAGACCAGCCAATCAATACTGAATCATGATTGCCCTGACGTAACTGGCGCCGGAAGGTCGACCAGTCGTAGCTGACAATATTCACTTCTACCTCAATGTCTGCCAGATAGCGCTGGATCAGTTCTGCCATTTTCTGGGCATTAGGGTTATAAGCCCGCTCTACAGGGATTGCCCAGACAGACATGGTAAAGCCGGGTTCGATACCGGCTTCATCGAGTAACTGTCTGGCCAGAACCGGGTTATAGCCTGTATCCTGCGCATCCGCCTGGTAGGCCCAGCTGGCGGCGGGTAACAACGATTTAGCGCGGGTGGCGCTGTCGAAATAGACCGCCTCAATCAGTGTGTTTTTATCGATGGCATAGGCCAGCGCTTTTCTCACTGATGGGTTATTAAACGGCGGACGCTGGGTATTGAATGCCCAGAAGCCGATGTTCAGACCGGGTTTCTCGGCCAGCACCAGGTCTTCACGTTCACGAATGATCTGGTGATCCACCCTCGCCGGAAAGGCCACTGCGTCACACTCACCGGTCATCAGTTTGGCCAGTCGCAGCGAGCTTTTCGGGGTAATATCGAAGATCAGTGCTTTACTCGCCGGCGTGCCTCCCCAGTAATCATTATTCACGTCATAACGGATATAATGGTTTTTCTGATAATCGGCATACTGATAAGGGCCGGTGCCAATGGGCAGTCTGTCTATTCTTTCCGGAATGCCGTTAGACATGAGCACGTCGCCATATTCGGCCGAAAGGATCACGGAAAAGTCACTGGCGATATTTGCCAGAAAAGAGCTATCCCGTTGTTTTAGACTGATTTCAACTTCATAGGGCGAGGGGGCGTTGATATCGGCAATATTATCGGCCAGTCCTAACGACTCGAAGTAAGGATAATAACCACCGGAAATATCATGAAATCCGTGTTGTGGCAGACGCCAGCGGTTAAATGAAAAAAGCACATCACTGGCGTCAAATGTCCGGGAGGGCGTAAAGTAACTGGTGGTGTGAAATTTGACGTTCTGGCGCAGCGTAAAGCGGTACAGCAAGCCGTCGTCACTGATAGACCAGCCGGAGGCTAACGATGGACGGATGCGGCCGGTTGCGGTGTCGAACTCAAGCAGTCTGTCGTATATCTGGTGGGCTGTGGCATCGGCAGTGGTGGTTGAAGTATCTAGCTGCGGATTCATGGATATCGGATCGCTTTCTGAGCAGTACACCAGGCCATTCTTATAGTTAGCACTGTATTTTTGCGGAGAGCACCCCCCCAGTAGCGTCATCAAAGCTGTTGTAATCACCGGCCAGACGAACCACTTGTGCATGATTACTCTTCCTCACTCGCCGTAGAGTCGAGCAGGTTGTACTTTTTCAGGTAACCCCGCAACTGGTGATAGGTCAGGCTGAGTTTTTCCGCCGTTTTCTTTTGGTTGTACTGGCTGTCAGCCAAAGCTTGCTGAATGAGTTCGATTTCATATTGCTGCGACAGATTTTTTAGGTCTACCGGATACTCGGTCGCGGGTTTTACCGGGATGACCGGGACCACGGGGTCTGCCGATACGGTCGCCTCGCTGGTGGCTGCCGGGCCGGATTCGGTCTGCTCGGCAGGCGTAGAGATTCGGTCCTGGGTTTTTATTCGTCCTTTAGGTCTGAATGCCGACTCAAAAGGATCGAGGATAATTTCATGGACTGGTAAATGGGGGTTATTGCAGCGGTAGACGGCGCGCTCCACTACGTTCTTTAACTCCCGAATGTTACCGGGCCAGTCATAGTTGAGCAGCGTGCGTTTGGCTTTTTCGGTAAAGCCGCTGAAAAGCTCCATTTCGAGCTCCCGGGCCATATTAATCGCGAAAGTTTCGGCCAGCAGCATAATATCATCCTGGCGTTCACGCAGCGGCGGGATGGTAATAACATCAAAGGCCAGCCGGTCCAGCAGATCGGCACGGAATTCGCCGCTGTCGGCTAGTGCAGGGAGGTCTTCGTTGGTGGCGGCAATTAAGCGTACATCGACTTTTAACGTCTTGTTGCCACCAACACGCTCAAATTCACCGTATTCGATAACACGAAGGAGCTTTTCCTGAATTAAGCCGGACGTGTTGGCCAGTTCATCCAGAAACAGGGTGCCGGTGTGGGCGAGTTCGAACCGCCCCTCGCGACGCTTACCCGCGCCGGTAAAGGCGCCGGCCTCGTAACCAAAGAGCTCGCTTTCCAGCAAATTCTCGTTGAGTGCGGCACAGTTTAATTTTACATAGTTTTGATCCCAGCGCTGTGACAGAAAGTGCAAGCGTGCTGCAATCAGTTCTTTACCGGTACCACGTTCACCGATAATAAGCACAGGTTTATTCAGCGGTGCGATTTGCGAAACCTGCTCTAAAACCTCTAAAAAACTGTTTGCCTGGCCAAGTAAATTATCTTGCTGGCGAAAACGACTCATTAATTCCCTCAAAAAGTAGCCAAATCGACCAATTAATAGTGTAGATTAAAAACTATATTGATTACAGACTTTATTAATATTAAATATTTTTTAAGTAATTCAATGTGTTAGTTTGGTTTTGTGAGTTGGCGCGGTATTTGTATGTACTATTACAAGTTCAAACCAAGTTAATCCAAAATGTTTAACACGCGCTAGAGGTAAATAATTATGGGTATCTTCTCTCGTTTCACAGATATTGTGAACTCAAATATTAACGCGTTACTGGATAAAGCCGAAGATCCTGAAAAAATGGTTCGTCTGATTATTCAGGAAATGGAAGACACGCTCGTTGAGGTTCGTTCTGCGTCGGCTAAGACCATCGCGAACAAAAAGGAAATAGCTTCTCAAATCAGTAAAATGGAAGCGGACGCTGCCGACTGGCAGAACAAAGCGGAGTTTGCTCTGAGCAAAGACCGTGAAGATCTGGCCCGTTCAGCACTGCAGGAAAAGAAAAAGAGTCAGGAAGCGGCTGACGTGCTCACCACTGAATTAAATGCAGTGGAAGAACAAATCAGCAAACTGCAGGATGAAATTGTGCAGTTACAGGAAAAGCTGGCTGACGCCAAAGCCCGTCAGAAAACGATTCTGATGCGTCAGAAAACCGCGTCATCGCGCTTAGAAGTGCGTAAAACCCTCGACAGCGGTAAGATTGATGAGGCTATGGGTCGCTTTGATCAGTACGAGCGCAAAATTGATGATATTGAATCGCAGGTTGAGTCCTATGATTTAGACAAGAAAACGCTGCAGGACGAATTTGCCGAGCTGGAAGCAGGCGACAAAATAAATGATGAGTTAGAAGCGCTGAAAGCGAAGATGAAAAAGGCTGATAAGCCTGCTGCAAAGACAGCAAAATCTAAATAACTGATTATAATTTATTGGCTGGGGGAACTCAGCACTTCTGACCGGAGGTATTAAAATGGACGGAGATATTGTTGGACTCATACTGGCACCACTGATCATCTTTTTGATTTTTGTGGCCCCCATCTGGCTAATTCTGCATTACCGCAGTAAAAAGCAAGTCAGCCAGGGCTTGTCAGCCGAAGAGCAGGTAGCTCTGCAGGAATTGGCGGGTAAGGCGGAAGCGATGTCAGAGCGAATTCAAACGCTGGAGGCTATTTTAGACTCAGAAGCACCTGAATGGAGGAACCGGGCATGAACAGTAAGAAAACCATTTACCGTGATGCCAAGCACGGTCGCATAGCCGGCGTTTGTGCCGGCATTGCAGAGTACTTCGGTTTAGAAGTGTGGCTGGTAAGAATTCTGACGGTGACTGCGTTTTTCCTACTGGCCGGCCCTTTTGTTCTGGTAAGTTATGTGGCGTGCTGGTTCATTTTTGACAAGAAGCCGCAAAATCCCGATACCATGAATTATGATCAACCGGTGGAAGTCAGCGGTAAAGGATGGAGAAATTCAGGTTCAGGTAAGAATGATAAAGTGGAAGTGAAAACCCGGGTTTGGCAGGCAGGAGAGCCTCCTCGTCAGGCATTTCACGACATCACCAATCGGTTTCAGACCATTGAATCCCGGTTGCGTAAAATGGAAACTTACGTTACGTCACGTGAGTATCAGCTAAACCGCGAAATTAGCCGCTTGTAATTCTACAGGGGTCAGAGTCCATTATAGGAAACCAATAATGGACTCTGACCCTTTTTCTTTCGTTGTTTTGGTTTCGTACTTTTTAGATTGGGTTGACAGGATTCCCGTAAATATCCAGTACAACTGGCTCGCCGTAGCCAAGCGCTTTAATGCGCTCCAGTTGCGTAGCGGCATCACCTACCACCAGATAAATCATTTGTTGTTCATTTAGGTGTTGCTTAATCACCTGATGGATATCTTCCAATGTAGCGTTCTGCACAAATGCCTGTTGGTGAGCAATGTAATTGTCTGATAATCCCAGTGTGCTGATCTCTTCCAGCATATTAAGCTGACTACCCAACGTTTCAAAGCGTCTGGAGTTAGCCTTAATTACCATGTTTTTAGCGGTTGCCAAATCTTCTTCGCTGTAAGTGGGCTGGTACTGGCCAATTAGCTCTCTGAAGATCTCCAAAGATTCCAGGGTCACATTGGTTCTTACCTGGGAAGCGGCAATAAAGGGCACCTGGTACTGCGCTGCGGGCAAATAAGAATAGGCGCCATAGGTGTAGCCTTTCTGGATCCGCAGGGTTTGGCCTAACCGGGCACTCATGCCGCCACCGAGGCGCTCATTGGCAAAATCAATTGCAAAGAAATCGGCATTTGAAGCAGGTAAAACCGGTTTCCCAACATAAATAACGGATTGTTTGGCATCGGGTACATCCACAAAATACACCACGGGTTTTTCTACCGGCGTTACCGTGGGTTGTTCGGGCAGTGTCATTGCCTCGCCCTGCCAGCCTTTAATGGGAGCGGCTGCCATTACGGCTTCTTCCGGGCTTAGTGCACCAACTACATGCAAGGTGGCTTGCCTGGGCGACATGACTTTTTCGTAATACGCCTTAACATCAGCCAGGGTAATGTTTTCCACACTGGCCTGAGTTCCGCCCATCGGCTGGCCGGCAACATGATCTTCACCATACAGAAGATGCGCAAACACATTGCTGGCAATACGTGCTGCATTGCCTTCGTCACGCTTAATGCGGGTTAAGCTGGCGGATTTAAGACGTGCAAACTCATTTTCGTCCCACCGGGGCGACAGTAACATTTCGCCTGCTAGTGCCATCAGCGCCGGGTAGTGTTTGGCCAGCACGCGACCAGATAGCTGAATACTCTCCCGATCTGCAGACACCGAAAGTTGTGCACCTAACTGGCCAATCGCCTGCTCCAGTTCCTGGGGTGTTTTACTAGCGGTCCCTTCGTTGAGAAGCTGTGCCATTAGCGCCGCGGTGCCCGCTTTACCTTTTGGATCGAGCCATTGTCCACCCTCTACAGTGAGGGAGAAGTTAACGACGGGCAGTTCGTTACTGGTAATGCCAATCAGGTCTACACCGTTATCGAGTGACTGATGCCAGATATCGGGCGTAGTGAGGGTGGGTAACTCTGATAGCGGTGGTTCTGAACGGTCGTGAACCGTAAGAGTTTTGGTAAACTCGACCGGCTTTTCTTCAAACTCTGGCTCGCTGCCAGCCACAATGGCTTCTTCTTCTACCGGGGCTTTGGTTGAACCGCTTAATACCAGTTCGGGCTGATCTTTGGGTACAAACGAAGCCACTATTGCGGGTTGGTTATACAC
>NZ_CAJXQY010000129.1 GCF_913058315.1 uncultured Alteromonas sp. | reverse complement strand
AGCCCGGACTTTCCTCCCCTTTCTTACGAAAGCGGCGATTGCCTGGCCAACTCCGGCGCGCATTGTAGCTAAGTTCGCCGCCGCGCGCCATGGCTTATTTTGCCGGTAGATCAAAATAGAGGATGTGTAATTCGTCAGTGTGACTCAGCTCAACATTTTCGCCGCGGGCAAAGGCAACGCCATCGCCGGCTGATACAGTTTCACCTTTGATCACTGCACTGCCTTCCACCACTTGCAGCCAGCCGATACGATTTGCATTGCCCGCATACTGCCAGTTGCTGTCATCAATCAGTTTTCCGGCCAGCACGCTGACATCCTGATAAATCGGTAGTGAATCACCCTCGCCGTGTAGCGAGAATATCAGTGCTGGCGCTGCAGCTGGTTCGAGTAAGCCGGCAAAGTGCTTTTGTACATAACCGGGCGTCACATTGGCCTGGTTGGGCACCACCCAGATTTGCAGAAACTGGACCGGCGCCTGATTACTGTGGTTAAACTCGCTGTGACGAATGCCGGTGCCCGCCGTCATTTTTTGCACATCACCGGGGCGGATAACCGATTCATTGCCTTCGCTGTCTTTATGCGCCAGCTCACCGCTCAATACATAGGAAATGATTTCCATATTAGCGTGGCCATGTTCACTAAACCCGCCACCGGGTTGCACTACATCCTGATTGATCACACGCAGTGGGCCATGGCCCATATAACGCTCATCATAGTAGTGCCCAAACGAAAATGAATGCTGTGACTGTAGCCAACCTAAATTAACCTGGCCTCTTTCGGCCGCTTTACGAATATTCATAACAGGCTCCTTATTTGTGATAGGAAGAGTTTAACAGCAGCACAAACAAGGACAATAATCACAAATGAAGATACACTGTCGCATATTTAGCAACAATAAAATACGCTGATGAAAGGGGACCGTAATGGATAAACTGACCGCCATGCGCGCGTTTATTAGTGTGGCCCGTAAGGGCAGCTTCGCCGGTGCGGCCCGGCACATGGGGCAGTCCCGGTCACAAATTAACCGTCAGGTGCTGTGGCTGGAAGACTGCCTTGGGGTGAGTTTATTTAATCGCACCACCCGTAAAGTGGATTTAACCCATGCTGGTCAGGCCTATCTGGCCAATATTCTGCCAGTACTGGAAAACCTCGATGATGCTGAATTACAACTACAGGAAGACCAGCAAACCCTCTCTGGTACGATTAAAATTAACGCACCCATGTCGTTTGGGCTGACTCACCTCACGCCGGTGGTGCTGGATTTTATGCAGGCGTATCCACACATTCAGGTACAACTGGATTTATCAGACGAGAAGCGCGATCCGCTGTCGAACCAGTTTGACATGACACTGCGCATTGGCCCGCCAGAAACCAATCCCGCATTGATTGAGCACGACATTACCTATACTTCCCGCTGCATCTGCGCCGCACCGGCATTACTGCAGCGATTCGGTACACCAAGCTCACCGGATGAGCTAAAAGATTTGCCTTGCCTGCAATACGGCAATCTGGTGCATGGCAACTACTGGGATCTGTTGCATCAGAACAAATCGCAGAGGGTGCGTATTAATGGGGTATTAAGCTCTAATAACGGCGATGTGCTAAAACAAGCGGCTATTCAGGGAATGGGGCTGGCGCTGCTACCTACTTTTATTGTTGGTAAAGCCATCAAACAAGGACAACTGGTACCGGTACTGCCAGCCTGGCAACCGTCGCCGCTGTTGATTTCGTTACTGTATGCGCCGAATCGTCATATGGCCATGCGTTTAAGTGTTTTTGTTAAGTATATTCAGGCGGCCTTTGAAAGCGCTGAGTTTTTGCTGGAAGGTTAAATTAGGTAAACCGCTGATCATAAATAAAAAGGCACACCGTTGGCTTTCGCCTGAGTGTGCCTTAGTCATGCTCGGGCAGGCTGGGAGCCTGCCTGAAAGCCGATTAATTTGGCGTTATCGCGTTGTGATAAACGTCCTGTACGTCGTCACAGTCGTTGAGCATTTCCATGAACTTCTCGAACATGGGCATGTCATCTTCGCTGATTTCGACTTCGGTTTGTGGAATAAAGCTGATTTCTTCGGCTTCAAACTCCAGATCCGGTTTGGCGTCGGTTAGCGCGGTTTTGACTTTGTAGAATTCTGTATGTGGCGCGTAAACTGAAATTTTGCCGTCTTCACTTTCTACGTCGGTCACGTCTACGTCGGCTTCCATCAGGATTTCGAGAATTTCGTCTTCGTCGTCACCGGCAAAAATGAATATTGCCTGATGTTCGAACATGTGTGATACCGCGCCCTGTGCGCCAATTTTGGCACCGGTTTTAGTAAAACAGTTACGCACATCAGTAATGGTACGGTTGTTGTTGTCGGTCAGGCAGTCAACAATCACCATGCAGTTACCCGGGCCAAACCCTTCGTAACGCGCGGGTACGAAATCTTCGCCAGCGCCGCCAGCGGCTTTATCGATAGCTTTATCGATAACATGGCTGGGCACCTGATCTTTCTTGGCTTTTTCCATCAGGCGTTTGAGCGACAGGTTGGTATCCGGGTCCGGGCCACCGTTTTTGGCGCACACGTAAATTTCTTTACCGTATTTAGAATAAACTTTAGTTTTGGCGCCAGCCGTTTTGGCCATGGCGTTTTTTCTTACTTCGAATGCTCTTCCCATCTTAGGTATCTCTTGTTGTTTCCAGCTTGGTCGCTACGCACATCATCCAGGCAGACAACTGCGTTTATGCAGGGCTCATGCCCCGATTTTAACGACTTTTATTATTTAAGGTAAGTGTTCTCTGCCCAAATATTCATGGGACTGCATTTCCTGGAGCCGGCTCAGACACCGTTTAAACTCAAAATTGAGCATGCCTTCGGTGTAGAGTGCTTCCAGGGCCACTTCGGCCGACATAATGAGCTTAACATGGCGTTCGTAAAACTCATCCACCATGGCAATAAAACGCCGTGCTACGTCGTCATTCCCCTGCCCCATCTGCTTGACGTTAGCCAGCAGTACCGTATGGTAGCAACGACTCAGTTCAATGTAGTCTGACTGACTGCGAGGGCCTTCGCACAACACTTTAAAGTCGATCATTAATACGCTGTCGGAATCGCGCAGGGTTTGCAGGGTGCGGTGATTAATTTCGATAGTGGCGTCTTGATCGCCTTCACCGTGGGCCAGTTGTACAAAATAGTTATTCAGGTTAACCAACGCCTGTTCGTCCAATGGATAATGGAAGATCTCCGCTTGTTTAAGCGTACGCAGGCGATAATCCACTCCGCTGTCGACATTCACTACATTACAGTGTTTGTTGATCAGCGCGATGGCCGGTAAGAAACGTGCACGCTGCAAACCATTGCGATACAGCTCATCGGGTACGATATTAGACGTAGCCACCAGCACTATACCCTGGGCAAATAATGCTTCCATCAGGGTGCCGAGGATCATGGCATCCGTAATATCAGAGACGAAAAATTCATCAAAGCAGATAATCCGGGTCTCACCCGCCAGCTTAGTGGCAATAATTTCCAGTGGATCCTGCTTACCGCCGAGCAGTTTAAGCTCTTCATGCACGCGGTGCATAAAGCGGTGAAAATGCACGCGCATTTTATTTTCAAAGGGCAAACACTGAAAAAAGGTGTCAACCAGATACGTTTTGCCGCGGCCTACCCCGCCGTAAAAATAAATGCCCTGTACCGGCGCTGCGGCAGGCTTACTGCCAAACAGTGATTTCAGCTTGTTGGCAAAACCGCCTTGCGAAGCAGGCTCGTGAAGTAAATCTTCGTATAATCGCTGCAACTCGCGAACGGCAGTCTCCTGCGCCGGATCGTGCTTAAAGTCCTCACGGGTCAGGTCTTGCTGATATTTTTCCCAAGGCGTCATCGCCTGCTGTTCTCCTGTAGAGACTGATTTCTTCACATAAGGCCCGGTAGCAGACCATCAACACTGCACTGACAGGAATAAACACATGAGTGATGTTAACTTGCCAGCACAACTCAGTGTATTGCCACACTGACTGGTTGGGCGTCTCAGCCCTGAATGGAGTGCTATTATGCCTTAAATTTGCACTAACACCAACGCAACACCGTATAAAGCAGCGGATAGTGCACCGGTTCGACCAAACCAGACCAGCATGACTACCTGAAAAGGGCCATTAACGACACATTTTGCCACAATAAGTCAGCGCAAAATGCGTTAGCTCTTGCTATAGTCTCAGTTATGCATAGTATGCAGCATACTAAGCAATTACTGTCGAAGTTTGGCAGCGGGAAAAACCCTGAAGCCCTGTGGTTTGTTCCCGGTAAACAGTTACATTGGAGAAAATAATGGAAGTGGTTATCCCCTTAGCAATGCTGGCAATTGGCTTAATAATTGGTTTTTTTGTTGCCCGGTTTATGTACACCAAAGAAGGGGCCGTTAAAGCCAACGAGGCCGCCGAAAAGGCGATTAAGGAATTGCTCGCTCAACAGTCTCAGCATCACGTTTTTCAGGTAAAACAATCTATCGAGGCTATTGAAAAACAATGTAATGGCCTTAAACAGAGTTTATCTGAATACGAAGACCTGCTTGAAACCACGGATTCAGACGCTGCACCGGCCGTACCGTTTTTCGGCGAACATACTACCGCCTATCTACGGAACAATATAAAAGGTGCAGAAAAGAATAAACAGAACGCGAACAGCGATACCCAACCTCTGGATTTTGCTAACCAAAGTTCTGGGTTATTTGTCGGCAATACTGTACCACCTGCCGCAGAGAAAAAATAACCGACGGAACTTTTAAGGCAAACATATAGTCTGTGGGTAAGTAATTGCGATTCGCAATGAGACTAGGAGTGTATGTGTCTATGAATAAGTCTTTTCGAAAGCTTGTGTTGGTATCAGCCGTTGTTACCAGTACTCTGGGGATGTCTGTATCCACGCAAGCTGCTCTTCCCTTTTTTAGTGACAGCAAGAAAGAAGTGCCTACGCTGGCTCCCATGCTGGAGGAAGCGATGCCGGCGGTGGTTAGCATTGCGGTGGAAGGTACCCAAACTTCTCGCCAGCAAGTACCTGAAATGTTCCGTTACTTCTTTGGCGGACCTTCAGAGCAAGCTCAGGAACGCCCGTTCCGCGGTCTAGGGTCTGGTGTCATTATTGATGCCGACAAAGGTTATATCGTTACTAACGCCCACGTGGTAGCTAATGCGGATGAGATCACCGTTAAGCTCACCGACGGCCGTGAGTTTACGGCTAAGAAACTGGGTGCCGACGAACAAAGTGACGTGGCGCTGTTAAAAATTGAATCTGACGACCTCACCGCACTGCCGCTCGCTGATTCAGATAAAGCCCGCGTGGGGGATTTTGTGGTGGCCATTGGTAACCCGTTTGGCCTGTCGCAAACAGTAACGTCAGGTATTGTTAGTGCGCTGGGACGTTCCGGCCTGAACATTGGTGGTTATGAAGACTTCATTCAAACCGACGCTGCTATCAACCGAGGTAACTCGGGTGGCGCACTGGTTAACCTGCACGGTGAACTGGTCGGTATTAACACCGCAATCTTTGGCCCCAATGGTGGCAACGTGGGTATCGGCTTTGCGATCCCGGCTAACATGATGAAAAGCCTGGTGGATCAGATCGCAGAATTCGGTGAAGTTCGCCGCGGCTTGTTAGGTATTCTGGGTAGCAATGTCGACCAGGGCCTGGCCGAAGCCATGAACTCCGAGGTGAACAAAGGAGCTTTTGTCAGCGAGGTTCAACCTGATTCAGCGGCCGATAAAGGCGGTATTAAAGCTGGTGACATTATCATTGCAGTAAACGACAAAGAGCTTCGTAGCTTTGCCGAACTGCGTGCCAAAATCGCCAGCATGGGCGCTGGTGCTGAGGTCGAGCTTACGGTTGTGCGTAAAGGCGAGAAGCTGACGCTGGATGTTATCCTGGATGACGCAACCCAAAACGAAGTGGTTGCTGAGCAAATCCACCCGGCTCTGCAAGGCGCAACACTGATTAACGGTGAAGATGCCGACGGTAACGCAGGCGTACTGGTTAGCGAGATTGCTGAAGGTTCACCGGCGCTGCGTATTGGCCTGCGTGAAGAAGACGTAGTGTTGCAAGTAGGCCGTCAGCGGGTAACTAACGTGATGGAATTCCGTGACGCCATCGAAAACACCAAAGGTGTTATCGCTATGAACGTCCGTCGTGGTAATGCCTCACTGTACGTAGTTATTCGCCAGTAATTAAGGTTTAGCATTGATGTAAGGCGGCCTCAGTGCCGCCTTTTTTGCGGCTGTTATTTGTGGAATTTGTGTACTGCAAAAAATTTATGTCATACCAGCCAAGATTATCCAGTCATGCCGGCCCAAATCTTTATGTCATCCCGGCCTCCGAGCCGGGATCTCCTTAGTCACCTGGCTACCTGCTGATGTTCTTTTGGGTGAGTAAAACTGTTCAGGAGATCCCGGATATTTTCTTCGAAAATTCCGGGATGACGGGGTAATAGGCCCCGGTTACTTACTGAACGTGTGCCGGTGTAACGGGGTGAGAGGCTCCGGTTATTTAATAAGCGTATACCGGGATGATGGGAAGGTAGGTAATTCTTAGGTGCCTGGAGCGTGCAGAATTCAGGGAATACAGAAGTTGTTTAGCAAAACTTCTTATAACCTTCCTGACGAAAATGTTATGCTTATTATTATTATTAATCTCTCTGGGTTGTGGCAGGCCCAACGTCAAGCAGAATAAGAATTAACGTGGCGAGCAGACAACTCTTTTCATTTATGTTTCGTTCAGTCTTTTTAGGACTGGTAGTGGCTTTGCTGATCCTGTTTTTGGTGCCGGATCTACGCCAAGGGACCGGCTTTGGAACCAGTTGGTTGGCGCAAACGCCCCAAAGTGCCAAGCGTGAAACCTACTACCCGGCCCTGAGTCGTTCTGCCCCGGCGGTAGTCAACATCTACAGCGTGAGTATCGAGAACAATCCCAATTATAACAATCAGGCACGCCAGCGCACCAGTTTGGGCTCCGGCGTCATTATGACTGAGTCTGGTTACATTCTTACCTGCCACCACGTGATTAAAGACGCCAGCAGTATCTTCGTTGCACTGCAGGATAACCGCGTAGCCGAAGCGCAAATTATCGGTTCCGACCAACTTACCGATTTGGCGGTGTTGAAAGTCAATGAAAACAACCTGCATGTCATCCCCCAGTTGGAAGAGCCTGATTTACGCGTAGGTGATGTGGTAATGGCCATTGGGAATCCTTATAACCTTGGTCAAACCATCACGCAGGGCATCGTAAGCCGGGCTGGCAGAACGGGGTTATCCAACAGCTATGTTGATTTTATTCAGACTGATGCCGTTCTCAACCAGGGTAACTCAGGCGGCGCACTGGTCGACAGCAATGGCTACCTGGTAGGCATTACCAACGCCAACTTTCAGGTGCGTGATGAACGTCGCGGCACCTATATCGTCGACGGGATTAATTTTGCGGTTCCCTACGAGCTCGCAGTACGGGTAATGGAGTCCATTATTACTAACGGCAAGGTCACCCGGGGGCAACTTGGCTTCATCGGCGAAGAATTACGCGGCGGTCCGGGTATTGAAGTGAAAGCGGTAGCGGCTAAATCGCCAGCTGCACAGGCCGGATTACGCCCCGGCGATATCATAATGTCTATCGATGGTATTCGTCTGGAGAGCGCCTCTAAAGCGCTGGATATGATTGCGGAAACCCAGCCCGGCACGGTCCTGGAACTGGAAGTCAGTCGTCGTGCGAGCTTATTTACCATGCAGGTAACGGTGGCTGAGCTCCAGCTACAATAGCATTTCGTAAAAAATCACCCCGTTTTTGAATTCGTCATCTATTATTGAAGTAATGGATCTGCAGTTCAGGAACAATCTAAATGGTAGAAGTGATTACCAGGGTAAACTCCAGCCCAAGCCTTAAATACGGGAGCTACACCATCCACTTAGCGGGTAACTTGTTGTTGCTGTTTTTTCGTGGTACCTGGTCGGAAAAATGCGCCGCTGACTATGTTCGCGACGTTTCCCGTTTTCGTCATGAGCAGGATTTACAGTATTTTGCTTCAATAGCCGTTATCAGCGAGTGGCAGTTAGGCACGCCAGAAGCCATCAAGATGGTGTCTAAGGTAATTCAGCGGGGCGCCGAAATGGGGATGGTCGCGCAGTTTTTGCTTGGAGAAGGTAACAACCAGTTATCGATGCATATTGCCCGGCAGAGTGTGGAAAAAGCTTTTCCCGGTGCAATTACCGGTGCTTCGCTGGATGAATTTCTACCCGCCCTTAACAAGCATGCTATACACTTTGATGAACAGCGGGTACGAAATATTCTGGCCGCTAACGGCCGCTGTGATTAGAAAATAGCGCAGGCTATTCGCTTACCCGGGAGACTACTGCGCCCAAACCACCCAGCTTATGTTCGATGGCTTCATAGCCACGATCCAGATGATAAATGCGGCTGATATGAGTTTCCCCTTCGGCAACTAACCCCGCAATAATCAGGCTGGCTGACGCTCGTAAATCGGTAGCCATTACCGGCGCACCTTTCAGTGACGACTCACCTTTACTCACTGCACTGTTAGTTTCCAGCGCAATTTCAGCGCCCATGCGCTGCAACTCAGGCACGTGCATGAAGCGATTTTCGAAGATCGTTTCGGTAATGACACCCGTGCCCGTTGCTACGGCATTTAGTGCCACAAACTGGGCCTGCATGTCGGTCGGGAAGCCAGGATGTGGCGCGGTTTTTACTTTTACCGCTGTTAGTGGAGTGTGACGGCGGTCAAGCTCAATCCAGTCTTTACCGGTAGTAATAACCGCCCCCGCCTGCTGTAGCTTGGATAAAACCGCGTCGAGGGTTTCCGGGGCCGCATTTAAACATTTCACATGCCCCCCCGTAACCGCTGCCGCGACCAGATAGGTCCCGGTTTCAATACGATCAGGTAATACCGCGTAGTCGCAACCATTGAGCGCTTCAACACCATGGATACGAATTTTATCGCTGCCGGCACCGGAGATGCGCGCGCCCATGCTGTTAAGGCAATTCGCCAGGTCGACAATTTCCGGCTCACGGGCGGCATTTTCGATAATGGTTTCACCATCGGCCAGCGCCGCAGCCATCATCAGGTTTTCAGTCGCCCCCACACTCACAATATCCATGAAGATACGAGCGCCTTTTAAGCGGCCATCAACACTGGCACGCACGTAGCCTTCGTCAACGCTGATCACCGCGCCCATTTTCTCTAGGCCTTCCAGATGCAGATTGACTGGTCGCGCACCAATCGCGCAGCCACCGGGCAGGGAAACGTTGGCAGTCCCTAGTCGGGCAAGTAGCGGGCCCAGAACCAGAATCGATGCACGCATGGTGCGCACTAACTCATAAGAAGCGGTATCGCTGGTAAGCTCGGCAGCGTGAAGCAGTACCGTATTGGCTTCCTGCTGTTCTACGCCCACGCCAAGGTCTTTTAACAGCGCCTGGGTGGTGCTGATGTCCTTTAATTGAGGCACGTTGCTGTAACGGCACGGTTGTGCGGTTAGCAAACTGGTCATGAGTAATGGCAAGGCGGCATTTTTAGCGCCTGAAATAACCACTTCGCCATTCAACGGCGGACTTTTTTTAATAATGAGTTTATCCACTGGTGAATCCTGCGTGGGTTATTGCGGCATATTAAACTGACGCTCGCGCTGCCAGTCTTTCTCAGTAAAAGTTTTAATGGAGACGGCATGCATTGAACCGTCGGCAATGAGTGCATTCAATGGGGCGTATACGGCTTGCTGACGTTTGACGCGACTCATTTCTGCAAAGGCATCGCTTACTGCAATCACGGTAAAATGAGAACCGTCACCTTTAACATGTACTTCGGCTAAGTCGAGTTTTTCTTTCAGTAAGCTTTCAATATCTTTAATGTCCATGACTCTCCGGCAGTATCTATAGTTTTTACCCGACCGGCAATACGTCGTCGAGTTCGCTGATTTTTGCCAATTTAAGCATTTTTTCCGGCAGGTTGCACAAAGTAATTTTGACCCCTTGTGCTTTTCCCTCACGAATGGCGTTAAGGGTCCACGCCAGGCCAGCGCTATCGACTCGCTGAACATCCTGAAAGTCTAGTTCGCAGTGTTTAGCAGCGCGCAAGCGCTGCTGGTCACTATTGCTCAGCGACGACCACCACTCCTGACTCAGGGTCTGGCTGTCTAAAGCGCCATTGAGTTTGATGGTTTGTTTGTCGGTCACTATTCACTGGCCTCACGGGTGCTGCCGTCCAGAGATTTCAGCTCGATAGGCTTGGCAATACGCTCACGCATAAGCTCAATGACTTTTTCGATGCCTTCGGTGCGCATAACCGGCTCATATTGCTTAATTTCGTTCTGCAACATGCTGATGCCCTCGGCAACCATGTCGTAGGCCTTCCACTCTTTATCTTTTTTCCGCACTTTGAAAGCCACTTTGATATCCGGGCGTTGGCCATCGCGGATAAGCGCGCGTACGGTTACCGTTTTATCACCATCAAAATCCTGCGGTGGCGAAAACAGCACTTCCTGATCATCGTAATAGCTCAGTGCATCGGCATAACTGGTTACCAGATACTGACGAAACACCCGAATATATTCGATTAACGTTTCGCGGTCGGTTTTCTTCATATCGAAATATTTGCCCAGCACTTTAAACGCACTGTACTGGTAATCGATATAAGGCAGCAGTTCCTGATCCATAATGTCACGAAGAATTTCCGGATTTGCGGCAATTTCCTGCTTTGATGACTTAATACGCTCAAAGGTACGGTTACCCACCTGTTCCACCATTTTATAGGGGTCCTGGCTATTGACCTCGGGCAAGGCATCCTGGGCACTCACTGGCGCTACCACCATAAGCACTAAGGTAAAAAATGCGGCTAATTTTGCTTTCAACTTCTCTCTCCTAACCTGACAACGCAAGACTTATTAATAAAGACCGGCTTGTTGTCACTATTCTTCACTATTGCGGCTGAACAGGAACTGACCAATCAGTTCTTCCAGCACTAACGCTGAACTGGTGTCCTCGATATAGTCACCTTCAGCCAGGTTCTCAACCCCATCAATGGTAAAACCGGGTTCAAAACCAACATATTGTTCACCGAGTAATCCCGAGGTCAGAATTGACGCTGAACTGGTTTCCGGAAACTCGTTGTATTCACTCTGGATAGTTAACTCAACAACCGGGCTGTAGTCATCCTTATCCAGTTTGATGGCATTCACCCGCCCAATGGTAACGCCGCCCACTTTAACCGGTGAACGCACTTTCAACCCACCAATGTTTTCAAACTTGGCATACAGGGTGTAGGTATCACCATCAGTGATCACCGTTTGATTAGCGACTTTTAACGCCAGCAGTAACAAGGCGGCAACTGTCATTAAGACAAAAACACCTACCATTAATTCCGTTTTATAACGATTCATCGTACCCAGCCCCCTTTATTCAATACCAAACATCAGGGCGGTGAGCACGAAGTCCAACCCTAATACTGCCAATGACGAAAACACCACGGTTTGTGTGGTGGCCTGACTGATACCTTCCGAGGTTGGTATCGAATCATATCCTTTAAATATGGCAATCCAGGTCACAACCAGGGCAAAGACGAGGCTTTTTATGACCCCATTTATGACATCTTTGTCCCAATCGACGGTTGCCTGCATAATTGACCAGTAACTGCCGGCATCTACGCCCAGCCAGTCAACGCCAACCAAATGGCCGCCAAGTATGCCTACTGCAGAGAAAATCAGCGCCAGCATAGGCATGGCTATGATGCCAGCCCAAAAACGGGGGGCCACTACCCGGCGCAGCGGATCAACCGCCATCATTTCCAAACTGCTTAATTGCTCAGTAGCCTTCATCAGGCCAATTTCAGCGGTTAACGCTGAACCGGCGCGACCGGCAAATAACAATGCTGTTACCACAGGGCCCAGTTCACGAAGCAGCGAAAGGGCAACCATTGGACCCAGGCTGCCTTCTGCACCGTAGTCGGTGAGAATGGTATAACCCTGTAACGCCATGACCATGCCAATAAACAGGCCTGATACAATTATAATTGCCAGCGACTGCACGCCCACTACATATAACTGACGAATAGTCAGCGGAATATTTTTCAGACTTGGCGCTGCAAATAGCGCCCCGAATAACATGAGTCCTGCGCGACCCGTGGCGGCTAACCGTTCCAGAGTGTGGCGACCGGTTTGTTGTATCCAGTTCAATCGCTTTCTCCTAAAAATGCTGCGCGCAAATCGTCTGCCGGATAATGAAACGGCACCGGTCCATCAGCCTTACCCTGCAGAAACTGCTGTACCAGTTCAGAATCACTGCCTTTAATTTGCTCGGCCGACCCTTCGCCAATCACCCGCTGGTCGGCGAGAATATAGATATAATCAGCAATGGTCAGTACCTCGGTCACATCATGGGTAACCACGATACTCGTGAGGTTGAGCGCGTCGTTGAGCTCACGAATAAGCTTCACCAGCACCCCCATGGAAATCGGATCCTGACCAGCAAAGGGCTCATCGTACATAATAAGCTCCGGATCCAACGCGATTGCCCTGGCCAGGGCCGCCCGCCGGGCCATACCACCGGATAATTCACTGGGCATCATTTGTGCCGCACCGCGCAGGCCTACCGCCTGCAATTTCAGCGCAACGATGGTAGCAATGATAGATTCAGATAAGCTGGTGTGCTCTCGCAGTGGAAACGCAACATTATCGAACACGGACATATCGGTGAACAACGCACCGCTTTGAAAGAGCATGCTCATGCGGCGACGATTTTGATAAAGCGTTTTGCGACCCATTGCCGGGATCGATTGACCGTCGAAGGTAATGTCACCGCTGTCGGGAATCAGTTGCCCGCCAATCAGCCTGAGCAACGTCGTTTTACCTATTCCGCTGGGGCCCATCACGGCAGTAATTTTGCCTTTTGGCACGCGCAGGGATATGCCGTCATAAATAACGCGCTCCCCACGGGAAAAGGTCATATTTTTTACGTCGACTAGATAGTCCATGTTACTTTGCATTTCCTGTGCAGGCCTAAGCCCTGGAAGCCCGGTGAAACCACCCGGCTACGGTTTATTTTTACCGCGTTCATTGTATGACGGTTTGCGTATTCTGCCTAAACCGAAAAAGTTACAATTTATATCACGAACGCTATTGCAGGATACAGCCTGCCAGCCAAGTATATTAGATTTATATTATCCGCTAATTATGACCGAATTTCCGTTTTAATTAACGAATAGCATTGTTCTATGGGGTAGAATAAACCCTGAATCTTCGCTGAAGCGGCTATTGCTTACTGTGCGGCGGATTCTACCATAGTATAAGTTAATTACATACATTCAT
>NZ_CAJXQY010000128.1 GCF_913058315.1 uncultured Alteromonas sp. | reverse complement strand
ACACTACTTAATGAGTGCCCACACAGATTGTCTTGTTATAAATTGTTAAAGAACAGTGCGAAACTCTTGATATCGTTATGATATTCTTGGCCTTCGCGGCTTCAGTTTTTATTGCTAACCCCTGAAGCGGGATGCGTATATTACGCTCTTTGTTTTCAGTGTCAACAACTTTTTGAAATTTAATTTCGAAGGTTGTCACTCAAAACCACTTCAACTTTGTTTATTCAACCTCGTTGAAGTGAGGCGCGCATTCTACGCTGATGGCTTCCAGTGTCAATGCATTTTTTGATTTTTTTCAAACTCTGCATTTGGCTGTAAGCCGCTTCCAATAAGGCTTATCGCAATATTGTTGGGTTGGCGTTTAAGTGCGTTCCCCGTTGAAGTGGGGCGCATTATAGAGAGTTAAGACTACACGTCAACGCTTATTTTAAAAAAACTGTCATAATTGATTTGTTCGCTCATTAATAACGCTATTTGCTAGTTTTATGCGCTATTTCCAGTATCCGAGCTTCTTGCGTAACTGAAATTTACGCCATATTCCTGGCTTATGAGGCTTTAGTTTCCCTTTAAAGTTTAAGATGAAATCATCAATGGCATCTAATACCCGTTCGCAGTTGTGTCCGTCCCTGTATTTTTCGTGGTATTCGACATAGGTATTAATCGATTCCATTAATTCAGGTGGCCTGGTTAATGCTGTATCTAATGCCCGTTCTATTTCCTTTGTACTAGTCACATCCAGTAAATGTGGGCCAGGGTTAGTATTGCGGTATGTGACGACCGGCTTATCCTGCATCATAAATTCAAGAATGATTGATGAGCTATCACATAACAACACGCTTGCCTCATTCACAGTTTCTAAATCCACGTTATGCAGATATCTAACATTATCCAGCGACGCTGCTAATTGTTTGTATCGTTCAACGACTTCAGTTCCATGTAACTTTGGGTGAAACGTTAGTACCCAATTCCAGTCACGCTCTTTCGCTAAGCTTTCTATTGTTGTGTACACTGCCTCTGCTGAACTAATCCCTTTAGTAAAGGTTGTGCCATATAAAATAGTGGGAGGGTTGGTTGCCGGTGGTTGTTTACCGTTTATATAGGAATCCACTTTACACCAGCCGGTTTCATAAGCTTTAAAGCTGCCATGCTTTTGCTCCAGTAGTTTATAAGGTTCGGTACTGCTCGGCCCTTGTGTACAAATTAAGTCGAACCAACCCCGGATACGAAAGTGTGAATCTTCCTGATAGGTCTTTTCACCGCGCTTACCAATAAAGTAGCCATGGAACACCCCTACTTTTATACCAGGAATAAAATGATAGATGTAATTGCCAGGAGTTAGCGTTGCATCGGGGTTATACGCTACAAGCTCCTCAACCGTGTTCAGCTTTTTTTCATCCGGATGCAATAGATCTTCACAACCCGCCTCTAAGTACCATGCGACTTCACCCCCACGCTTTACAATCTCAGTTTGGACTGGTCTCAGTATTGAATAAGCATAAGGTAATGCCGCAAATAGTACGTAGCGCTTTGACATGAACTCTCCATAATAATGACATAGGTTGGATACGGTATTGTATCAGTATTCCTTTATATCGCGTTTCAATCTGACCACAGATCATTAAGAATGTTCGTAACAGACTTTGCCGGTCGGATATTAACGCAGTTAATGTTTATAATAGAGCTCCTACCCTAAAACACACCAATTCAAAGAGAAACATATGCAACAAACTATTAGTAGTTTTAAAGGAATAACCCCCGATATTAATCAAGGCGTCTATATTGCCGATTCAGCCCGTCTGGTTGGCCAGATTGAAGTGGGCGATGACAGCAGTATCTGGCATATGGTCGCGGCAAGAGGTGATGTTAACTATATAAAGGTAGGTGCGCGCAGCAATATCCAGGACGGTACTATCTTACACGTTACCCGTAAGTCCGCCGGTAACCCTGACGGCAACCCTCTGATCATTGGTGATGATGTGACCGTTGGTCACAAATGCATGTTGCATGGCTGCGTACTGGGCAACCGTATTCTGGTTGGCATGGGTGCCATCGTTATGGACGGTGCAGTGGTTGAGGATGATGTCTTTATTGGTGCCGGTACCTTAGTGCCCCCCAATAAGCGCCTGGAAAGCGGTTACCTGTACGTCGGAAACCCAATGGTACAGAAACGACCGTTAAAAGAAGCTGAAATCGCTTTCTTAAAACAGTCGGCTATTAATTATGTCGAGTTAAAAAACGAATACCTCGCAGAGGGATAACTTCAGCTAGCAATTACGCAGGTATTCAATCACGTTAGCCGTGGCCGGCTGTTTGCCGGTCCAGATATAAAATGCCGCGGCGGCTTGCTCCACCAGCATACCCAAACCATCAAGTTGCTGCCCAGCGCCAAGTTTTTGTGCGTGAGCCATAAATACAGTGGCCCCATTGTCCTTTGCGTATACCATGTCATAGGCCAGCTTGCAGGTAGCTAACAGAGAGTCCGGTACATCGGGCAGATTGCCAGACAGGCTGGCAGAAGTAGAGTTAATCACAACATCATAATGCGCAGCCAGCTGTTGCTGACTCACCGCTTCAACCTTAGGGTTATTAGCATCATCGGCAATATCCTGAGCCTTTGCTATGGTTCTGTTAAGGATATGCAGTTGCTCAATTCCCGCATTAACCAATGGATGAATCACTCCCCGGGCAGCGCCACCAGCGCCTAATAATAAAACTGTCGTCCCCTTGAGGTTAAGTCCGTTGTTGGTCAGGTCGGCCACCAACCCAATGCCGTCGGTATTATAGGCACATAACTCACCATCACTATTCAGCATCAGGGTGTTCGCCGCTTTGGCCATTTTAACCGCGTCGTCTTTATGCATGGCCATACCAAAGGCCCTTTCCTTGAAAGGTACCGTTACATTACAGCCCACGGTTTGTGGCGCAGCAAAAAAGTGGGTAATGGTCGTTTCAAAGTCATCCAGGGGCGCTTCTATTTTCTCGTAGTTGATCTCTTCGGCGCAGGATTTTGCGAACATTTCATGAATGGTTGGTGATAAACTCTGAGCAATTGGATTTCCAAACACGGCAAACTTTTTCATGGGATTATTATCGAAACTGGGTATGGGAAAGAAAACTTCGGATAACAATACTGGTGTTACTACCCCCTATCAAGCAATAGGTGGAGAAAATACCGTCAGGCAGTTGGCCAATCGTTTTTATGACATTATGGAAAACGACCCTATGGCGGCGGAGCTTTTAGCGATTCACCCGCAACCGCTGGACCGGATCCGCCATGTGTTTTTTCTGTATCTGACAATGTGGCTTGGCGGTCCAAACCAGTATGAGCAGGAACGAGGGCATCCGCGGCTAAGAGCCAGACATCTGCCTTACACGGTAACACCTACACTAAAAGCTCAATGGATGTATTGCATGCGTAAAGCTATGTATGAATGTGTTAACGACATGAATGTGGCAGACCAGCTGTTACGAGCTCTCGATCAACTGGCTGATCATATGGTCAATCGTAAAGATGAAGCCGTTTAATCCCCCACAAAAAAGGCCCTCCAATGAAGGGCCAATAGGCAGTGCAAAAACACAAGGTGAAACTGATAAAACGACTAGTTAGAACTTGTAACCGGCAGAGATAGTGAATACATAAGGGTCAATATCCACGTCTACGCTGCCTTTTACGTCAGCAACGGTAAATTCTGCGGTGGTGTCGATTTTGATGTAACGAGCAGAAGCGTTGATAGACCAGTTATCATCAATCTCATAATCAAAGCCAACCTGAGCCGCTAAGCCAAAAGAGTTGTCTAAATCCAGATCGGTAAACGTTTGATCTTCACGAGCGCCGGTAAATTCTTCGTCGAAGAAAATGGTGTAGTTTACGCCAACGCCAACATAGGGAGTGAAGGCACTGTTGGTATCGAAGAAGTAGATAGCACTAACAGTGGGCGGTAAGTGAGTTACCTCAGCCAGTTTACCGTCGCCTAAACCCAGGCCGTTGTCGGCAGTATCAATAAGGGTAACGTCATGTGTAAAAGGCGTAGCGGCAAGTACTTCAAGGCCCCAGTTAGAGTCGAGCATATAGACCAGGTTCAGGCCCAGCTGTGTGTTAGAGTCAACCTCTACACCCATACCTACATTGCCACCCAGGGCATCTACATTAACGTTGCTTGAATCGTCGTTTGGTGTAACGGAAGTTAAACCAGCACGAACAATGATATCGCCGGCTTCATAGGCAAATGCTGAAGGCGCAGAAACTAGTGCGGCTAGAACTAGTGTAGCTAAAGCTGATTTTTTCATTGTATATTTTCTCATTCGTTTAAGTTGATGGAGGCTAATGTACGCCTCCTGACAAATAAAAATTTGATCTAAAACAAGTTTGAAAATACGTTTAAAAATCTGCGAATTAAGGTTGATCTACGTCAAAAAATCCCGGTGCAAGGACTCGCTTTTACCACTCAATAGGCGTAAGCCAGTCCTGCAATTTTGCTTCCGGAGAGCCCGCCGGTGCGGCAAAGCCATATTCCCAGCGAGCCAGGGGTGGCATAGACATCAGGATAGACTCCGTACGCCCACCGGTTTGTAAACCGAATAACGTCCCCCGGTCGTAAACTAGATTAAACTCCACGTACCGACCGCGGCGATAGAGCTGGAACTGACGCTCGCGCTCACCATAAGTGGTATTTTTGCGGCGCTCTATAATTGGTACATAGGCATCAAGATACCCATTACCCACGGCTTGAATGTACGCGAAACACTGTTCGAAATCCCATTGATTGAGGTCATCAAAGAACAGGCCGCCCACGCCACGGGTTTCATTACGGTGTTTGAGGTAAAAATAATCATCGCACCACGCTTTGTGTTCTGCATAAACGTTGTCGCCAAAGGGCTTACAAATTTTCTTGGCGGTGTTATGCCAGTGCTGAACATCCTCTTTAAAAGGATAAAACGGGGTTAAGTCAAAACCACCACCAAACCACCAGATTGGCGTTTCGCCCTCTTTCTCAGCAATGAAAAAGCGAACATTGGCATGGGAAGTCGGAATGTAAGGATTGTGAGGATGAATAACCAGTGAGACACCCATTGCCTGAAAGCTACGGCCCGCCAGTTCGGGCCGCGAAGCAGTGGCCGATGCAGGCATTTGCGTACCATGCACATGAGAAAAATTAACGCCCCCCTGCTCTATTACCGCCCCATTCTTAATTACCCGGGAGCGGCCACCGCCACCTTCTTCACGTTTCCAGGCGTCCTCAACAAAGTGACCTTTGCCATCAGCCAGTTCCAGGGTGTGACAAATGCTGTCCTGTAAAGCCAGTAAAAACGCTTTCACCGATTCAATGGCCTGCGGCGTGTCCTTTAAGGGGGTAATACTCATGATTAATTCCGAATGGTGGTACCGGTTAAGGCATCTTTAATGGTAGAAGGCTGAGCGGCGCCGCCCACGACACCCGAAACATAGTGCACGCTGTTGGCAAAGTAGCTTCTGGCTTCTTCGGTGGTTCTTGCCGGCTCTTGCCCGGTCAGGTTAGCACTGGTAGACACAATCGGGCGGCCGAGTTTGTTACACAGTTCCCGGGCACCTGCGTGGTTGGTTACCCGCACAGCGATAGCGTCATGCTCGCCGGTCAGCCATTTTGGTGCCGTAGCCGACTTAGGTAACAGCCAGGTAACCGGGCCCGGCCAGCAGGAGAAAATACTAAAACGTTTGTCCTGGGGAATAGCGTTGTCGTCGACATAAGGTAAAAGCTGAGAATAGTTGGCCGCAAGCAGAATAAGTCCTTTCTCCACGGGCCGCTGTTTTAATGCCAGTAATGACATAACCGCGGCTTCGTTGTCGGGATCGCAGCCTATGCCCATCACCGCTTCGGTGGGGTATACCATAAGCTGGCCACTTTCAAACGCTGCTATATCAGCATCCTGATGAACTGATTCAACGCCCATTTGTTACCTCTTATTCTGTTTCTTCGCTTGCTGCTTCTTTATAGCCACACAGTGGCTGCGGGCACACTAAACTGCCCTTTTTCTCGACCAGTATAGCCCATCCGCAATCGGGACAGGTTTTCTCAACCGGCGCGAAATTTACCACATAACGGCATTCAGGATAACGATTGCACGCAAAAAAGCGCTTACCGTATTTATTTGTGCGATCTAACAGGTGCCCTTTATGGCACTTTGGACAGGTAACGGAGGTATCGGTTTGAGGTTTGGCGTTTTCGATGTGATGGCAGGCCGGAAAATTGGTGCACCCAATAAACATACCGTAACGGCCTTTTTTAATGGCCATTGACGACCCGCATTCCGGGCAATGACTGTCTTCAATAACCTTCAGAGTAGTGGTTTGATTATCGTGTAACGGCTTAGCGTAGTGGCAATCAGGATAGCCACTACAGCCGATAAACGGGCCCGATTTACTGTTTCTGATGCGCAGCTCTTTACCACAGTCCGGGCACGGCCCGTATTGATGCTCTAAAGCGTGCTCATGCGCTTCGAACAGTGAATGATCAATCTTCGACACAGCCCTACACTTCGTAATCTACAAGATTAATGAAGTATACCGTCATGCTCTTCGAATAACAGATCTTCCATCTGTGCGTAGGCATTTTCTTTGCCTGGCACATTAAACAACACCATCAGGACTACCCACTTAAGATCTTCCAGACAGAATTCCGGCGAATCTATCTCCATGACTCTGTCGATGACCATTTCACGGGTGCTGGCATCCAACACGCCAACCTGTTCAAGGAACAATAAAAATCCCTGACATTCAACATCCAGGCGCATTTGTTCCTGTTGCGTATAAATACGGCTCAGGCTGCTGGAGATGCCTTTACAGAAGTAGGGGTTAATATCAGTTTCTTGCAGCGCGGCGAGTTTTTCCAACCAGGCTAGCGCTTTGTATATCTCATCGTGATGAAATCCTGCGCGGACCAATTCTTCGGTTAACTCATCCTGATCGACGCGAATTTCGGTTTCACTATGGATGAAGTTTTCGAAGAGATACATGAGGATATCGAACATAGCATTTTCCCCCTCAATTTGAAGCAATCACTAAACGGTGATTACCTAACCTCGCAAACTCTATTGTAGTGGTCTGGTCTTTTTTCAAGTCTCAAGACCAGTTTTGCGTACGGTATCGATGCAAAAAACACAGCATCTAAGTTCAACTTATCTAAAAATACGGATAATGCCAAGCTTTGGGTCGACTTTTTTTCGATTACGTCGAGCAATAAGCGGCAAGCCTCTGAGACACATAAGAAATAAGCCACACGCCCGAACACACCCTGTGAACGTATTTTAACCACGAATGTAACCACCTGGCACCGCCACAACCATTCCTTGTAACTCCAGCTCCACCAGCTTGGGCATCAAACGATTCACCGAAAGCCCGGTTTTCTCAACCAGATAGTCTATATCTATCGGCTCGCCGGCAAATTCATTGAGTAATGGATCGCTGTGGCCTTCGTTTGGATGAAGACTCTTTTGCTGCTGATTAACTACAGGCAACCAGCCCAACTCTTCAAATATATCCTCTGTTCGGGTTACCAGTCGTGCACCTTGCTGGATAAGGTAATGGGGCCCTTCACTCAGTGGGTTATTTATATTGCCCGGCGTGGCAAACACCTCTATACCCATATCAGCAGCCAGATTGGCCGTGATCATCGAGCCGCTTTTTATGCGAGCTTCAATAAGCAGCACACCACTCGACAAAGCCGCAATCAAACGATTACGCCGGGGAAAATGATAAGGTTTCACTTGCTCCCAGGGCGGAAACTCAGACACTAAACAGCCCCCCTGCTCAACAATGGCGGACGCTAGCGCCAGATGACTACGAGGGTAAATATTATCGAGGCCACCCCCGAGTATCGCCACGGTGCTACCAGGCGTAGGATAAGCGCCCTGATGCGCTGCGCCATCAATTCCCAGCGCCAGCCCACTGGTTACCGTAATACCGCCTTCGCCCAGCTCCTGAGCCATTCGACGAGCAGTGTTTAACCCGTGAATTGTTGCTTTGCGACTTCCCACAATGGCCACTTGCGATGCCTGCAATAAGCCGGGGCTGCCGCGGCAAAATAACACCAGCGGGGGTGAGTCCAGTTGCTTTAAACGTGCCGGGAAGATTGAATCGGTGATGGCAATAATTTGATTGGGCGGCTCAGCACTCAGCCAACGATTGACGTTTTCAACCTCCTCACTTTCAGAGGTTATCAGGGTGACTTCTTCTGATTTGAGACCACACCGCAAAAGTTCATCGGCGGGCAGTTTAAAGAGCTGCTCAACGGTTAAACCGAAATGTTCCAGCAGTGCCAGCCAGAACGCCGGCGACCGTTTTTTAATGACACTCAGGCGCAGCCAGCAGTTGGTAAGTTGTGATAGTTGATTTTGCATTAACACTCCCGTTCTCAGCACTGAGACGGGAGTGTCAGTACTGATTATGGCTGGGCGACAATGTTGCCGGTTCGAACCATGTCACTGGCCCGGGTTATAATGCCGTAACTGGCATTGGTAAAAGTGCTGAATATAACCAGTTCACCCACTTTTAATGCAGGCTGATGTACGGTACTGCCATCATCAAACACACTTACAACCACTTTACTTTCCGTGGAATACTTGGGCTCCTCACCATCGATGATAATTGGGCCCTGCTGATAAATACCCATTACGGTGCCAGGCTCAATTTCGTCTTCGCCCAGGTCTACAATGACTACATCGTATTTGCCGAGTAACTGGTACTGATGCAGGTTGCCCACAATGAACGCCCGCTGCGATTCATCGGCTGCTTTTAAGGTCATATCGCCGGCCGTCTTAGGCTCACCGTACAGCAATTTGTCACCACGCTTGGCTTCAGAGTTTGAGCCGGCAATTTTCACCAGCCACTCTCCTTCGGCACGGTCTTCAACCATGCTTGCATCGGCAATATGGTGAATCTGTACGCCCAACTCGTTACCATCGAGGTCTTCAATTGTAGATTGCTTGCGGATCACGCGATACTGATCTCTTGAACGGCCGCTGCGTCGACTCATTACGAGGTCTTCATTAACAAACCGTATCGACGCATTTTTATCGCCCAGTAAATGCGGCAGGATTTCGTACTTACCGGAATCAAGGATTTCGTGGTGCTGGATGTAAGGCTCGATAACTGACCAGGGTAATAAGCTAATCGGCTCGCCCTGTTTAACCTTACGGTTAGCATTGGGGGAGAGCGTGACCTGAGTCTTTTGCCTGACCATCTCCAGAACCGGCTCGCCGTCAACGATCCTGAGAATCAGCACGTCCCCCGGGTAAATAAGATGGGGATTCAGAATTTGTGTATTGTTGCGCCACAATTCAGGCCATAACCAGGGCTTATCCAGAAAGATACCGGCGATATCCCACAGCGTATCGTTCTTTTTAACCGTGTAACGGGTTGGAGCATCGGATTTAACTTCCAGAGCCAGAGCACAGCCGGCGCTGACCCATAGCATCACTCCAGCCAGTAACATGGCCCATTTCTTTGCAATTCTTAACATTATATCCCCTCGCCAGTAACGTCTCGCAGCCAGCCCTATGCTTGTATTATTAGATCACAATCCCCAATAATTCAGTATAGAAGCGATTAATACTGCATGAAAACGTGCATTAAGCTAGAATAATGCCTGTTAGGGCAGGATAAATAGCATCATCGGCCTTAGCGTATAATTCTTAATACAGAAAGAGTGTAAATATCGACAGATGGCAATATTAGACGTATTACAATTCCCCGACGAGCGCCTTCGTACAGTGGCTAAGCCTATCGACGAAGTCAACAGCGAAATTAAACAACTCGTCGCCGACATGTTTGCGACCATGCGTGAAGAAAAAGGCATTGGCCTGGCTGCAACGCAGGTTAACAGACACGTGCGCCTGGTAGTCATGGACGTCTCCGAAGAACAGAACGAGCCCCGCGTTTTTATTAATCCGGAAATCGTAAACAAAGAAGGTTCAACCATCAGCGAAGAAGGTTGTTTGTCGGTACCGGGTAACTACGCCAAGGTAGACCGCGCTGAAAAAGTTACGGTAAAAGCCCTCGATGGCGAGGGGGAATCCTATGAGCTGGAAGCCGATGGCCTGTTGGCGATTTGTATTCAGCACGAACTGGATCATCTGGATGGTAAGTTATTTGTTGATTACTTATCGCCTTTGAAGCGCCAACGTATTCGAAAGAAACTCGAGAAAGAAGCCCGTCTGGCCGCGAAAGCCTAAGAGAACAGCCTTGTGACCAAGCCACTGAATATTGTTTTTGCCGGTACGCCGGACTTTGCGGCGACCCATTTAACGGCTTTGCTCAACAGCCAACATAATGTGATTGCGGTTTACACCCAGCCTGACCGCCCTGCCGGTCGCGGCAAAAAGTTAACCCCCAGCGCCACCAAACAGGTGGCCGAAGCACATAATATCCCGGTTTATCAGCCGGCCTCGTTAAAAGGCGAAGCTGCTCAGCAGGAATTGGCGGCGCTCAAACCCGATATTATGATAGTAGTGGCTTATGGCTTGCTGCTGCCCAAAGCCGTGCTGGATATCCCGGAGCGCGGCTGCATAAATGTGCATGGCTCCATTTTGCCTCGCTGGCGAGGGGCTGCTCCCATTCAACGCAGTATTTGGGCTGGCGACGAACAAACCGGTGTCACCATTATGCAAATGGACGAAGGCCTGGATACCGGCGCCATGTTGCATATTGCCAGATTGCCGATTACCGATTCAGATACCAGCGCCACGCTGTATTCCAAACTGGCAGAAATTGGCCCGCAGGCCCTGGTTAACGTACTCGACGATTTTGACTCACTGAATGCCGAACCGCAAAAGGAAGACAGCGCCACCTACGCTAAAAAGCTCAGCAAAGAAGAGGCCTTCCTCAATTGGCAGGATCCGGCCGAGCAACTAAGCCGCAACGTGCGGGCGTTTAATCCCTGGCCGATTTGCTGGAGTCAGGTTAACGGTAAAAACATTAAGGTCTGGCAGGCTTCTGTGAGCGAACTCTCCACAGCTAATAAAGCCCCCGGAACCATTCTGGCCGCCGATAAATCCGGGATCGTGGTAGCCACCAGCGATAAAGCACTTTGCATAGAGCAATTGCAATTGCCGGGTAAAAAACCCATGGCTATTCAGGACGTACTCAACGGCTACCAGGATTGGTTCGCAGTAGGCAGCGTACTGCCTGGTGCGCCAGAGCAATCACAATGAAACTGCCGGCAAGAGTTGATCTTCGCGCCGATACTGCGTGGGTAATTTTTCAGGTACTTGAACAGGGAAAATCTTCCCGCGAGGCGTTGGCCATGGCGCAAGCCAGGCACAACAAACAGGATGCTGCCTGGCTACAGGAAATGGCAATGGGCGTCTTTCGCCATCTGCCTCAGCTACAAATATGGCTGCGCGAGCTTCTCGAACAGCCCCTCAAAGGCAGTAAAAAAATCCTCGAGCATGTCATTTTGCTGGGCTTTTATCAGCAGGCTTACAGTCGCGTATCTGACCATGCGGCCGTCGCCGCAACCGTTAACGCTGCGGAAGTGCTTGGCGGCAAGAGTCTGAAAGGATTAATTAACGCCATACTGAGAAACTTCCAGCGTCAACAGCTTGCCGCTCAGGCCAGCGATAACCCTATAATCCAATCGGGTTTACCCAAATGGCTGTATAAACGTCTGGCTAACGCCTATCCGCAAGAAATAGAGAGTATTGTTAGCGGCATGAATCAGCCTGCGCCTATCTGGCTGAGGGTGAACCAGCAGCAATGTACTCAACACCATTATTGTAATGCCCTGACCGATGCCGGTATTAGCTTCGCGCTGTCAGAGCAGCATCCGGACGCTGTTATCCTGCTCGATCGCACACCTATTACCACTCTGCCAGGCTTTGCAGAAGGCTGGTTTAGCGTGCAGGACGGTGCAGCCCAGTTGGCGGCCCCCCTGCTTGATGCTCAGCCAGGCGAACGTATTCTGGATTGTTGCGCTGCTCCCGGGGGCAAAAGTGCCCATATTCTGGAGCGCTCGACGGCGTTGGCAGAGCTAATTGCTCTGGACAGCGAGGCCTCTCGCCTGGAGCGGATGACAGAAAACTTAAACCGACTGCAGTTGCATGCCAACATAGTGTGCGCTGATGCCGCAGAGGTTGAAAGCTGGTGGGACGGTAAGCCCTTTGATCGTATATTACTGGATGCCCCCTGCTCGGCTACCGGCGTTATTCGCCGCCACCCCGACATTCGCTGGTTACGTAAATCGGCCGATATCGAGGTACTGGAAGCTCTGCAGTATAAAATACTCACCAACCTGTGGCGCACACTGAAAACCGGAGGCACATTGCTCTATGCTACCTGCTCTGTGTTGCCGGTTGAAAACAAAGCACAGATAAGCCGCTTCCTGCAAGAACACAGTGATGCGCAGCTATTGCCCATCCATTCCGGAGAATCCATCGAACAGCCCGGACGGCAAATATTACCCGGCGAGCAACAAATGGATGGTTTCTATTATGCGAGGCTGCTAAAGTCTTAATAACCAAGATTAAAAACACCTTATAACGACGATGAAAATTATCATCCTTGGCGCAGGACAGGTTGGCGGCACACTGGCTGAAAACCTGGTAGGCGAAAAAAACGAAATCACGGTGATCGATTCCGATCCCGTTATTCTGCGTGCGTTGCAGGACCGCCTCGATCTGCAGGTTGTAACCGGTGTGGGCTCCCACCCCGATGTGCTGCGTAAAGCCGGAGCCGAAGACGCCGACATGCTGATTGCTGTAACCAACAGCGATGAAAGTAACATGCTGGCATGTCAGGTGGCTTACAGCCTGTTTAAAACCCCTACCAAAATTGCCCGGGTCCGCTCCGAGCAGTACATCATTTACCAGGAGCAGCTGTACAAGCAGCAGGATATTCCGGTAGATCATATTATTGCCCCGGAACAACTGGTAACCCAGGCCATAAAGCGCCTGATTGACTATCCCGGCGCCCTGCAGGTAGTGGAATTTGCCGAAGGCAAAGCCAGCCTGGTAGCGGTAAAAGCCTATTACGGCGGCCTGTTGGTGGGCCATGCGCTGTCGGCTCTGAAAGAGCATATGCCCAATGTAGAAACCCGTGTAGCGGCTATTTACCGCCGCGGTAAGCCTATCCGGCCACTGGGTACCACCGTCATTGAAGCCGATGACGAAGTATTCTTTATTGCCGCCACCAAGCACATTCGTGCCGTTATGAGTGAGCTGCAAAAGCTGGAGTCCAGCTACAAACGAATTATGATTGCCGGTGGCGGCTTAATTGGAGCAGGCCTGGCAAAACGCCTGGAGCACAATCACAACGTAAAACTGATTGAATACAGCCCGGAGCGAGCGCAGTATTTATCTGCCCATCTGGATAAAACCATTGTCTTTAGTGGCGATGCTTCCGAC
>NZ_CAJXQY010000127.1 GCF_913058315.1 uncultured Alteromonas sp. | reverse complement strand
ATTGTGTGCATGACTGGCCGCCTTAAATGCGTTGCTTATTTATATAGTTATAAAGTGAACTTAAATTGCCATTTCTCTCATGATTAATAAAGGATTTTTTCTCATAGGCCACCTATAAAGGAGGGGCTGGAGGCTGAAGAGGGAAGCAGTTATACACTGAAATGTTAAATTAATTTACTTTTTAGTGTGATTTTTGAGCAATCAGTGACAGTATATAAAACAAGTATATTGGCTGGTCTCGTTATTTTACGAGACGCCAGCCAATAAAGGGTTTTGGTCCCTGGCAGTAAAGCACAGTGTCATTAGGGCAGTGTGCTGTTCAATCGTAACCATGGTTGTATTATCTGCGGAGGGGAGCATGCTTCTACCTAACTATATTGTCACATCTGCTGTATTACTGGCTGTTAGTGCCTTAATCACATCACCTGTTATGGGCGCAGAAAAGCGCTTTTCATCCTGTACAGAAGAAGGTTGGATCAATAAATCTGATGCCCGTTTTGCTGCGGATTGCGCCAACATGGCTTTTGAGGGCGATTTGGCAGAGCGTCAGAAGATTGCCTGGATGTTTTTCGCCAGAGTGAACCAACAAATAGCCAGCGGTAAACACAAAGGAATGTCCGGTGGTAAAACCGTGCCGCAATGGATGGCGTGGCCTACCGACCCGGATACTTTTGCTACCACTAAACCGTTTGATTTTTCTGGCGCGCCTCGCACTGCGATGATGCCATCAGCGGAGAAGAAGGATCTCAACGTTGGTAATGTATCCACGGCAAATCCCGATGGCGCGAATGAAGAAGTCACCCGTAATCGCATTTCCTACGATTATTTGATTGAAAACCACCTGACAACCCGTGCCGATATTGCTGCCTTTTTCGAGAACAATGACTACGTGAATATGCCGGTTGGCACGGTTGAACTAAAAGCGTCCTGGCTACAGGTAACGCCCGGAAGCCCGGCGCCGGAGGGTGCCCTAACGTTTGAATTTGATGCGGGCAAATACTGGTGGCGAGGTCTCCACATCATGGTAAAAATGCGTGTGTTAGAAGACCCTGCGCAAGTGTTTTACAGTGAAGAGCCCAGCTGGTTCTGGTCGACTTTTGAGTTTAATGGTAACCCGGGGATTCGCCACGTCAGAGAGCAATTAATTACGCAGCGAAAATCGCTGAGTAAAAGCGAAATCGAGAATCTGCTCCAGGCGGCCGATCTCACTTCGCCCGAGTACCAGAACTTTGCCCCTAATGGCACCCAAATACGCTTTACCGATAATGCAGATGGCGTGACCCCGGTTATTTTGGGACACACCGATATGGAAGATTTTGCTGGCAAGCCGAATACTGCTCAACCCGCTTACTGGACGTCGTTTGACGCCAGTTGTCACAGTTGCCATGCCACCGCAGCCTATAATCCTGCTACCAGGGCAACATTCCCTTTCTCCTCACCTACCGGTGCACTTGATCCTGCCTATAACGCCGCCGATAGCAATGGGTCAACGGTGTACCTTGGACAGGGGTTTAAGCCGCTTGATTTTATGTGGCCTATTGTATTTCAAACCAAATAATCCTAAGCCGATTGCTCAGAGTCAGGCTGCAATGATTCTGAGATTGTGTATGGCGGGGCAATTCATGTAGCTACCGATTACTTTTACGTTCACCCGGGGAGAGAAGAATGAACAGTAAAGCACTAGCGGTTTTAAGCTGGATACTGGCCACCACTGCGGTTCATCCTGCCATTGGGGAGTCGACCGCGCCGTTTCGCTATGAAGTGCCGGCAAATATACAGGATTTTGCTGATGATCCAAAAAAGCAGCAGGCGCTTAATCAGCTATGGAATAACAATATGAATGCCTTTAATCTGCAGGCGATTAAAGGCAATCCCTGGACTAACGAACAGGATTCACCGCGCAGTAATTACCTTGATCCCAACGAATACGGGACACAGAGTCAGACGGTTATTCATCCTATAACCTGGACTGCCTTTCCAAACAGAGTTAACTGGTATTTTAGTACCAGCCAGAACAACCCTTACCAGATCCCAACGGATCTGCTTTATCCACTTGCTGATGATGGCCGGCTTGACCCGGAAGATCCTGCGCTCATGGCCTGGGTGAGCCGGGAGTCATCACCATCACTCAAAAAAGAACTTTATCGATTACTGACAAAATACCCCGCGCTGACAAGCGACGATATTAGCAATTTTGCGAAACTTCCGGTGCCATCGGATATTTGCCCGACCGTTAACTGGCAACAACCAGAGGATAAGTGGAAGACCGGAGCATCATTCAATAGCTTTGGGCCGCCAGGCCCCCGAGGCTGGAAAGACGAATATAATGAGTGGGTAGTCACGCGCAATGAGCAAGGCAAAATTATTCGCGTGAACTTTACAGCGGAGAACCCTGAGTACTGGTTTAGTCTGTGGCATGTAGACCCAGGAAAGGTACTGCAACTGTATCGTGAACTGGTGAGTGAGAATGTTCGCCTGGAGGACCTTTACCTTAAGGATGCGAAAGGCAAAACCGTTAATGATTATCGTAATAAGCCTTACTACAACCCGTTAAATAAATGGAATTACGGGAATCGGGCCACTTCATCAAGGGGTGGTGCGGCACATCTCACCAGCCCACCGAATACTGTGGGGGCTGAGATATTTTTGGGGGCTGCTGCAACAATAATACGCGATTTAAACCCGGCTGATTACTCACCGCAAGAAAACAATTGTGTATCAGAATATGGCTCTTCATTTCGTAACAGTGATCCGAACATTGGGTTTCAGGCCAATCAGGTTGTCAAACAACTTAACTATCCTATTTCATTAAGTAATCCTATTGCGCTATACATGCAAATGCCTGATTTTTCGAATTACCAACTGCCAGATACAGAAACAGATCCCAACGCTAAAGCCAGGGATTTCTTTAAAATTCTCCGTGGTAAAACGGCCAGCGAGACAGGTCGCAACTATGACCAGATCCTCCACGCCGTCTTTGAAGTTCCCGCAGACAGAGGGTATACCGTGAGTGATATCACCATTAATGGTAAACCTATCTGGTGGGGCTCTCAAATAGCGGAAACCTTTAATCAGGCCCTCGCCGCCACCGCTTATACCAAGCAACCATTAAAAGACTCCACAAGCCATCCCGGTGTCGGCACACCTCAAAAACAACAACCGTGGCCGCAGCCTCTGGTTAAAAATTCGGTGCTTAAAACCATTAACAATACGCCTTCAATTAGTGCCGCTACCATTCCGTTGCTGCCACCGGTGGTTGAAGCCGGCAGTCGGTTAACCGATATGGCGCTCGAAGCGTTGGAGGGAGGCAGCAATCCCACCATCGAATTTACCAATCCCGATGGCACCGTGGCGGCAGACATTAAATTGGAAAATATAACTTACTACACGCCAAGTAATAACCAGGTGCCCGGCAAGCATAAGCTCTACAGTACTATCATTTATGTGTTTGATATTGATATTGGAGAGAATGTCGCGCCAGGCCAATATGGAATTCGGGTGAGTAATTATCCAGACAGTGTCCCTTCACCTGTACCGGCGGCGTTAACCGTTGTAGCCCAACCATAAGGAATCATTATATGAAACGTCTCTTTCCCGTGGTGATGCTAATAATGTGTGGGTTGATTTCGGCATGTGATGAGAACAAACAAGAAAAGTCAGTAAACCAGCCACATTGCCTGATTAACGTAGCGGTTTCATCCACCATCCCTCAGGATACCAAGCTAAGCGATCAGGCATCGTTTAATTGTATGGCGTGGCAACAGTTTATTGCATTGAACTGGTCGGCAGATCTTAATGCCGACGCTAAGACCTTTGGTACACCCGGTGATTACACCCCAAAAGTTTTTGAATCATATAAGAATATTCATTCATTCTTAGGCGGGGATGGTAGCGATCCCGGTCCTTGGCGTAATCAAACTACCAGTACCGTGGTAAATGGACAGAAGGTAGCGCACCCCCGGTATCTGAGCAGAACTTCCAAATTTAGTGATGGTTTTGATTCAGGTGATATTGAAGAAGCGGCTCCCAGTCCCAACGCCTGGCTGGCCGATAAACAAGGTAACCTGGTGTGGTATGAAGTGCTAGTTAACCAGGACGAATACGACTATTTCTATCGTAATGGTTTTTATAATGCGAAGAAGCAAAATGAAGCCGCCAGCCAGGGGATCCATATCAACCTGCCGAAAGGTGAATTGGGCGGCAGAGTAGGGGCTATGGAGATTAAAACGGCCTGGCTGACAGTAGAGGAGCCCGACGATCCAAAATGGCAACGATACAAGCTGGCAAACGGGGTATTTTGTGACGATACCGAGCACTGCAGCAGCAATACTGTGGCGCTGATAGGTATGCATATAATTCATAAAACCGTGTCGCAGCCAAGCTGGATATGGTCCACTTTCGAACATGTTGATAATGCGCCGGACAAAGCCGATATCAATAGTGGAAAAGTACTTAAGAGAGATTACAATTTTTATTCCGAGAGTTGTACAGAGCAGGCAATACCAAGCGCCTGTATAAAAGGAACTGCAAGCCAGGACAAAGCAGTCACCACGACTTGTGAACCCAATACTGCACCAAAATTTGGCCTGAATATCGAGGCAGGCAAGCCCGTTGGGCAATGCTTACCTTATCCCATTCAGGTAGTCAGAGAATATCCAATCCCCAATACAAATGAAAACCCGGTTAAGGATATCAACGACATGGCGCACGCGCTAATAAGACAGGAGAATCCGGATTCGGTATATCAGAACTATCAGTTAGTTAATGTCATCTGGAACGACTCCACGGTAGATGAAAATAAAGCTAAAGCGTTGCCCGTTGATAGTTTGTCATTAACCGGATTTCGGCCGAATCCCGCGACGTTTCCCGTGGCGAATACTGTACTGGAAACCTATGTACAGCAAACAAGCTGCGTTGAATGCCATGCTCACGCCCACATAGCAACGTTATCAACTTCAAAAACATCAAACACAACACCGCCCGAGTTTGCTTCTGATTACAGTTTTCTATTTAAGCTGGCAAAATCCAAAGAATCTCAAACCCAACAGGTAAGCCCGGATGAATAACCTTTGCCAAATAACGCAATGTAGATCTTTTATAAAATAATTTCATCTCAGGTTGATACCAATATGATGGCCTATTAATTTACATTACTTTAACAGTGATATTCTTCCTAAGGGAGGCGTATCACGGTGGTAACTGAGTAGGAATATCGGGATGAAATTTTATCCAAAGGTGGTTGGCTCAATAACGGCAGCTATTTGGCTGGCAGGTTGCACCGGAACAGGCAGTACCGAGAACACAGAGTTAGCTTCCAGCTGTCCATTACCGTCGAAATTTGAGTGGGAGGCCAGCTCAGCGCTGGTTTCACCTAATGAAGGGATATTTGGCCTTAAGGATCCGTCGGTGGTTTTTTATGACAATCAGTATCATATTTGGGCCACTATTAATGATGGAAACTGGAAGTCGGTCTACTTTAACTTTACCGAATGGAAGGATGCGACTAAAGCAGTTCAGCAGCCAATGAACGGCACTAACGTCGGTAATACCGTTGCTCCCCAGGTCTTTTTCTATCGCCCGCACAATAAATGGTACAACTTTACCCAATGGGGCCGGGGTTACTCTACTACCAGTGACATTACCGATATCAATAGCTGGACGCCAAGAAAAGACTTTTTACAGGATGGTCCGCCCGTTGAGAAAGGTAAACCGGAACTCGATTACTGGGTAATTTGTGATGATGTGAATTGCCATTTATTCTTTTCCAGGGATGATGGTGTACTTTATAAGTCGAAAACATCCAGAGAAAACTTCCCGAACTTTGTAGGCTACGAAGTCGTCATGGAAGACCATCGCGGTAACGGTAATAGCTTCTTATTTGAAGCCGCCAATGTATATAAAATTGATGGTACCGGTAAGTACCTGTTATTGGTTGAGGCTTATAATAGTGAGGAGGGGAGTTATGGACCAAGATTTTTCCGCTCATGGACAGCCACTGATTTAGATGGCCCATGGACACCTTTAGCCGATACCGAACAAAACCCCTTTGCGGGTAACGCCAATGTTGACTGGGTTGAAGGCAAGTGGGCAGATGGAATCAGTCATGGCGAAATGATTCGTTCGGGCTACGATGAATATCTAACCATTGACCCGTGTAACTTACAGTTTGTCTTTCAGGGGGATTCTGGCGTATCGCTGAACGGCGGTTATGGCGGTGAACCTTATAAACTGGGCGTGTTGACACTGAAGTAACATAAATATTTTGCTTTGAAAAAGCGGTTAGTTCAATCTACAACTGTAAGCGGTTGAATTGAATTATTAAAATAAAGTAAGGACCATTGAAGTTTTATAATAATACAGGACTCTTAACAGAGTCCTTTTTAAGTAAATCCAATGGTTATTTTCGGGTATAGATATCTTTGAAATACAACATCTCTACAACCCGGTTAGATGCCCCGTTATAGAACCCCGTTTCTAGCTCATCAGTTTTGGGGTTTCTGAATGTGCCAAAAACAATGTCAAAAATAGGTAAATCGCTGTAGTTATATTGATGAATCCCCTTGCCATGGTGAACTCTGTGACTTTCTGGACGTTGGATCACGTAGCCCAACCAGTAGGGGGTTTTAATATTACTGTGCTGAAATACAGCTAAAAACTGGCTAATAAAAAGGAAGTAGGTTGCTGCTTCTGGTGAGACGCCTACCACAACGACCAAACTTATACTGCCGAGCAGCGTAAATCCAATCATATCCAGCGGGCTAAAATAGAACGCTCCAATCGAATCAACGACTTCAGCACTGTGATGCATTTGGTGGAATATCCGCCATAACCAGTTGGATTCATGCATCGCTCTGTGCCAAATATATATTAATAACTCAAAAATAAACAGGGCGGTAAAAGCGCTGAGCCAAGCGTTTGACCGGGTTAAATCAAAGAGTTGATAATTTGCCAGATAATTGTCCCAAATGAGTGGCATGTAACTGGCCAGGTAAAAATAACTAATTAACGCTATAGTACATTTCAGGTACCAGGCTTTGGGGCGCTGCAATTTTTTGCCAGGGAATAGATGCTCTATTAAAAATAGTCCGCAATACATTGCGAAGAGTCCCAGTGAAATGGGGTCGAGTAATACTTCTAGTGGTGTAGGCATGATCGCTCCGGATATAGATAGCCAAATTGTTTTAAAATTATGCCTGGCAGAAAATATTCATCATGAACAAGAGCACACGATTGAATAATATTTAGATAACGATTATCTAAATGTGAAAATATTGGTGCGTGACTATAATCCGGCGCGACATAATGGCTAATAGAAGGACTTGACCTCGTTATGATTTATCAGCTGGGTAATATTCAGATTGATACAACACAATTTAAAGTAATGGCCGACGGCAGGGCTATTTCTGTTGAGCCGAAAGTATTTGATTTGATTATTTATCTGATAACCCATCGCGATGTAGTTATAACCAGGGATGAGCTGTTTTCCCAAATTTGGAAAGGCAGGGCGGTTTCAGACACAACCCTGAGTAATCACATAAAATCAGCGCGAAAGGTACTGGGCGATGACGGTGATCTGCAAAAAGTAATTAAAACCGTAAGAGGAAGAGGCTATCAATTTGTTGGCGATGTAGTAGAACATTCAGCGGTAACGAAAGATTCGAAACCTATTGATCAACAATCAATATCCAACGCAGCAAAACGCACTCCAACCTTGTTACGGGCGCCTGGTTACCTAGTTTATGCAATTGTCACCTTATTTCTAATTGGACTGATCGGGATCGCATCACTAAAACTCACTGAACAACCGGCGCCGCATATACTGGTAATGCCCTTTGAAATTTCCAGTATGGAAGAGGGGAATTGGCAACCTTTTGCCGACCAGATGACCCGCGAGGTAATTCGCAAACTAAGCCGGATTTCCTCCTTAAAAGTAGTCCCGGCCACGTCGGCTTTCTCATTTAATCAACAAACAAATAATGACAGTCTTGAAGATAACCTGCCTCAAGTAAATTTAGTATTGTCGGCGGTTGTGAATGTGTCAGGGGATAGCAAAATACGTATCACTACAGAGTTATCGGAGATTGAAAAGCATAAAATTATTTGGAATAAAGCTTATGAAACTACTATCGACAATACCAATTTTTTTTCCGTCCAGGAAGATATTGCTCGCTCCGTCACCAACTCTTTGAAGCTCATATTAGGGCAGGCTGAACAACATGCACTGGCAAGCTTCCCTACCGCTAATTTAGCCGCATATGAGCTATACGTAAATGGCCAGTATGAAGCGAGCAAGCTAAACCATGATGCTTTGCTTCATGCAATATCTCTATTTGATCAAGCTATAGAACTGGATCCTGACTTTGCGTTAGCCTATTTAGCAAAAGCCGATGCGTATCGGAATGTCATGGCGTATTTTGAAAGGCCTGTGGAGGTATTACCTGAAGTCGTCACAGCTGTGAACGCCGCGCTTAGTCATCAGGGTGATTCCGCCGAAGCGTTATCCTCTCTTGGTTTAGCCTATGCTTTTGCATGGCGTTGGGAAGATGCGATACGAACACTCTCTGCCGCCAAGGCACTCAATCCAAGGTTGGCGCAAACGGAATTGGGTTTGGCAATTTATTATAGTGGTATTGGTGATAGAAAAAATGTTCTTAACTCAATCACCCTTGCTGATAAATTGGATCCATTGAACGTTGAAATCGCAGATTGGGGACACTGGCTGCTGGCCATGGTAGGTGAACTGGAAGCCGCGAAGCACTGGAGTCAGGAGAAAACAACACTGCATCCGAAAGTAGGGATGATCTTCAGCGGCGCGAGTATGTCTGCGTCACTAAGAAAGGAACATTCAGAAGCGATCAGGCTGGCACAGCAGGGGATCCTGCTCGACCCTGAATCGCCATACTCATATTTAGCACTAGCTCAAGCATATGGTTATGCAGGACAACAGGAAAAGATTTTAGATTTACTAAAACAGGCTGATCAATTTGACAGTTATGTTTGTCCTTACGAAAAGGCAATTAATTATATTTTACTGAATGACATAGACCAGGCTTTTGCTAATTTGCAGGACGCCATCGAAGCACGCTCAAATTGCCTTGTATTTACCCGACAAGATCCCCGCTTAGCGCCCATAAAAGAAGATCCAAGATATCTGATATTGTTGAAGCGTATCGGTTTAGATGATCAATCTATAGTGCGCTATTCAAAATAAAAAACAAGCTTAGGCTTTAAAGCGATAAATCAACTGCAATGCGATTTTATGAAGTGAAGGGCCAATGAGACTCGGCCCTGAACCATTAGAATCATTAAGCAAAATCGAGTAAATCGGTACCAAAAAAGTTATCGATAATACAGCGCCATTCACCATGTGGCTGACGCTGCATTACGTACAAAGCTCGCTTTCCCTCGCAGGGTGTTGCCAGTGGCGTAGCCTTAGGTACGAGATATAACTTGCTAATTACCAAGGCAATATCACCAGCCTCGATAACAATTTCATCGCCAGTGGTAACCAAATGCGATGGCATATACTTTTTCTGAAACGCCTGCAGTGTGGTAATGCTATCGTGTTGTTGCTGGCCTAATGGGGTAGCAACGATTTTGGCATCGTCACTGTAACAATTTGAAATAGCTTGCAGATCACCGTTATTTACAGCTTGATGTAAATGGCTCAGTAATTCAGTGATTGATTGTTTCATGATTATAGTCTCTGTAACGTTAGGTGGTGCCGCAAAGACTGATGAACAAAAAACCCGCCTTTGCGGCGGGTTTCGATAACTTTAATTACGCACAATCAAACCCGCCAATCATTAATAATAGCGAGTAGAATAATGTGTGAAGGGGCTGAGGCTAAATCAACCTGATGCGTAACTGTCATATTCATAGCAAGAGTATTTAATTTATAAGATTAAATGTCAACGGTTTAACGAGCAAAACTTAAGGGCGAGCTAACATAACGAGCGCTAAAGCAAACGCCTACAACGGATTAAACCCATAAAATTATGGGATATACATTAACCAAACGCTAATTCAACTCTGAGTAGAAAACGCAGTAAATTGCCCAGTGTTAAGTACGCTGAATAATCATAGCAGTCGTGTATGGCGGCTAACGTGTGTCGGTGAGTTGATGAGTTTAAGCTGGAGAGGCTTAAGACTATCTTAAAGGCGAGCAAGTAACATAGTAGTAAATAAATCCCTTAGGGCAGAAAATCTCGTTTTGTGTGGCAATATTCATGTAGCCGAGCAGGCTAACATTAAATAAATACACAATTTAACATAATATACATTATGCGCAATTACATATGTTGACGGTTAAGAGGGCCTGGCTGTGTTTCTGCTTGCTTTAATTAGCCAAAATTACCGCCAGAATTGCCTCGTGCCTTGGCCGTTCGTAAAACCTGTAGGCTTTAATAAAATGAGACTACATTTCTACCTGCACTTTTTGATGCGTAAAGCGCTTCGTCGGCTTTATTTAATAAACTTTGAAACGTTTCATTAGGCACAGCTTTAGCGACGCCGATGGATATCGTCACAGCACCGTAGGTATCGGTCCAACCTTTAATGTGCTCAGACTCGATATTTCTGCGAATACTTTCTGCTACGCGTTGCGTTCCTTCTAATGGCGTATCCGGCAACAGAATTGCAAACTCTTCGCCGCCTAGTCTTCCTACTGCATCTATTTGGCGAATTGAGGATTTCAGCGTTTGGGCAATAATCTTTAACACTTTATCACCCATAGCGTGTCCTTCTGTGTCATTTATTTCCTTAAAGTTGTCTACGTCAACCATCAGCATCCACAAGTCTGGTGATCCCCGTTCAGTTCTGGATAACTCTAATTCAGCTCTCTCGATAAACGTTCGCCGGTTAGGTAAACCCGTTAACTCATCGGTGGTTGCCATGAGAGTCATCTCATTTAACGTGTCTCTTCTTTGTTCATCCACTAGCTCCGTTACAAACGCCGATAAGCCAGCCATGATTAAAATAAACCAGCATACTCCTATTACAAACACGCCAAAAAAGCTGGTTTGATTACTAACGATGGATTTAATAACAAGAAAACCTAATAAACAAGGCACCAGATAGCCCGCCAATGCCTGATACCTTGCTACTCGTCCACCAATATACGGGCTTAAGAGTGCCCTCAGTATGCCTTTGCTTGCACTCAGGCAAAACGTTGCCATTGCGAGTGCAAAGCCAGAAATAGCAGTTAGCATAGACATTTCGCCGTAAAAACCATCTATTCCGTAGGCATATCCCAGAAATGAAATCAGCGGAATTGACCCGGCTATGGAAGGCTGAATTACTGTTTGAGGGGATAATCCAACATTATTCGTTGTATCTATATGAATAATAAATAATATATTTTACTTTTTTCCGATTTATGTAAATCGTAAAACCTCTTTTTCAAATTTCCCGTATGACGTTAGCGCGACCAACGCTTTAGAGGTCGCTCCCGTATTTGTTGTACTCTGCGGCTCTTTAAGGTCTGTGCCTTCTGTGACTTGACTTATTAGACGTGTTTCAGGTTCAGGCTTTAGTGTGTCATCGGATGGGCTTACTGAAGTTATTAAACTCTGAGCTATCCCCACGAATAGTAAAATAAAGTCAAAGAGTTAGGGAACATTCATGGCATTTGGTGATCAGATCTTTCGCCAAAAAAAACCAACACAGAAAACACCATGAATGCACGCTCTATATTGAACAATCTTGTCTCTTTTGTCAGCCATAAAATGCATAAAACCCGCAAACAGGCCGTTGTCGCCTGTGTGCGAAGCTTGATTGAGAGCGGTTCGGCCACTGTGACCAGTATGGGGGGCGGTATCCGTTCCAATGCCTATGAGAAACACCGTATTAAGCGGGCTGACCGGCTGTTATCTAATGGTCACCTCCAGCGTGAAGTACCGTTTATCTATGCAATGATTTGCCGGTTATTTTGTACCTGTAAACATCCTGTCATTGCCGTTGACTGGTCAGATTTGGATAAGTGCAAAAAGCACTTTTTACTTCGCGCCGCAATTGTCGTTAAAGGGCGGCCTATTACCCTTTATCAGGAAGTGCATGATAGAAAAGCCAGTGCAAAAGCGACTACACATAGAGACTTTTTAGAGATATTGCACACGCTCTTACCGGATACCTGCCAGCCCATTATTGTCACTGATGCGGGCTACAAATCGCCGTGGTTTCGTGAAGTGCAGGCATTGAGATGGCATATTGTCGGACGTGTGCGAAAGCCACATTTATATTCGCTGGATGGCGGTAATGAATGGCAATCTATCGCTGAGCTTTATCTAAAGGCTACAACACGACCCAAGCGATTTGATAACGCGCTTATCGTCAAGTCACGACCTTTTGCCTGTACCTTGGTGTTGGTTAAAGAGAAAGCGAAAGGTCGACGAGCGTTTAATGCCAATGGCTCGCGCCAACGGGATACCAATTCATTGAAATATGCTGATGGCGCAAGAGATCCGTGGCTACTGGCGACGTCATTGCCCTACCATCGTCACTTATCTAAACAAGTCATCGATATTTATCGCCAGCGCATGCAAATAGAAGAAGGCTTTCGGGATATGAAAAGCACGCGCTTTGGTCTGGGGTATGAAAATAATCGCAGCACAACCAAGACACGCATTACTGTTCTGGTCTTGCTTACCACACTGGCTTCGTTAGTGGCTGTACTGTTGGGCATGCTATTAGTTGTCAGTAACAAGCATCGACGCTTTCAGGCAAATACCGAAACAAAATCCGTACTATCCTTTCACTTTCTTGGCTTGAGAGCTTTTAACACCTCAATGCGATTTACCCTGCATCAGTGGAAAAAGACGATCCGCTGGCTTGATGAACTCACCGCTGAAGCTTGCATGAGCAAGATTACATGCTAAATTCGTGGGGATCCCTCAGTATTAAACTGCCGCCTTTTTTCTTCCGCCAGACCACCGAAACATGTTCAGGAATTTCTGCTTTGAGGATCGCTGCAAACTCACTTAACTCTGGGTGCGCAGGCACAATCAAGGTTGCTTGTGGATGAGAATCTTGTGGGCGCTTCCTCAAGATCCGTCCAAGCACTTGTCTAAAGTGCAGTTCAGTACAGATCCGACTAAGATGACAGCACACTTGAAGTCTTGGAATATCTGTTCCCTCACTGACCATGCCAACTGAAATTAGCCAAGGAGCAGATGAGTCTCTAAATCGTTGGATCACTGCATGGCTTTTATCTGTGTCACTCGTAACGAGCCATGGCTCTTGCTGTGTTATGTCTCTTAACATTCGCTGTATTTGTGTGGCATGTTTAATACTAGAAGCGACAATCAGCCCGCCAACATCATTGCAATCTTGTCTCAGTGTGACTAATCTCTCATTCGCGTAGTGCAGGATGTTCGAGAGAAACAATGATTCCTCTAGGACGTGTTGATAGGCCAGGTTTTCATCTTTAAGGAGTTGCTTCAGACTGTTATGCGTGCGCGTGGTGTGGTCTGGCTCAATCACTCGCCATTTCGAACTGTCGATCAAATGCACTGAAGGTGTGCGGCACACACCTTCTTTAACCGCATCATTTAGCCCATAACTAAACTGCATATTGGGACGTAGGTTTTGATCGTAAAGCAAATATCCGACGGTGCGCAAGGGGCTGATATATCCGTCATACCGTCTGTTGCACTTAAACAAGTTGAAGTATTACGGGA
>NZ_CAJXQY010000126.1 GCF_913058315.1 uncultured Alteromonas sp. | reverse complement strand
GGTCTTACCCTGCTCCCGGGCTTTCTTATACTTCGATAAGAAATGCACCGTATCATCGACGATGATCCCCAGTGTCATACTCAGTACTACAGAAAGTGCCATATTAATCTCACCAGACAGCATGGCCCAGATGCCAAAGCCCAGACCGGCCGGTAACAGATTTGGTACCAGACTGATGGCACCAAGTTTAAGTGACTTTAATGCGAATATGAGCAGTGCCGAAATGATCACCAGCGCAGTGAGGGAGCCTTTCAGCATGCTCTGCATATTGGTTTCGCCAATGTGTGCAAACATCAGGGCCGGACTCGCCGCGGTTAACCTCAGCTGAGGGGCCAGTTTGGCAAAGAAATCTTTGGCCCGTTGTTCGAATGCCGTGAGCTCTTTGCTACCAAGGTTATCGAGGGTGACGCTAATGCGGGTAGCAGCTTTGTCGACGTCTATCTGATTATTCAAATCAAGACCATAGGGCAGCGACATTTCAAATAACAATAAATACTGTGCGGCCAGTTCGGCATCAAGCGGTAACTGATAATAGGTATTATCATCATAATTCATGTTTTTATTGAGCTTTTTATAAGTGTCACTGATTGAGGAAACATGGTCGACCTCAGGTTGTGCTCTTAACCACGCCGTTAGCGCCTGCACCGATGTTAATACTTCCGGTTGGTTAATACCGGATATTTCATCGGTATAGACGGCAAAATCGATGGTCGCCAGACCACTCAGGTGATCCGACTGATAGTCCGCTGCCTGACGAAAGGAGTTGTCCTGGCTAAAGTATTTAATTGCGATGTCATTCAGTTGATTGGTTGAAGCCAGAATCAGAGCTGTAACAAAAATGATGGCGCTATAAGGTAATACACGGCGATGATAGGTGATCACCCATTCTCCCAGCTGAGTTAGCCACGGCAGTGGTTTGGTGCTGGTTTGTTGGGGCGGTTTAATTGGCAATACTTTGAGCATGGCGGGCAACAGGGTCAGTGACAGCACACAGGCAAGCATTACGCCCATTGCAGTAAGATTACCCAGGTCGACCAGAATCGGCACATCGGAAAAATTCAGGGTTAAGAAACCAATAGAAGTGGTCACGGAGGTAATCACCACCGGCATAAAGTTTAAGGCCAGCGCGTTGTGTAAGGCTTCATCGCGGCTTTCACCTTCACGCATATGCTGAAACCAGGATGCAATTACGTGCACGCAGTCAGCCACTGCCAGTGTCATTACCATGGTCGGTACATTCACCGTTGAAACACTCAAAAAGAACCCGCTCCAGCCAGCAAAACCCATGGTCGAGGCTATTGTGGTGGCCACAATGACCAGAGTTGTTATGGCGGCAAAAACCGAACGCATCAATACGCCAATCATCACGATGATAGCGGCAAACATGGCGGGTACCAGGGTGGCCGCATCGTCATTGGCCGCTATCTGGAAGGCGTCATTAAGCATCACCACGCCGGTTAAATACAGGGTGTGATCCGGGTATTCCCCGGCCACTCTGGCTTTTATGTTTTTAACAAAGTCGCCAATTTCGGCCACTTCGGGGGTTTGATCGCCATCACTCATCCTTACCGTAATACTGATGACCGCAACTTCACCATCCGGGGAAACCAGACGATTAAGGACATCGGGTTCGCTCAGAGCGACCTGTTCAATATTAGCTATCACTTCCGGCGTCAGGGTTTGCCAGTCCGGATAGAGTTTATCCACAATTAAATCGTCACCTTCGGCGTAGGTATGCTGAAAGTTGGTGATGGAATTGACGCGGATTGAGTAGGGCGTTTGCCAGGCTTCTTCAGTAAGAGACTGAATTAAATTCAGGGTAGTGGTATTAAATACGTTGCCAGAATCCGGTACTACCAGAATATTTACCGATTCGGTTTTATTAAACATGTCCTGCATTTCTTCAAAGGCAACCCGTTGCGGATTGTCTTCGCGAAAGAAGGTCTTATAGTCACCGCGGAAATACAGGTTCTGAGCGCCGGCTGCCAGTGCGACAATCAGTATACTGCTGAACAGAATAATCAGATAAGGATGGTTAAGGAGTCGCGGATATTGGCGCGTGGTCATTTGACGTCCTTCGAATTGTTATATTGTCATTGACTTTATAAACTACTATTACACGGTAATGTGGAGATTTCCACTGATGAAACAGAGTCTTTTAAGCGTTTATTGTTGCCATTCGCGGAGCTGTAAGAAATGAGTATACCCAGTGTTATGACCCATCGCATTGTCACCGTTCAAATGGACGATTCACTGGCTGTGGTTAAAGAGATATTTGAGGCCAGTGGCTTTCATCATTTGCTGGTGGTTGAAAATGAAAAGCTGGTGGGCGTGTTGTCAGACCGGGATTATTTAAAAGCGATCAGTCCTTTCCTTAACAGCATTAGCGAACGTATCCGCGACCGGGCGACTCTGGAGCGTAAAGTGCATCAAATTATGACCCGGGAAGTGATTACCCTTAAAGTGACCGACACCATGGTCAGTGCCATCGGCTTATTTAACCGCCATAAAATTTCTTGTCTGCCGGTTATTGATGAGACCGGAAAGCCGGTTGGTATTGTTAGCTGGCGGGACATCTTCCGCTATTTTGGCGCTTCGGTGGAGAAGCGCCGGGCAGAGTGATATCGATCAGGTCTGACTGCCAAGGGTCTTAAGGGCTTCGCCATCTAAACGGTAGCGGATCCATTCGCCCTGAGGTTTAGCGCCTAGCGACTCATAAAAGTCAATGGCTGGCTGGTTCCAGTCCAGTACGCTCCATTCAAAACGGCCACAGTCTTTCTCTACCGCAATGCCGGCCAGATGAGTCAGCAGTTGCTTGCCTGCGCCAAGGCCTCTGCTCTGTGGTGAAACATAGAGATCTTCAAGATAAATCCCGTACTGACCCTGCCAGGTCGAATAACTGAAAAAGTAGATGGCAAAGCCGATGGGCTGGCCTTCATGTTCACAGATCAAGCCATGGGCATGGGGTGTTTCGCAAAACAGGGTATTGTGAATATGCTCGGGAGTAGCTTTGGCTTCGTGCTCAGCCTTTTCGTAAATAGCCAGTTCTTTGATGAAATGTAAGATGGTGTCGGTATCTGATTTTTGAGCGGGTCTGATGGTAATGGCCATGAGTTCTCCTCCGTCGCAACAATAGCTGAGTATTATTCGTTTTTAAAGGTGGCGAAGTGTACCTGAAAAGGCCACAGGTAGCACGGTTTGCACCGCCGGACTACCTGTGGTTTTCCGTATTAGGAAAGCTGCGGGGATTTCCCCATCAACTTGTTCTTGAGCAGTGGAAACAAGCCAAAGAATTTGCCGAACAGGGTAGTTAAGTCCTGCAAAATCAAATACAGACAAGGTACCAGCAACAAGGTGACAAGCGTGGCATACAATACGGCTGAGCCTAATGCTGCTGCCATGGGAATAACAAACTTAGCCTGCAGACTGGTTTCAAACAGTATCGGCATAACTCCGGCAAAAGTGGTAATCGAAGTCAGAGTAATTGCTCTGAAGCGAGCACAGCCCGCTTCCTGAACGGCTTGCAGAATAGAGTAACCTTCCAGACGCTTCTGGTTTATGTAATCGGTCATTACCAGTGAGTCATTGATAACCACCCCGGCTGCAGCAATTAAGCCGAAGGTCGACATCATACTCAGATCGAGGCCAAGCAGATAATGGGCCCAGATGGCACCGGTCAGACTAAAGGGGATAACCGACATAATGATTAGCGGCTGGCCATAACTCTTCAGCGGTACCGCCAGTAAGATGTAAACCATGATCATGGCTGCTACGAAGAACATGATTTGTTCATCCTGCTGCGCCTGTTGTTCTTCAATGTCGCCGCCCAGCTGGGTTTGTACATTGGGGAACTCTTCAAACAGCTGGGGGAGCAGCTTTTCATCAATACTGGCCACCACTTCGTTGGGTTCAACCTGCTCTTCGTCGATAGCACCCCACACATAAACCGAGCGGTAGCCCTCTTCACGACGAATATAACTGATGCCCGGCTCTTCGCTGAGGGTCACCACATCACCTAACATTACCTCGTCACCCTCGGGGGTGGTAATTACGGTGTACTTGAGGTCGGAAAAGCGTTCTCTGGTCAGGCGCGGATAGCGCACCATTACCCTGACTTCCTCACCGTCGCGAATCACCCGTTGGGCTTCGCCACCGTAGAAACTCAGGCCAACCTGATTGGCAATACTGCGCAGGGTAAGACCCAGCTCATAAGCAGCAGGTAATAGTTCCATGCGCACTTCTTTACTGGACGGGTCAATGGTAGAGCTCACATCATAGAGCCCCTTCTCCTGTTGCAACATCTGAATAAAGCGCAATCCCGCTTCGTTCAGCGACTTAATGTCGGCACCATACAGCAGGTAACCAAACTCGCCGTTATCGCCGCCACCGTTAACATCGTCTTCAATACTAAAGCTCTTCATACCGGCGATTTCGGGGATTTGTTCACGCCACTTACGTGCCAGTTCAAAGGTATTAAAGTGACGTGCGTCCTCATCGACCAGAGGAATAACCAACCGTGCTTCGGTACGGGATTCGTTAAACGCGAGCAGATCACGGATCATGCCCGAACCATATTCCTTGATAGTTTCTTCTTCAATTTTCCAGATCACCGACTCAATAGTTTTTAATGCTTCAATGGTCGCCATATCCGACACATTTTCGTTCATCTCAATGCCGATGTTGGGGAAGTCATGGGGCACCTTAGGCTGAGGTATAATGCGTACATGATTACCGGCAACCAGACCCCAGCTAAGCATTAGCATGGCAACAAACCCGGCCAGCACGGCCCAGCGCCAATGTACGGCTTTTTCGACAGTGCGACGGTACGGGCCATTTATAAACTGGTTGAACCGCGCATTGAAGCGAGCGCGCCAACCGTCAGGTTTTACTTTGCTGAATTTTATGTTGGCAATGTGCGCAGGCAGGATCAGTTTGGATTCAATCAGGCTAAAGGCCAGGCACAAAATCACTACAATGGCGATATTGTAAAAGAATTCCCCTTCGGGACCGCTACTAAGGGTAAATGGGGCAAACACGGCAATGGTGGTAAGTACACCAAAGGTCGCTGGCGTTGCTACACGCTTGGCTCCGCGGATAACGTTTTCTACCCCAGGCCCCCGTTGTTCTATTTCGGTGTAGGCACTTTCTCCTATTACGATGGCATCATCCACCACAATACCCAGTACCATGATAAAGGCGAATAACGACAGAATATTCACACTTACGCCAAACACAGGCATTAGCATAACTGCGCCCAAGAAACACAGCGGTAGCCCTACCATAACCCAGAAAGCCAGGCGGAAGCGCAGAAAGATTGTCAGCATCAGAGCAACCAGTAGCGAGCCCTGAAACAGGTTGTTGAGCATCATGTTAAGACGAGCATTTAAGTAGTAGGTCATGTCTACCAGCTCTTTCAGCTCTAAACCGGCTGGCAGCTCCGTGTTTTTAAATGCCATGAAGTCTTTTACCGTTTCAGCAATCGGCACCATGCTCTGCGATTTAGTTGCGTCTACTGCAATCAATACCGCATTTTGCCCCGAGTAACGGAAGTAACGCTCACCTTCGGTAAAGCCATCTTTAATATCGGCAATATCAGAGAGCACGACCTTCGCGCCATCAGAGCCAATCTTAACCGGGATGCTGGCAAACTCTTGGCCATCATAAAACTGACTTTCAAAACGTACCGAGACCAGGCCTGCGTCAGTACGTAATTGACCGGCTGAAATGTTGGCAGAGTACTGATTAATGGCATTGGTGACGTCTGAAATCGTCAGGTTGTACATGCGCAACAGTTCGGGCTTAATCTCGATGGCAATTTCATCGGTTGGCACCCGGGCATTGGCAAGAGAGACGTTACTTAACTGGAGTAAGTCATCCTCAATTTCCCTAGCGATAGGCTTTAATTCCTCCAGAGGAATATCGCCCACCAGGGCCATTTGGTACACCTGCTGCTGAAACTCAGCCTGAGAAATGGTGACCGGCTCCATATCGGCCGGGAAGGTGGCAATACTGTCAACGCGCAGCTTTACCTTATCGAGCACATCGGTCAGTTCTTCGTCTTTATCGATCTCCAGCGACACCCGGCCGCTGTTTCTGAATGCACGGGACACGGTGCGTTTAATTTCGCTAACGTCTTTCAGGCTTTCTTCTATCTTGATCAGGATACTTTCTTCAATTTCCTGGGGGGACGCACCGCGGTATTGCGCCGAAATATTAATATAGTTTCTCTCAATATTCGGAAACATCTGACGCTGAATGGTTTTATAACCAAAGGCACCCATTATCAGGATGAATATCATCAGCAGGTTTGCAGCAACCGAATTACGGGCAAACCACGAAATAAGCCCGGTTTGAGGGTTTAATGGATCTGACATTGCGGTGGTTTCCGTTAATTATGGTTGTTTTGCGACGAGTTTATCGGCACCTTCAATGACCTTAACGGCCATACCGTTTTGCGGGTATTCCGGTAATGTCATGACAATCCGGTCACTAGTAGTAATATCGACCCGAATTAAAAACTCGCTGCCTACTTCACGCACCACTTCAACCGGCTTGGCTACCAGTTTATCAGCGTCATCAAGGATCCAGAGCTGGCGACGGGTGATCAGTTCCTGGGGAATACGGTAGACGTTATCAATAGTTTTACCGGTAAAAGCCACTTTGGTGTAAGCACCAAAACGCAGCACCGGCTGTTGCGAAGTTAAACCATAAGGGTCATTTATTCTGGCCACCAGGTGGGTCATACGGGTCGCGCTGTCGTAAATGCCTGAGTCGCGAACAATGGTGGCGGAGCGTTTAATTTCGTCAGTGGTGCCGTTAAGCAAGGAGACTGTTGCTTCAATACCATTAACGGTTTCAGGCAGGAAGGCCTGGTCGAATCGGGCCAGAGGAAAGGTCACTTCGCCCACTTCCACATTGTATAACGTGGCCGCAGTGGTTCCCACGGTCAGAAAATCCCCGTTACCAATAGAGCGACTAACAATCAAAGCATCATAAGGCGCAACCACCTCAGTGTTGGCGAGGTCACGCTTAGCAATTTTCATTTGTGCCTGGGCGGCCTTAACGGCTGCTTCAGCAGACAAAATCTGTGGTTTACGCAAGTATAAATCGGTTACTCTTGAATTGGGTAAGGTGGCGGCTTCACGCTCGGCGACATTGGCCAGCGCTTTTTCTTCTATAAGCGCTGCCTGAGCATTGGCCAGTGCCGACTCCGCTTGTAGCAGGGCCGCGGTGTACGCATCTTTTTCAATCGAGAACAGCATTTCGCCACGCTTAACAATGCCGCCGGCAACGAACTTTGGATTCCATTCAACCACTTCTCCGCTCACCTGGGCCGCCAGGCGGGTGCTTTCTAATGGCGCAAGTTCGCCGAAAGCTTCAATATTAATGGCAAAGGATTCTGGCTTTAACTGGGTAATCTGAACGGTTGGCCGGGTATCGACTGATTCATTTTCTTCTGTGGTGTCACCTAGTGCGGTAACAGTCTTCATTGCTCCAATCCCCAGAACAATGATGGCTATTGGTAAGATGACTCTTAGCAACTTCATATTTTGTACTTCCTTTGACCCTGGATACGCTTTTCTTTAGATTTATATTATGAGCGATGACAGCTATCGGATCGCTTTATAATTGTAACGAACTATTAAAAAGTGATGCTGCGAAAGCCTATCGTTTTAAGGTGTTAATGATGACGCACTTAGGACCTTATTGCGACCCTTTTCTTTGGCCCGGTAAAGTGCCTTGTCTGCCAATGAAAGGGCGTTGTTCAGACCATTTTCCAGATGAATTTGCGCCACACCAAAGCTGGCGGTGACTGTCAGTGAGGTGTTTTTGATTTGTACCGGCGTGGCCTGGAGTGTTTCACGGATTTTCTCGGCCAGCACCACGCCATTGCTCTCATTGGTGGTAGGCAGGACAAACAGAAATTCTTCGCCGCCCCAGCGCGCCACACCATCCTGTTCCCTGATGACCTCTTTAAACAGGTCTGCAACGTGCTTAAGGGCGATGTCTCCACCATCATGGCCGTAGTTATCATTAACCTGTTTAAAACGGTCGATATCACACAGAATAAGAGTAAGCTGTTCCTGCTGCCGTTTAGCGCGGTTTATCTCATGATCAATAAACTTCTGAATGCCGCGCCGGTTAGGCAGATTGGTCAGGGCGTCATATAACGCCTGTCGTTCAAATTTTTCACTGATATCGCGAATGATGATGAAGCTGGTTTGCCGGCTATGCTCGTAAAAGGCCGATAAAAAGGTCACGGTGGCGAAAGACAACAACAAACGCACTTTAAATTCGTGGGTATAACTGGCGATCAGCAGCGCATCACCGGGGGTAAACAGAATGACCGCGCACAGCGCGATAAACAGGCCAACAGTAATAACCCCCCAGAATACTCCGGCAAAAAACATGGCGACCGGGGGCAGCACAAAAATCCATAGCGGGCCGGTGCCAGCCACGCCACCGAATATAACCAGGTACAGCATCAGGCTAAGCAGGCAGAGTACCAGCAGGGTAGGGGCTATAATATGATTGTTTTTTAACTTACTGTGCAGCAAAACCCCTTTACAGAGGCCAAACAGGGTCGCCGATGACAGTAACACAATGCCCAGGGTAAGCTGTTCGTTGAACACGGCTTTGATGCCCAGTACCAGCGTGATAGACATGCCCACAATAGCAAACAGGTTGATAACGACTATTTTGCGGTTTGTGTCTTCATCGTGATCGCTGCGACAGCCACTGGAAATCAGGCCGTCAAACAGCTGTGTTATAAAGGTGTAGGGATTATCTGTTTGTTTCAACTCTGGTTACAACATCGTTGGTTAATTCATCGATAAGCAATCGCATTTGCGACACTGAAAAAGCAAAACCATCCTTGTTGAGAGGTAACCCGTAATTAAACTGAACAATCTGCGGTACCGCTCCGTCCGTTACCAGCCGGAATTTTCCTTTCAGGACCAACCTGCCATCGAAAGTAGGAATAAAGTCGTCCAACTGTATGTCTAAAATGTACTCTGGTTGGGCAGGATTTGTCCACTTGCTTTGCACTCGAAGACGCATTTGGTGGTTTGCTGACAGTGATTCACTCAATGCCATCTTAAAATCGCGGTCAAAGGGCTCGGCCCAGACGTGTTTAGGCGCGAAATGGATTTCGCTGTCACTGAGCTGCAAACTTAAGTTGCGTTGTTTAAGGTAATCCGGTGCCGTCAGCGAGCGTAAAAACAGGCTGGGCTGGTCGCTAATATCGGCGCTGGATTGTGCCATCACCTGGGTGGGCTTATGCAGCAGGTAATAGTTTAAGCCAATCGGTTTACTGCTGCAGCCCGCTAACCATAGCACTGCGATACCGGCTATCCACTTTTTCATTGGTCTTGCTCCTGAGGCCGGGGCTGAATATCAATCTCGGCATTATCTGAAAAAATCAGGCCATTTGGGGTTTTATTGAGTTGCATAAGCAGCGGTTGAATGGCCCTGAGAGTCTCTTGCAGTGAGTCAACTGTGTTGGCGATTTCCGCTTTACTTAATCCGCCCTCTGAGTAGTGCTGAAGGAGCCCCTCAAACGCTTGCAAACTATGCTGTATCTGGGTGTTTAGCTGTTCGGTATCGAGTGCAGCTATGGTTTCGTCAAAGTTATCGCTGGTTTCATTGACTGACTCGGCGGCTTCCTTGAGAGTGCCGATGACTGTGGTAATGTCTGCAATCAGTGTTTCCAGCGGCAGTGCATTGATTTTGTCCAAGATGGCATCTGCTTTTTGGGTGAGCTGGGTAAACTCACTGGATACAGTGGGAATAACGTCCATATCGTTAACCGATAACAGGGAAGCCGTGACCGGCTGATCGACGTGCTGCAGATCCACAAATAACCCGCCGGTAATAAAGTTGCCCATGCGTAGCGTGGCGCGCAGGTCTTTACGTATCCAGCGACCCAGTCCGTCTCGCAGGAACGCGAGCCCCTCTTTGCTATCTTCCAGTCGTGCTTTCCCCGGATAAATATTGATGAGCACCGGGATTGGGTATTCATCGTCCAGCAGGCTGCCAATGTCGACGTTATTGTCATTAATGGCTGCTACTTTACCAATCTGCAAGCCGCGATATTCTACCGGCGCTCCCACGGTTAGCCCCCGCACACTTTCGTCTATCAGCAGGACATACTGAGCGGCGTAACGAAACCGCTCATCGGCTGCGGCGTTATAGTCGCCGTAAATAACAAATTTGGCGTTATTATCTATCGGATTGCCTTTGGTGTCGCCTTGTGGGTTGCCAAAGGTCACCCCGTTAGCGAGTAAGGTTTCCAGGCTGCCGGTTTGAATGGTAAGGCCGTTAGAAGCCAATTGCAGTTTCACGCCACTGACGTTCCAGAATCGCGTATTTTCATCAATTAACTTGTGATAAGGCGCGTGGATAAATGCCCGGTAGGTAATGCGCCCCAGCTCAACATTAAAGTGGACCTCTTCAAATTCGCCGACCTTAAACCCTTTGTAAATGATGGTATCACCCGGTTTATAGGTTAAATCATCCGTATCGCTGCTTAGCTCTACATGTAAGCCGGGGGTACCCGGCGGCGTAACCGGCGGACGTTCCAGAGCGGTAAAATGATCCTGTTCGGTTTGGCCGGTTTCAGCTGTCATGGCTATAAAACTACCGGAAAGCAGCGTATTGAGCCCGGAGACTTCAGAAAAAGACACTCGTGGCGCCACTACCCAGAAGCGGGTGTTTTCATTAAGCAGACGGGCTGCGCTCTTTTCCAGCCGGGCGGTCACGGTAACGCCGTCAAGCTCGGGCTTGAGCTCAATTTTCTTTACCTGCCCGACATCCAGGTCGCGAATTTTAATGGGTGTTTTATTGACTTCAATACCACTGGCTGAACTCATATCTATGGTGATTAGCGGGCCCTGGTTTTGCCATTGGTAATACACCATCCACGCGCCAATCAGTAACGCAATGATGGGAATTACCCAGACTTTGGAGATTCGCGTTGTTGGTTTTACTGCTGCATCATCGGTCATAAATCTGAGTCTTTCCTTTGCTGCCAGATTAAGCGGGAGTCAAAAGTCATCGCGGCCAGCATGGTAATAAATACCAGCGCACAAAAAGCCAGCGCCGCGGGGCCGGGGTGAATCGCCAGGGTACTGCCCAACTGAATAAGCGCCACCAGAATGGCCACCACAAATACATCAATCATTGACCAGCGGCCGATAAATTCAATAAACCGGTAGTAGCGGATCTGCCTGCCGGGGTTTATCAGTTCTTTAAATTGTACCGCATAGGTCAGTCTGGCTAGCACCACCAGTTTAGCCACCGGGATCACAATACTGGCAACAAATATCACGAGGGCGACCGGATATGAACCCGACTGCCATAACGATATTACTCCGCCCATAATGGTGTTGGGCTCAGAGCTGCCAAACAGCTCCGTGCTCATTATCGGTAGTGCGTTAGCTGGAATATACAGGATTAACGCGGTAAACAGCAACGCCCAGGTACGCTGAATGCTTAGACTTGCCACCTGCGGCGTTAAGGGGGTGACTTCAGGGAGTTCACCATTATGTAACCAGAGTTTCAGGCGGGTATCATCAAAATAAAACAAGGCCGCGCTCATGGATACGCTGAACAGGACAAAGGCATAAAATGATAAACCAATGGCAATATCCGCCAGTGAGGTAATTTTTATCAGGCTGACCAGGGTACCAAGCAGGAAGATTTCAGCCATGCTCCAGGGCATCAGCCATTCAACCCAGCGCAACAGGGTTTTCATCCAGGGGCTCGGCGTACCGAGCAGCCGGCAGGTAAGCAGAATAATTAACCCGGTTAAAACCAGCCCGGGTAACACCAGGGTAGCCATGCCGGTGATCACTGCCAGGGTGAGGTAATCCTGCTCAACCAGTACATTCAGTCCGCCCGGTAAATCGATGCTGTTTTGCTGGCCATTGGCCCTGAAAGAGAGAAAATTAAAGGGCAGCGACAGCAACAGAAAAATCATCGCAGACAGGGAAAGAGCCAGCGACGCAGGCATATCATTCCGATGATAAATGCTCAGCGTGTAGCCACAGCGCGGACACACAGCACGCTGTTTGTTTTGCAAAGCCGGTACGTTGACATTGGCTTCGCACTGAGGGCAGGTGATATTACAAAGAGGAGGCGCTGACATTACTGGCGTCGAAAAGGGTTTTAGTTAGCTTAACCTAAACCCTACCGACTTAAAATACAACGGGGCTCATTATGAGCCCCGTTGGTATCGCAAAATGGGATAAAACTCAGTAGCTGGCGTTACCCGGTGTACGCGGGAAGGGGATGACGTCGCGGACGTTTTGCATACCGGTCACATAGGCAACCAGACGTTCAAACCCTAAGCCAAAGCCAGAATGGGGCACCGTGCCGTAACGGCGTAAATCGCGGTACCAGCCGTAGTCTTCTTTGCTCAGGCCCATTTCGGCCAGGCGTGTATCGAATACGTCGAGTCGTTCTTCACGCTGTGAACCACCAATGATTTCGCCGATGCCAGGGGCCAGCACATCCATCGCTGCCACGGTTTTACCGTCATCATTTAAGCGCATGTAAAAGGCTTTAATGTCTTTCGGGTAGTTTTGCATGATGATGGGAGCACCAACATGTTCTTCTGCCAGATAACGTTCGTGCTCACTGGATAAATCAATCCCCCAGCTCACCGGGAATTCGAAATCTTTACCGCAGTTTTCCAGAATCGTAATGGCATCAGTATAATCCATGCGAACAAAATCGCTGCTGATGAGCTTTTCCAGACGACTAATGGCGTCTTTGTTGATGCGCTGGGCGAAGAATGCCATGTCGTCGGCACGCTCTTCGAGAACGGCTTTGCAGACATATTTGAGCATGTCTTCTGAGAGCTGGGCAATATCACCTAAGTCGGCAAAAGCGACTTCTGGTTCAATCATCCAGAATTCAGCCAGGTGGCGGGAGGTGTTGCTGTTCTCCGCCCGGAATGTCGGCCCAAAGGTATAGATTTTAGACATGGCACAGGCGTAAGTCTCACCGTTTAACTGACCAGATACGGTCAGGTAAGCTTCGCGGCCAAAAAAGTCTTCGCTATAATCCACATCGCCTTTTTCGGTTTTAGGCACGTTCATCATATCCAGTGTTGATACGCGGAACAGTTCACCGGCGCCTTCGGTATCGCTGGCAGTGATAATCGGCGTGCTGATCCAGAAGTAACCCTGCTCGTGGAAGAAGCGATGGATCGCCTGCGACAAACAGTTGCGGATACGGGTTACGGCGCCAATCACATTGGTACGGGCACGTAAATGGGCGTGTTCACGTAGATACTCAATAGAGTGGCGCTTTGCCGCCATTGGATAGGTATCCGGGTTTTCAACCCAGCCCACGACTGCCACGTCTGTAGCATCCAGTTCCAGCGCCTGGCCTTTACCCTCTGACGCTTTCACACTGGCAGTAACAACCAGTGAACAGCCTGCCGTTAAGCGTTGAATATCAGCATAATTGGGTAAAGTATTGAGCGCTATCACCTGAACAGGATCGAAACAACTGCCGTCATGCAAAGCAATAAATGAAAGGCCCGCTTTAGAGTCGCGTCGTGTGCGAACCCAGCCCTTTACCGTTACCGATTCGCCAACCGCGTACTTACCAGCCAGTACGTCAACTACGGGGGCGTGTGTCATGGTTACTTTCTCCAATAAAAGTGTGTCTTTATATAATCGCAAATCATCGCATAGGCAAAGCGTGATTGCATCCAGATTCATTAAACAAAATGGCGTCTTGGCCGATATTAGGTGTAAGAGCGGTAAAAACACCGCTTTTAGCCCGACTGCTGCCTGATTATTAAGCAGTGTAGTAA
>NZ_CAJXQY010000125.1 GCF_913058315.1 uncultured Alteromonas sp. | reverse complement strand
CGTATGCCCGGTGGTGTGAGAGGACGGGAGTTGTAAAACTCCCTCCTACTCGATTATTCCTTTAAAAATCTGATCGTTACCTACACCAGCGCGGTACAAATAAACATCAGTTGATGGTTATTTTAACAATCCGTGCGATTTTTCAGCGTTATTAGCCATTACCAAACAGGAATGGTGAGTTTTTATCGCAGTTTTTAGGCGATTGGTAATAAAATGCTGCACTGCAAAACAACAGCTTACAAATTCGTAAATTATCCAATCTGTAATTAAATTACCGGAAAATACCGCGATTCGGGGCTGGTTGAACCAGTTTGGCCGGTCAAATTTTATGAATAATTTCAAAAGTTAAGTAGTTTGTTACAGAAACTTTATAAAACTTGGTCTATGTTTACTATTTACCTCCGTGATATTCTGCTCTACACTAATTAGATAGGTAAAATGGTAATACCAATTTTAATTGTTAACGCATCGCCGTTTACAAAGCAATGTTTCGGAGCCTGACTCATCACTATGCAAACCGGTCGCAAAAAGCTTGCTGACGTCATTACCGAGCAGCTCGAGTCTATGATTCTCGATGGCTCGTTACTGGCCGGGCAGCGCTTACCACCTGAGCGAGAGCTGGCAGAGCAGTTTCAGGTATCCCGCCCGTCTTTACGGGAGGCTATTGGTAATTTGCAGGCACGAGGTTTGGTGGAGCGTAAGCAGGGCGGTGGCACGTTTGTAAGTCGCCAGCTCAATTCCGCCATGACCGACCCATTAATGGCGCTAATCAGCGGCCGTCCCGAAACCCAATTTGATTTACTTGAATTCAGACATGCCCTGGAGGGGATGTCGGCCTATTACGCTGCATTGCGTGGCCAACCTGAAGATTACGCCGCGTTGCGCGAGGCGCTGGATCACATGCCAACGCCCAAACGCACTGAATGCAAACGTGATCAGGCTGAATGTCTGGGGCGGTTTTACGTCATTATGGCGCGTGCTTCGCACAACATGGTGTTACTCCACGTGATGAGCACCATGCAAACCATGCTGGTAGACAATATCGAACGCAACTTTGAGATGCTGGCACTGCATGCCAGTGACGAAGCGGTTGACAATATTGCCCAGCAACGCAAAGAGATTGTTGAAGCCATTGCAAGCCGGGATCCGGAAGCGGCCCGTCAGGCCTGTAATGCGCACCTTGCTTACATCGAAAAAACGTTGTTGGCAATTAATCAGCGAGACAGTCGAGTGCAGCGAGCGTTGCGCCGGTTGGAAATTTAAGAACACGTGTCGGCTTTGGCAGTTTAACGAGGTCGTCAGGTAAGTATTACAAAGCGATATGGCGCAGCAGTTTTGTTGCCATGTCAGACAATTTGTTAGGTATTTCATCCGCCATATGTGCCGACCAGCCATATAGAGTGTGGATGTATTTCTATATCAGTAACTATAGGATGGCACCATGAGTGATATGATGCACCAAGATGTTGACCCGCAGGAAACCCAGGAATGGCTGGAATCGTTAGAATCGGTTCTGGAGGAAGAAGGGGTAGAACGCGCGCACTTTTTGTTAGAGTCTCTTATTGAGAAAGCCCGCCGCAACGGTGCGCATTTGCCGTACGACGCTACCACTGCTTATATCAATACAATCCCGCCGGGGCAGGAACCGACCATGCCTGGCGACCAGACGGTTGAAGGTAGCATTCGTAATGCACTGCGCTGGAACGCGTTGATGATGGTATTACGGGCGTCTAAGAAAGACCTTGAATTAGGTGGTCATATCTCTAGCTTTGCGTCTTCTGCCATGCTGTACGATGTAGGCTTTAACCACTTCTTTAAAGCGCCAAACGACAAAGACGGTGGCGACTTTATTATGTATCAGGGCCACGTGGCGCCGGGTATCTACTCTCGTGCTTATATCGAAGGTCGTTTAACCGAAGAGCAATTAGACGGTTTCCGTCAGGAAGTAGACGGCAAAGGTCTGTCTTCTTATCCACACCCTAAATTAATGCCTGAATTCTGGCAGTTCCCAACGGTATCGATGGGTCTTGGCCCAATGCAGGCTATCTATCAGGCGCGCTTCTTAAAATACCTGACTAACCGTGGCTTAAAAGATTGTTCTGATCAACGCGTATGGTGTTTCTTAGGTGACGGTGAAATCGATGAGCCGGAAAGCTTGGGTGCCATTGGTCTGGCGTCTCGCGAAGGCCTGGACAACCTGACATTCGTGGTTAACTGTAACCTGCAGCGTCTGGATGGGCCGGTACGTGGTAACGGCAAAATCATTCAGGAACTGGAAGGTACCTTCCGCGGCGCAGGCTGGGAAGTAATCAAAGTTATCTGGGGTCGCTACTGGGATCCGCTGTTAGCCCGTGATACTACCGGCAAACTGCTACAGATCATGAACGAAACCGTAGACGGTGAATACCAGAACTTTAAAGCCAAAGGCGGCGCTTACACCCGTGAGCATTTCTTTGGTAAGTACCCTGAAGTAAAAGAAATGGTGTCAAACATGTCTGATGAAGACATCTGGCGCTTAAACCGTGGTGGTCACGATCCGGTTAAAGTTTACGCAGCGTATGATCGCGCCGTAAACACCAAAGGTCGCCCACAGGTTATCCTGGCCAAGACCGTTAAAGGTTATGGTATGGGTGCTGCTGGTGAAGGTAAAAACATTGCTCACCAGGTTAAGAAAATGGACATGGACGCGATTAAACACTATCGCGATCGTTTCAACATTCCGGTTTCAGACGAAGCTTTAGAAAAACTGCCGTACTACAAGTTTGACGAAGACAGCACAGAGATGAAATACCTGCGCGAACGTCGTGAAGCCCTGAAGGGTTACATGCCGCGTCGTCTGGCTAAGTCTACCGAAGAGTTACCAGCGCCTGCGCTTAAAGCGTTTGAAGCGGTAACCAAAGGCTCTGGTGATCGTGAAATCTCTACCACCATGGCATTTGTTCGTGTACTGACTGCACTGCTTAAAGACAAGCAGATTGGTAAGCGTATCGTACCAATTATCCCGGATGAGGCCCGTACCTTTGGTATGGAAGGTCTGTTCCGTCAGGTGGGTATTTACTCCTCACAAGGCCAGAAATACGAACCACAGGATTCTGATCAGGTCGCTTACTACCGTGAAGACCAGAAAGGTCAGGTACTGCAGGAAGGTATCAACGAGCTGGGCGCCATGGCGTCGTGGTTATCAGCGGGTACCTCTTACAGCACCAACGATCTGCCAATGGTACCGTTCTACATTTACTACTCCATGTTTGGTTTCCAGCGTGTGGGCGATTTAGCCTGGGCAGCCGGTGACAGCCAGACCCGTGGTTTCTTAGTTGGTGGTACAGCCGGTCGTACAACACTTAACGGTGAAGGTTTGCAGCACCAGGATGGCCACAGCCATACTCAGGCAGCGCTGATCCCTAACTGTGTAAGCTACGACCCAACTTACGGTTACGAAGTGGCAGTGATTGTTCAGGACGGTCTGCGCAGAATGCTCGAAGAGCAGGAAGACGTGTTCTATTACCTCACCGTAATGAACGAAAACTACAAGCAACCTGAAATGCCTAAAGGCGTTGAAGAAGGCATCATCAAAGGTATCTACAAGTTAGAAACCATTGGTCGCAGCAACAGCAAGAAGAAAGTCAAACTGCTGGGTTCAGGCACTATCCTGGAACAGGTGCGCGCCGCTGCTACCAAGCTGCATGATGACTACGGGGTAGCCGTTGAAGTGTACTCGGTACCTTCATTTAACGAGCTGGCTCGCGACGGTCAGGAGTGTGACCGTTTCAATATGTATCATCCGGATGCGGAGGCGAAAACGCCTTTCATCACTGAAGTACTGAGCGAAGGCTTTGATGGCCCGACTATCACTGCTACCGATTACATCAAGAACTACGGTGAACAGGTCCGTGCCTATGTGCCTGGTTCATACCGTGTATTGGGTACCGATGGCTTTGGTCGTTCAGACAGCCGCGCTAACCTGCGTCGTCACTTTGAAGTGGATGCAGAATACGTCACTTTTGCAGCCCTTTATGAGCTGTTTAAGCAAGGCGAGTTGGATGGCAAAACACTGAACAAAGCCATGCAGGATCTGGGTATCGACCCGGACAAAATTAACCCGCTGTTCGCATAAGCTCAGGGAGACTGCAAACGATGTCAGACATTAAAGACGTATTAGTACCGGATTTAGGCGAAGATGAAGTTGAAGTCATTGAACTGTGCGTATCGCCAGGCGATTCGGTTGAAGCCGAAGACGCCCTGGTAACAGTTGAAAGTGACAAAGCCAGCATGGACGTACCAGCCCCTTTTGCCGGCACGCTCAAAGAGCTGTGCGTAAAAGTAGGTGATAAAATCAGCCATAACGACTTGCTGGCCAAGCTGGAAGTAGCGGGTGAGGCTGCGGCCGAAGCGCCTGCTGAAGAAGCACCGGCACAGGAAGAAAAAGCTGAGGAAGCCCCTGCCGCCAAAGCGGAAGAGCCAGCGGCAGCGCCTGCTGAGCAAAGCAGCGGTGGTAGCGAAACTATTGAAGTGACCGTGCCAGACATTGGTGACGCTGCTGACGTAGACGTTATTGAAATTCTGGTAAGCGCTGGCGATAGCGTGGAAGCAGAAGACGGCTTAATTACCCTTGAAACCGACAAAGCTACCATGGACGTGCCGAGCCCTAAAGCTGGTAAAGTAGTGGAAGTGAAGGTAAAAGAAGGTGATAAAGTGAGCGAAGGCTCTCTGGTGCTGATCCTTGAAGTCGCCGGTTCTGGTGGTAGTGCTGCCCCTAAAGCCGATAGCACGCCTGCTCCGCAAGCCGCGGCAGAAGACTCTTCGGCGGAACCCGCCGGTGAAGAAGAGATTGAAGTCACTGTACCGGATATTGGTGATGCATCGGACGTTGATGTTATCGAAATCCTGGTTGCCGAAGGCGATACCGTGGCAGTGGAAGACGGCCTGATTACCCTTGAAACCGACAAAGCCACTATGGATGTCCCATCACCTAAAGCAGGTGTGGTCACCAAGTTACTGGTTAAGTCTGGCGACAAAGTGTCTAAAGGTGACAAGGTTTGTATGCTGAAAGTGGCAGGTAGCGGCAAACCTGCGCCTGCTAAGGCAGACAGTGCTGCTTCAGCCTCTAAAGCTGACAGCGCGCCGGCTGCAAGCAAGCCAGCAGAGCCGAAGAAAGCACCTGTGCCCCATCATCCTTCAGCCGGTACCAAGCCTAAAACGGGTAAAGTACATGCGTCACCATCGGTGCGTCGTTTAGCGCGCGAGTTTGGCGTAGATTTATCGGAAGTTCCTGGCAGTGGTCCTAAGAATCGTATTCTGAAAGAAGACGTTCAGGCTTATGTTAAGGAAGAGCTGTCTCGTCCACGCACCACAGCACCGGCTGCGGGAAGTGGTAACGGTGGTGGTCTGCAGGTACTGGCACAGCCGAAAGTCGATTTTGCCAAGTTTGGTGAGATTGAAGAGAAGCCGCTGACCCGTATTCAGAAGATTTCTGGCCCGAACCTGCACCGTAACTGGGTCACTATCCCGCATGTTACGCAGTTTGAAGAAGCCGACATTACCGATCTGGAAGCGTTCCGTAAGGAACAAAATGCGATTGCTGAAAAGCGCAAGCTGGGCGTAAAAATTACCCCGCTGGTGTTTATGATGAAAGCCGCTGCGGATGCGTTAAGAGCCTATCCAATCTTTAATACCTCTTTAGGTGAGTCAGGCGACACCCTGATCCAGAAGAAGTATATTCATATTGGTATTGCCGTAGACACTCCGGGAGGCCTGGTAGTACCGGTAGTGCGTGATGTTGATAAGAAAGGCATTTACGAGCTGTCAGAAGAGTTAATGCAAATCAGCATTAAAGCCCGTGACGGCAAGTTAAAAGCCGCTGATATGCAAGGTAGCTGTTTTACCATTTCAAGCCTGGGTGGCATTGGTGGTACCGCGTTTACGCCTATCGTAAATGCGCCGGATGTGGCTATCCTTGGCGTATCGAAATCTGACATGAAACCAAAGTGGAATGGTAAAGAGTTTATCCCTCGCCTGACGGTACCTTTATCGTTGTCATACGACCATCGTGTTATTGACGGCGCGGTCGCAGCAAGGTTTGCTGTACACTTGAAGTCAGTACTGGAAGATTTACGCCAGTTAATACTGTAAATCATTGTTCGCCCTGCCTAGTGCAGGGCGAATTGTAATCTGAATTAGAGAGTTTACCTTTACTGCTGTGATGCAGCTAGTTACAATTCAGACACTTACATTCGTATAGAAACAGGACAGATTTGAGGTCACGATGAGCGAAATTAAAACGCAGTTAGTGGTACTAGGCGCCGGCCCCGGCGGCTATTCAGCAGCCTTCCGCGCAGCTGATATGGGGATTGAAACAGTTCTGGTTGACGCCAGAGAAACCCTGGGTGGTGTGTGCTTGAACGTAGGATGTATTCCTTCTAAAGCGCTGCTGCACGTTGCTAAAGTGATGAAAGAAGCTAAGCACCTGGCCAGCCACGGCGTGTCGTTCGGCGAACCTGAAATCGATCTGGATAAAATCCGCGCTTACAAAGACGGCGTAGTAGGCCAGCTGACCAAAGGTCTGGCGGGCATGTCTAAAATGCGTAAAGTTAAGCACGTTCAGGGCTACGGTAAATTTACCGGTGCTAACACCCTGGAAGTGGAAGGCAAAGACGGTAAAACCACTATTTCTTTCGAAAACGCGATTATCGCCGCAGGTTCTGAGCCGGTATCACTGCCGTTCATCCCTGAAGATGACCGCGTAATTGACTCAACCGGCGCCCTGGAAATGAAAGACATTCCAGAGAAAATGCTGGTACTGGGCGGTGGTATCATTGGCCTGGAAATGGGTACGGTATACGAAGCGCTGGGTTCAAACATTGATGTGGTAGAGTTCCTCGACCAGTTAATCCCGGCTGCTGATAAAGACATCATGAAGGTCTTCATGAAGACCTACAAAGAAAAATTCAACATCATGCTGGAAACCAAAGTGACCGGCGTTGAAGCCAAAGACGATGGTCTGTATGTAAGCTTTGAAGGTAAGAACGCGCCTGCTGAGCCAGTCTGTTACGACAAAGTACTGGTAGCAGTTGGCCGTAAGCCAAACGGCGGTCTGGTTGCTGCAGATAAAGCCGGCGTTAAGGTTGACGAGCGTGGTTTCATTTCTGTTGATAAGCAGATGAAAACCAATGTTGGCCACATCTACGCCATTGGCGACCTGGTTGGTCAGCCTATGCTGGCGCATAAAGCGGTTCACGAAGGCCATGTGGCTGCCGAGAACATCGCTGGTAAGAAGCATTTCTTCGACCCACGTTGTATTCCTTCAGTGGCTTACACTGAGCCAGAAGTGGCTTGGGTTGGTTTAACCGAGAAAGAAGCGAAAGAACAGGGCGTAAGCTACGAAACAGCCACCTTCCCATGGGCTGCTTCGGGTCGTGCAATTGCCTCTGATGCAACCGACGGTATGACCAAAATGATCTTCGACAAAGATTCTGGCCGTGTAATCGGTGGTGCCATGATTGGTACGAACGCCGGTGAGATGCTGGGCGAAATCGGTTTAGCCATCGAAATGGGCGCTGATGCCGAAGACGTAGCGCTGACTATTCACGCTCACCCAACGCTGAACGAGTCAATCGGTCTGGCTTGTGAGATTTTCGAAGGTAGCATCACCGACCTGCCGAATCCTAAAGCTAAAAAACGCTAAAGCGTTTTTTTAGTCCCGGTTTCGCTCAGCGAAGACCGGGAAGACGGGAGGTCAAAAAATCTCGTCATCCCGGCCTCCGAGCCGGGATAACGGTGAGGTTAAAACAATCTCGTCATCCCGGCCTCCGAGCCGGGATAACGGGGAGGTTAAAACAATCTCGTCATCCCGGCCTCCGAGCCGGGATCCCCTAAAAAGGTTGTCTCACTGTAGACAACCTTTTTTATTTGTCGACTAGACACCCCGATAACATGTTGGGAGGTCCCGGATATTTGCTGCGCACATTCCGGGAAGACGGGAGGTCAAAAAATCTCGTCATCCCAGCCCCCGAGCCGGGATAACGGGGAGGTTAAAACAATCTCGTCATCCCGGCCCCCGAGCCGGGATCCCCTAAAAAGGTTGTCTCACTGTAGACAACCTTTTTTATTTGTCGACTAGACACCCCGATAACATGTTGGGAGGTCGCGGATATTTGCTGCGCAAATTCCGGGATAAGCAGGGGCTATCTAAATCCGTTGACTGCCTTTTGCCTGAGTGTATAACTCGTCTGCAATAGATTTGTAGTCTAAAAAGCCAACCAGTTTGTCGTTGTTAACCAGGGGGATTGCCGAGTGGCCGGTGGCTAATAACCGTTGATATAGCTCTTCCAACGAAGGTTGGTTCGAAAAAACCTGGTCATCACTGATTAACTTTGGGAAATAGCGCCATTCGCCATTATTCAACCGGTCACCAAACCGGGCATAAACCGCTGAGCCGTTGGCCAGCCCGGAAATGACGGCCTCGATGGCAATTGCTCCGACTAATTTGCCGTTGTTATAAAACGCTAAATATTTCACTTTTTCTGCGGCAATAGAAAGGTAATCGAGCATACCAGCGTCGTCATAATAACCGGCGTTTCCATCTACCACGAAGCTAATCACGGCTTGATCGCCCTGACGAATGTTATCGAGACTTCGGTTTAAATCTGAAATGGTGGATTTTCTGAATAGATCCAGCGGCGCGCCGCCTTTTACAATGTTTTGAAAGTTGTCTCCAACCTGTTCCAGAGGGTGCACTGCAGGTGTCGCAGTGAGGCTGATACCATCGGCGCCGGCTTCAAATTTTTCTACGCGGCTAAGAAAGTCAGCAACCTGTTGATTAAAAAATAGGGTCAGTACGGCCAGGATCAATATCGTGATTATGATACTGGTGAGATTAATCGGCTCGAATTTAATTAGCTTACTAAGTTGCATGTACCAATCGCCGTTAACCAGATAGTAGAGTGAATATCAGTATATGTGGTGGTTGAAAAATGTACAGTTGTTTAGCGTGGGAGGTATCAGGCGGCTTGCATTGGTATTGCCTTTATCAACCTGCGGATTGCCACGACTTCGCCACAAAGTTTGTCTATAGTGGCAATCATAGCGAGTGAATAAGTAAAGGATAATGAGATGGATAAGAGTGCGGCAGGTATACTAGCGTTAGGGATTTTCTTTGGGGCGGCGGCGCTCGGCGGCCTTGGCGGCAATGCGCTGATAACGGCAAAACAATGGGAACGCTCTGTTGTGGTGAAAGGATTATCTGAGCGGGAGTATGTGGCTGATAAAGTGATCTGGCCACTGCAGTTTGTGGCAGCCGACAACGATCTCACATCCTTGTATAACACTATGTCGGCCAATAGCGAAAAAGTAAAAAACTACCTTATCTCACAAGGTATCGAGACCACCGAGATTACCGTTGGACTGCCTGAGGTAACCGATAAACTGGCCCAACGCTACGGCAGCAATGATGGTGTGAAGTTTCGATACAGCGGTACGCAAACCGTCACGGTTTATTCGGCGGATGTCATGAAAGTACGCAGCGTGCAGCAAAACTTGGCTGATTTGCTCGGTCAGGGCGTTGCCCTGAGCACCGAAAATTATAATGCCCGCACGGAGTTTATCTTCACACGCCTAAATGAAGTGAAGCCGGAAATGATTGAGGAAGCCACTATCAATGCCAGGGAGGTGGCCGAAAAATTTGCCAACGACTCCAACAGTCAGCTCGGTAAAATTAAACGCGCTAATCAGGGCCAGTTTTCTATCTTCGAGCGTGATAGTCAGCACCCGCACATCAAGCAAGTTCGGGTTGTCTCTACCATCGAATACACACTGACTGATTAAAAACTATACTTTACGCCGCGGAAGGCGTGCTAAGCTTATAATATTGATTATTAAATTCTGTAACCATGGCAGACGAACAGCAGCCGGCTCAGCTTGAGTTTTTTACGATTCCCAGTCCGTGTATTGGCGTTTGTCAAAGTGGACCAAAAGGGTATTGCCAGGGCTGCTTTCGCTCCCGCGAAGAGCGGCTGTACTGGCTGCAGGTCGATGATGGTACGCGACGCGTAATACTGGATGCCTGTAACCGGCGCAAGCGTTATTATCAGCGTCGTAAGGCACAATCAAATAACCAATCCGATACACAGCCGCTGCAACAGGATTTGTTTGGCAATGAGCCAGACAAATAACGCAGCGGGGTTGTTACGCTCTGATATACTAAATTTATGATCGAGGAAAGGTCACAGGGTAATGAATCAATTTATTGAATATGCAACGCAATCCTTTACGTTACCGGACATTTGTTTGCGGTTACGTAACGTGCTGGACGATCCGCGTTCCGATATGGACGATATCGCTGCACTTATCAGCATCGATCCTTCTCTTACCGCCAAGTTACTTCGTCTGGCCAATAGCGCACTTTTTCGGTTTCCTGCGCAAATAGAGTCTATCAGCAAAGCGGTTAGCGTTATTGGTGGTGAGGCGCTGTATAATCTGGTGCTGGCGGAAACGGCGAATATTGCTTTTAAACATTTTGATAATCAGTGTCTGATTGTGGATAAGCACTGGGAGCAATCGGTGTTTACGGGCATGCTGGCAAAATATCTGGCAAAAGACATGAATGTGCGGGGAAGCGACCGCTTTTTCGTCATGGGGATTTTGCAAAACCTCAGTGAACTGGTTATCGCTAAGTGTGAACCTGTGAAATATCAACAATATGCGAAGGATGATTCGCCGGGGACTCCCTGGGATCGACAGGTTGCTCACTTCGGGTTTTTATTCAGTGAATGCAGTGGTTCAATTATGGAACAGTGGAAGTTGCCTATGCCGTTGTTTTATCCGGTTAAATTTGCCCACAATCGGGTTAAACTGGCTAGCGACTTAGACGTGTCTTTGTTAACCTGTGCCATACGGCTTTCAACGGCTCATTATCAGCGGGAACGGTATCCGGAGTTGGATATTATATCACCCGACATGGTCCGGTTGTTACCGCTAGACGATGAAGTGTTACAAAACGCCAAACTGTATGCCCAAAAAGAAACTAACAAGGTAGCAGTGTCCGTTTTGTAATTGCTCCTTAGGCAATAAAAACAAAACATAAAAACTGCTTCCATGTTACACCAAGCTTTAGCGAAGGCAGCGCCACTTGTTCTGGCGCTGTTTTGTATGTCGGTATCGGCCGCTGATAAAGATCTTATCAGTACGTTGTATCATGCCGACTTTGTCGAATACGACGAAGAACAAAAAAATAAGTTTACGCTTGACGGTGAACTTGGGGTGATATTTGCCTCGGGGAATACCAACGCGACCTCAATAAAGAGCAGCCTGAAGTCTGAACACGAAACCAAACGGTTCTCTAATAACTATTGGGTGGAGTTTCTGTATAAGGAAACCGAAGTCAGCGTAGATGACGGCGTGGTTGATCAAACCACGGCGCAGCGACTCTATACCTATGCCCAGTCAGACTACAAACTCGGCCAGGAAAACCGCCGTTTATTTGTTTACGGCGATTACGAGGATGATCGCTTCAACGGCTATGATTACCGTTCATCCATAGCAGGTGGTTGGTCACAACTAATGTGGCAAAACGAAATCAGCGACTTCCGTTACAGTGTCGGGCCTGGTTACGCTTTTGCTAAATTCGACAACGGTGAACGGGCGGATCAGGTTGACGGGTTTATCGTCCGGGCGTCAGCTGAATATCACTACATTTGGCCCACCGGAGCGAAATTGCGTCAGTTTGTGTCGATGGAAGCGGGTGATGAAAACATCAAGTCGCGTACCGAAACATCCTTAAGCGCTAATTTATTTGAATCACTGGCCCTGAAGTTTTCGTTTATCATTCAGCACAACACGAGTCCGGTGAACGATGCGCAGTCATTAAACACCGAAACGGCGGTGACTATTGTCTATCGATTTTTCTAGATTTAGTCCTTGTGATGAATTGATTTTGCTCTGATATGCTTTAACATAGCGGTTTCTAGCCAATGGGCGACTCTTTTCCCTCAGACTTGGCGAACAGGATTTAAATTTACTTAGGAACCCCCCGCATGAAAAAACTACTACTTGCCATCGCCGGTACCTGCGTTGCTACCAGCGCTATTGCTCAGGATGAACCAAAGCCGTTTACAATGGATGGCGAGTTTGGTCTGATAATCACTACTGGTAACACCGAAACCTCTTCTGCCACTGCTGGCATTACCGCTCAGCAGGAGTTTGAAAACTGGAGTAACGATTATCAAATCGAAGGCCTCTATAAAGAGGAAACGGTTCTTCAGAATGGTGAAGAAGTAGAGCGCACGTCGGCACAGAAGTTTTTCGCCTCAGCGCAGGGAAACTACAAGTTAGAAAATCCTGATCACCGTTTGTTCGCATTCTCCTCGTATGAAGATGACCGCTTCAGTAACTTTGCGTATCAGGCAACAGTGGCCGGCGGTTGGTCACAAAAGATGTGGAAAACCGAGAAAACGGCATTAGAATACAGTATCGGTCCGGGTTATTCGTGGTCTGAAACTCAGGAAGGTGAAGACACCAGTAGCGTTATTGTTCGTGGTTCTGCGGCGTTTAAATGGTTTATCTCTGATACGGCTAAGTTTACCCAAACAGCGAGTACCGAGGTGGGTTCTGAGAACACCAAATCACGAGCTGAATCTGCACTGACTGCGACTATCAGCGGTTCTTTGTCGATGAAGTTTTCTGTACGTCTGGATCACAACAGCAACGTTGATGAAGGTGTTGAAAAGCTGGATACCGAAACAGCGGTTACCCTGGTTTATAACTTCTTTTAATCGTTGTTGTCATTCAGCGTTAACGCTGAGAAAAACTGCAAAGGCTGTCTTAAAGACAGCCTTTCTTGTTTGTGTTACGCATTGTTTAGGTTGTTTACGATTCTGAGATAATAGTAAGGAGATACCGGATAGCCGTGTTACGGCTTCCGGTATGACGGGTTGGTAAGGGCCTAAGTACTGGCTTCAAACCTCTCGTCATAACTGGCTTCAAATTCACAGTCATCCTAGCCTCAAGCCTCCTGTAACCCGGCCCTCAAACTTACCGTCATCCGGCTTCAAACTTCACGTCATCCGGCCTCCAACTTCACGTCATCCGGCCTCCAACTTCCCGTCATCCCGGCCTCCGAGCCGGGATCTCCCTAGCGGGCTGACTCAACTAATACCTCCTTTTTAATGCCAGGGTTATATCAGTACTTTGTCGGGTCGCCGACAGCGACCAGGGATGGCAGTGAGGCCACCCCTGGACCCCGCTCAGTTCTATGTTGCGAAACTGCATATTGTGAAACAAAAAGGGCAAACCTAACGATCAGAGCGGGCGTCCTGCCCGCGCTGCCCTGGCTCGTCGTCCGTGACGAGCCTACGCTTTGCCGGAAACTTTTTGTCTCACAATAATTCGCAACAACAGAACCAGGAAAAAAGCAGCAGTATCAACCTACAATACCGGCCTCAAGCCTCCTGTAACCCGATCTCAAACTTATCGTCATCCGGCCCCCAACTTCCCGGCCTGCGAGCCGGGACCTCCCTAGCAGGCTGATGTACTCAAAACAACCGGCTTTTTTATTTGGTTCTTTGTATCGTGAAATACTGTCGCCGGTCAGAACCAGTAAAAGCGTAGAGGCATCATGGATGATGGCTCCGGTCAGGAGGGCAGGACGCCCTCTCTGACCGATAGGTTTTACCTGGCCGGCTACAGTATGCTTCTTCACGGTTAAAGAACTGGCAGGTTTCCAAAGGGGAGCCATCTCCCCTTTGGGTGCAGTCGGCACCCCGACAAGCAGCGGATAAATGAAATTCAGTGCGGTACTACTGGTTCATAAAGGCTTCCGAGTACCTGTAAAGTCCACTATAACATGCAGGGAGATACCGGATAGCCGTATTACGGCTTCCGGTATGACGGGTTGGTAAGGGCCTTAGTAATGGTTTCAAGCCCCCTGTAACCCCAGCTTCAAACTTACCGTCATCCCGGCCTGCGAGCCGGGATCTCCTTAATAACCTGGTTACCTAAAAAGGTCTTTTTGAGTGAGTAAAACTGTTGAGGAGATCCCGGATAGTTTCTTTGAAACTTCCGGGATGACGAGAGGGGGGAACTTTCGGGATGACGAGAGGGGGGAACTTTCGGGATGACGAGAGGGGGGAGCTTCCGGGCTGTC
>NZ_CAJXQY010000124.1 GCF_913058315.1 uncultured Alteromonas sp. | reverse complement strand
CCTAGTTATCCGCTACAACCACAGTGATGTGACTGCTACGCTTAAAGATACGATCCGCACGGCCTTTGGCACGTGGCTTGATACGTTTCATAGTTGGGCCTTCGTCAACGAAGATCTTAGCGACGCGCAGTTCATCAATGTCTGCGCCTTCGTTATGCTCTGCGTTAGCGATTGCTGATTCTAAAACTTTCTTAATCAGCGTAGCGCTTTTCTTTGGGCTGTACGCTAAAAGCTCAAGAGCTTTTTCTACGTGCATACCGCGAACTTGATCCGCAACCAAGCGTGCTTTTTGAGCCGACGTGCGGGCAAAACGGTGTTTAGCTAATGCTTCCATCTTCCTACCCCTTAACGTTTAGCTTTCTTATCCGCGACATGGCCGCGGTAAGTACGCGTTGGCGCAAATTCGCCCAACTTGTGGCCGACCATTTCGTCACTCACGATGACAGGTACATGTTGGCGGCCGTTATGGACTGCAATGGTCAACCCAATCATATCTGGGATGATGATAGAACGACGAGACCAGGTTTTGATTGGTTTACGTTCGTTCTTTTCCACTGCAGCCTCTACCTTCTTCAGCAAGTGAAGGTCGATAAATGGACCTTTCTTGAGAGAACGTGGCATGGTGAATCCTCGCTATTACTTGTTACGACGACGTACGATAAGCTTATCAGTACGCTTGTTGCTTCGGGTTTTCTTACCTTTAGTAGGAACACCCCAAGGAGTTACTGGGTGACGACCGCCAGAAGTACGACCTTCACCACCACCGTGTGGGTGGTCAACCGGGTTCATTACAACACCACGAACGGTTGGACGAACACCGCGCCAACGGCTGGCACCAGCTTTACCTAATGAACGAAGCATGTGTTCTGCATTGCCCACTTCACCAATGGTGGCGCGACAATCAGATAATACTTTGCGCATTTCACCTGAACGCAGACGTAAAGTAACGTAGTTACCGTCACGTGCCAGGATCTGTGCACTACCACCGGCAGAACGTGCAATTTGTGCACCTTTGCCAGGCTTCATTTCAATCGCGTGAACAACGGTACCCACTGGCATGTTGCGCATAGGCATAGCGTTACCCGCTTTGATAGGCGCATTTGAACCAGATTGGATCGCGTCACCAGCCTGGATACCCTTAGGTGCCAGGATGTACTTACGTTCACCATCTGCATACAGTACTAATGCAATGTTTGCAGAACGGTTAGGATCATATTCTAAACGCTCAACTTTTGCTGGGATGCCGTCTTTATTACGTTTAAAGTCAATTACACGGTAATGTTGCTTATGACCACCACCGATGTGACGTGTAGTAATACGACCATTGTTATTACGGCCGCCAGACTTGCTGTTCTTTTCCAGCAAAGGTGCATAAGGTGCACCTTTATGCAGGTCAGGATTAACAACCTGAACTACGTGACGACGACCGGGAGAAGTTGGCTTAGCTTTCATTAATGGCATTTCTAATCCCCTTCTTACTCAGCACCACCGACAAAGTCGATGTCCTGACCTTCTTTAAGCGCTACATACGCTTTTTTCCAGTCGCTGCGTTTACCGAAAGACATACCGTGACGCTTGGTTTTACCCTTAACGTTAACAGTACGAACCGAATCCACTTCAACCTCGAACAGTTTCTCAACTGCCGCTTTGATTTCAGCTTTGTTCGCGTCTTTAGCTACTTTAAATACAACTGTGTTACCCGCTTCAGCAGCCATAGTCGACTTTTCTGAAACGTGTGGTGCCTTAAGCACTTTTAGTAGACGTTCTTCTTTCATGCTAACGCCTCCTCAAGTTGTTTCACTGCATCAGCAGTGATAAGTACTTTTTCGAATGCAATCAGGCTGACCGGGTCGATACCAGCTACATCGCGCACGTCTACCTTGTAAAGGTTACGAGCAGCAAGGAACAGGTTCTCTTCCACTTCTGGAGTAACGATAAGAACATCGTTTAATTCCATTTCGTTCAGCTTAGCAACCAGAGCTTTAGTCTTAGGTGTGTCAACACCGAACTTCTCTACCACTACCAGACGGTCTTGGCGAACCAGTTCAGACAGGATGCTCTTAACCGCACCACGATACATTTTCTTGTTAACTTTTTGATCAAAGTCACGAGGCTTGGCTGCGAATGCACGGCCACCACCAACCCAGATTGGGCTGCGGATTGTACCTGCACGAGCACGGCCAGTACCTTTTTGACGCCATGGCTTCTTACCACCACCACGTACTTCAGAACGAGTCTTTTGTGCTTTAGTACCCTGACGAGCACCATTGCCGTAAGCTACAACGACCTGGTGAACCAGGGCTTCGTTGAATTCACGTCCAAAGGTCGCTTCGGATACTTCAAGAGCGCTTTGCGCGTCTTTCAATGTTAATTCCATCAGTTCAACTCCCAGACGTTACGCTTTAACAGCTGGCTTTACGACAACGTCGCCGCCAGTTGCGCCAGGTACGGCACCTTTAACCAGGATCAGGTTGTTTTCTACGTCTACACGTACAACTTCCAAAGACTGAGTGGTGACTTGCTTGTTACCAAGCTGACCAGCCATCTTCTTGCCCTTGAATACTTTACCTGGTGATTGGTTTTGACCAATTGAACCAGGTGCACGGTGTGACAATGAGTTACCGTGAGTAGCACGTTGAGCAGTGAAGTTCCAACGCTTGATAGCGCCAGCAAAACCTTTACCTTTAGACGTACCAGTGACGTCAATTTTTTTGGTGTCGTTGAAGATTTCAACAGTGATTTCACTGCCTACTTCGATGTCGCCACCTTCGTTATCTTCCAGGCGGAATTCCCAAAGACCACGGCCAGCGTCTACACCAGCTTTAGCAAAGTGACCTGCTGCAGCTTTGTTTACGCGGTTCGCTTTTTTGGTACCTGCAGTAACTTGCAGTGCGCGATAACCGTCAGTTTCTTCAGTGCGTAACTGAGTAACACGGTTTGGGGTCGCTTCAATAACAGTCACAGGGATAGACGTACCATCTTCAGTGAAGATGCGAGTCATACCCACTTTACGACCGACTAGACCAATCGCCATTGTTATTACCCTCTCTTGTTAGCCCAGGCTGATTTGAACATCAACACCAGCAGCCAAGTCCAGACGCATCAGAGCGTCAACAGTCTTGTCAGTTGGCTCGATGATGTCTACTAAACGCTTGTGAGTACGAATCTCATATTGGTCACGCGCATCTTTATTTACGTGTGGAGAAGTCAATACTGTATAGCGTTCTTTGCGAGTAGGCAGTGGAATTGGACCGCTGACCTGAGCACCAGTACGTTTCGCCGTTTCAACGATTTCAGCCGTAGACTGATCGATCAACTTGTGATCAAACGCTTTTAAACGAATACGAATTCTTTGATTTGGCATCGATTAAGCTCCAATCGAAAGAACAAAAAAATCATCTTCTCACTCCCAATTATTCCGGGACGAAAAGATGTGCTTATAAACCAGTGATTCCCAATCGGAATCTTGTTTTTGTTTCTAACACGCCAGCTTCATCATAAGACGTCGCTTTGGCGACCACCCTAAAAACAGTGTGGCTGCGGCTGAAACCATGCCCTGGGTACATATGTACGGGGCAAGTGGGCGCGAATTATACAGAGTTACCGGACTAATGCAACTAGCGATTTCACTTTTTGTACATAATTCGATCATCTCTGCGATAAAGCTTATTGGTTAAGCGCAGTATCAGCAAATCTCGGATTCGTACTCACATGCTTACCTTTTCCCTAAAGCAAAGAAAAACCGCCTCAGGTCCAGTAGCGATATAGCTTTGTGAGTCGTACGATTTAGTTGCGTTGATTAACGCAACTGTTAAATTTTACGAGGATGAACATATGAAAGAATTAAGTATACAAGAACTGAATGCAGTCTCAGGCGGAGTTTCAGATGATACTATCTATGCGGGCGCATTAGCCAGTGCCGGTGGATTTCTATTTACAGCCATTACATCAGCGGCCGCATTAACCCCTGTGGGGATGGGTATACTCTTAACTGCATCAATTATCAGCTCAGGTATCGCGATCGCCACTGCATACGAGCCTGAGTAAACCTAGAGGTTTAGCATGGATAATGCCAAAGAAATACTTATAACCCCCCAGCTAAGCACTTTTGCAATTGGCGTTGCGTTTTCCGCCTTCGTAAGTGCGATTTTATTTTGCTTATCGTTTGTCGAAAAGCATCACTTGCTTCCTGTGTTTAGCATCATTACTTTTTTTTACTTATTGAGTCATTTAGTAATAAAGTACAACAAGTAGCCGTCATTTAAGCAGGGTACGTAGTATCGCCCTGTTAGTTACTTCTCTTTATTCACATAGTTATTTCATCTTAATAAACCACCTGGTCTTTACCATTGGCTTTAGCCTGGTACATCAGGTTATCCGCCTGTGCCAGCGTATGGGTAACAGACTCCTGGTCCTGGGCATCCACCAGCCCTATGGAAAAGGCCACCTTAATATCCGAATACGCTGAGAGTGCCGCGGGCAACACCTTGCACTCGTCCATAAATTGCCTGAGGGCAACCGCCACTTCCTCGCAAGCAGCTGACGGAAACACAAATAAGAACTCTTCCCCACCAATCCGGCCAATAATATCGGTATTGCGGAAATCGCGCTTGATACACTCGCCTACGTGCCTGAGCACATCATCGCCAACCTGATGCCCGTACGTATCATTGATATACTTAAAATCATCGAGGTCGGCTATGGCGACACTCAGCGGTTGATTCTGCCGGACGGCCAGTTTTTTCTCACGGTCAAGTAACAAAAATGTCTGACGGCGATTATACAGCGCTGTGAGTTCATCAGTTTGAGCCAGCCTTTCCAGCTGTTGGTGCTGACGTCTGATGCTGAAGTACATAAATACGATGGCAAAAATCAACCCTACTAATACAGCAATAATCAGCGCGACAATAGTTTGGTCCCGTTTATTAACCGCCAGCTCGGCGGTTTGCCGGGCGTTGGTTTCTGCCAGTAATCGGTTTTCATACGCTTTCTGATCCAGCTCGAAACCGGCTCGTAACTGTTGAAACCTCTCTTCATCGGTTTCTTGCCGGCGCTTTACTTCCTCTTGCCTGGCAGCCTGCAAAGTTTGGTAAGCAGCAGCGTAATCACCCGATTCTGCATGCAATTTTGCCCTTAATAACAGAATCGTCGCTTTATGGAGAGTGATATCGTGCTCAGCGACCAGTATTTCCAGCTGTTCAATAATCTCAAATGCTTGCTCAAGTAAAGCATTTCGCTCAAGCCATTTGGCTTTAATTAGCAGTGTACCCACCTCTAGATGGACATTATTGCTTTGTCTGAACGTGTCTATGGCCTCATCGAGCATGGGCATAAGCTGAGCCAGTTGTTCACTACTGTGTTCCTCATTGCTCGACAACAGCACATCAAACAGCGCCTGAGTTGTATAGGCCTCGCCTTGTTTATCACCAATTTCTACCGATATGGCCATGCTTTCGTTGAAGTAATCAACCGCTTTATCAAGCTGATGGATTTTGCCGTAAGCGAGTCCCAGGCCATACAAAGAGTTAGACAACTCAACCTGATTATCGGTTTGCCGATAATAGCGTGCGGATTCTTCAAAATAAGGGATCGCCGAACGCGATTTTTCCTGCGCTTCGTATACCAGTGCTATAAAGGAAGCTATATGGGGAGCAACCGTATCCAGCTCATGTTGCTGCGCTATGCGATAGGCCTGAGTAAAATAGTCGAGCGCTTCTACCAGGTTAACAATAGTCAGATTGATAGAACCCAGGGCAATCATTGCATCAATTTGCACAGAGGGAGACTGATTCTCGACCGCCCAGGATAATGCCCGTTGGGCGTATTCAATCCCAGGTGAGGCATCGGCCATCGTATCGTAGGCCCTGGCGACCTTAATGTTACATGCCTGGATGAACTCTTCGTCGTCGCTCTGTTGTGCCAGTGAAAGGGCTTTTTGGGCTTCAACGAGCGCTTCATCACCCAGGAATAAAGCATAATAAGCATCACTGAGTATGTAATGGTACCGCGCTTGTTCATGCACCGATACGGATGCATTCGCTAACCGGGCCTCAATAGAGTTGATGACCTCGGTAGGATGATGATTGATGTCACTGAGTAGCCTGGTCTTTTCTTCAGACCACTCAATAGCGCTGGCGTTGGCACTGGCGACAGACAACGCCACGGCAGCCATAACACTTAACAGTAGTTTGCTTGGAAATACGAAACACTTAAACTTCAAACTGTCTCAACCTAGCTGGCAGGCAATTCATCCAGCATAAAATAGATCATCCATTGAGCATGGCACAACGCCCGGCTCCGTCAACAAACATTATGCGCCATGTTGATTAACCTGAATACCTTAGTTATCCACGTAGGTGGTCATCTCTTCCCGGATCTGGTCTCGCATCGTCATGAGTTTGATGGCCGATTCGCGCTGACGCTTGTCCTGCTCCGTTTTTGGTACCCAATCCGGAACCGCCGACGGCTTGCCGTTTTCATCCATGGCCACCATTACCGCAATACAATGTGTACAAAGCTCGCGTTCACTGCTTTTAGGATCGCCAGCGCGAACCAGGATACGAATATGCATGGAGCTGGTGCCGGTATAAATAACCTTCGCTTCAACTTCCACGATGTTACCCACCAGGATTGGCTTCACAAAGTGCATTCCCCCCACGTAAGCGGTGATGCAGTATTTTCCGCTCCAGCCGGCAGCACACCCATAGGCACTTAAATCGATCCATTTCATTACCGCACCGCCGTGCACTTTACCACCGAAGTTAACATCCGCAGGCTCTGCCAGAAAGCGCAACGTTAATGAACGCTCAGTACCGGGCATAAGTTCTTCTCTTTATTTAATTTTCACCAATTCATAAAACTACTGTAGTTTAATTAGTAAAACAATCCGGCGATGATATTTATGGAAGAACAGCGCTATCCTACCCGGCTGATGCTACTTATTGCCCTGCTACAGGGGCTCGCTCTGTTGCTATTACATCAGTCCATCGACTTTGAGTTCTGGCCGGCCACGGCGCCGCAGTGGCTATTTCCGGCTTATGCTCTGGTCATTATCGGGCCTGGCCTGTATCTGCTGGGGGTTAACGACCGCAATAAGGTCAGACTGGTTACCTACATAGCCCCCTTTGCCGCGCTTTGTGCGCTGCTTGCCTTTTACACCGGTGGCCAGGCAATCCCCTCTGCTCCCTCACGCCTGGATACTCTGCTCGCCCCCATGACATTTACTCTGGCTTTACTGACCTTTAAAGCGCTGATGTACGTGCAGGTGAAAACGGCCGATGAGCCCTTCGTTTATCCTCAGTTGTTTCACTATTCCTGGCGCAACCTGCTTACTCTGGGTCTGGCACTGGCATTTACGCTGGTTACCTGGGGGGTGCTGATGCTGTGGGCCGGGTTGTTCTCGGTGATTAATATCGACTTTTTTGACGAATTGTTTGAGCAAAAGTGGTTTTATTACCCGGCGCTTAATCTTGCTCTGGCACTGGGCGTAATTCTTATCCGCCGGCTCAGCATTATCGTCGATACCATTAAACAGTTGCAGCAAGCGCTGTTGAAGTACCTTCTGGTATTACTGGTATTTGTCTCGGTGATCTTCCTGCTCGCTTTACCGTTTACCGGTTTATCGCCGCTATGGGAAAAAGGCCCGGGCAGTTATCTCATTCTGTGGATGCAGGCCTGTCTGCTGTTTGCGCTGAACAGCGTCTATCAGGGTGATGCAGATGAACGCCCTTACTCCCCTTTTGTGCACCGGTTTATCTATCTCGGCATACTCTTGTTACCGGTTTACAGTGGGCTGGTATTTTATGGTCTGTCCCTAAGGGTGGAGCAGTATGGCTGGTCAGTAAGTCGTTACTGGGGGATGATAGTATGGATGTTTCTGGCGCTTTTTTCCCTTGGCTATGTAACTTGTATAGCGCGCTATAGAGATGACTGGATTGCCGGTCTCGGCCGCATTAATGTCGCGATGGGCTGGCTACTGATGCTGGTGATGGTATTGGTAAACAGCCCGTTTGCAGACTTACGAAAATTGACGGCTGATAGCCAGTTAGCCCGTATCGAATCCGGACAAACCGATTTGCAGGACATAGACATAGCGTATTTTGCCAATCAGCTTGCGTTGCCTGGCTACCTTGCCATTGAACAACTAAAGCAAACCTATGGCGACAGTCACCCGACACTGGCGCTAAGACTTTCCCGAGCCTATCAGGAAGATGCTATAGAGCCTGAGCAGGACAAGCTGATGGTGATCAACAGTATCGAATGTCTCAACGACTGCGAGATGCCCTCAGATCTCGCCGATGTCATTTACGGCAGCCTGACTAAAAGTAACTACCTGTTGCGACAGGCTGAACATCTTTACCTGCTGGCGGTCGACCCTGATGGCGATAACCAAACCGACTACCTGCTAATGCTGGAAACTAACTACCTGGTAGATGCCACCCTGTATATACGCAGAAACAGTAATTGGTATCCGATAGGTATAGAGGATTTGGGCCCGACCGGCAAAAATAAAACGAAGACTCTACGCGAGCATCTTCAGGCACTGGAGGTAAATTACAGTCAACCGCAGTACCGCATAATGCAAATCGGTGATTTTCACTTTAACGTGACGCTGAACGAACAACTAAAATCATCACCTGAGCAGGGGCAGTAAACAGCCCGAGATGCACCGACTTTTACCACCTGCACCTTTTGCAGTATTGCTGCATTAGGTCAGAGGGTATAAGGTGATATATATTAATACTATACTTCGTCACAGCCGGATATGTTTCCTGCCCTGTGAGTAACAGCTTACTAATTTGTAGTAGAATATGTCAGACATAAATGAAAACCAGTTGGTGTTCGATAAAATCAACACAGTGCTTGAGAAAAAGCCTACGTTGTTAGATGCCTACAGAGAGCTAGAACCCCTTATACTCGGTTTATTTGATGCACAACGCATGAGTATCTTTCAGCGTCGTCGTCAGCATCAGGATTTGGTCGCCCGGTTTAAAACCGGTAAAGAGACAATGGAAATCAAGGTGCCCATCAGTCCACTGTCTATTGCGGGCTACGTTGCCTTATCACAGCGGCCATTAATTATCTCTAATCCCTATGATCAGGAAGAGCTAGCCGCCATTCATCCGCGCCTGCGCTTTGCCGACAGGTTTGATAAAAGCAGCGACTTCAGAACCCGCAATATTCTGTGTGTACCTATTCTGAATGCCGGCGTTATCATGGGTGTTTTTCAGATCATCAATAAAAACAACGGGCCTTTTACCAACCGCGACATGGAGCTTGCACAGCAGCTCAACGACATCTTAGGCACTAAATTCCGTTACGAACTCGGCGGCACGCAAAACCCATTTGATCTGTTACTCCACGAAAACCTGATCAACGAGAAAGCCCTCACGGAACTACAGGAAACCAGTGGCGATATTCGTCAGATGGTGCAGCGGTTAATGTCTGAATACCGCATCAATGAAGGCAAACTTGGCACCTCGTTATCTATTCATTATCAGGTACCCTTCATTGGTTTTGACCCTGAAAAATACCACGTCTACCAGAGCGAAAGCCGCCTCAACACCTCTTATCTGAAGCGTAATTTTGTGGCAGTGATTGCCGATGCCCATGATAAACCTATCGTGCTGATGGCCGAGCCCAATAACGCTTCCCTGTTGATGGAAATTGAAAGCGCGCTGGGTATCGACAGCTATGATATTGCCGTTGGCTTACCTAACCATGTTCTGCAGTACCTCGGCGATTCAGCGGGTAGCGGCGCGCCTGGCGAGATGAGTGAGATCCTCGATGAAATTGGTACCTCAGCAGAGGAATCAGAGGAAGGGATTGATGAACTTTCAGACGATGCGCCTGCAGTTGTTCGTTTAGTCAGCCGCATTCTTCATGATGCCAAACGGCTCAACGCTTCAGATATTCATATTGATCCGGAAAAGAGTGGTCCTACCCGCGTGCGGATGCGGATAGACGGTGTATGCCGGGATATCAACCAGGTTCCGGCCTCGCACCACAGTGCTGTTATCGCGCGGATTAAAATTATGTCGAACCTGAACATCGCCGAAAAGCGTGTTCCCCAAGACGGTAAACTGGCTTTCAGAATGAGTGGTCAGTTGGTAGAGGTTCGGGTCGCTACTATTCCAACGGTTGCCGGTGAAGGCGTTGTTATGCGTATTCTGGCATCGGGCGGCGCCATGCCCATGGGTAAAATGAACGTTGCGCCGGGCAATATGTTGCGACTTGAGGACATGATCAAGAAACCACACGGGATTCTGTTGGTGGTAGGGCCGACCGGTTCCGGTAAAACTACCACTTTGCATGCTATTCTGGGGTACCTGAATACTCCGGAAAAGAAAATCTGGACGGCAGAGGATCCGGTGGAAATCACTCAGCCAGGTCTTCAGCAGGTGCAGGTTAGCCCGAAAATAGGCTTTACTTTTGCCAATGCACTCAGAGCATTCCTGCGGGCCGACCCGGACATTATCCTGATTGGTGAGATGCGGGATAAAGAAACCGCCCATGCTGGTATCGAAGCGTCCTTAACTGGTCACCTTGTATTATCTACCCTGCACACCAACTCAGCGCCGGAAACGATTACCCGGTTACTGGATTTGGGCCTCGACCCGGTGAACTTCTCCGATGCCTGTGTGGGGATCCTCGCGCAGCGCTTGATCAGAACCCTCTGCAGCACCTGTAAGGAAAAACACCCGGCTTCAGACACCGATATAGCGTTTATCAAACGCCAGTATGGTGAGGAGTATATCGACGAACTTAATCTACCGGATAACCTTGAATTGCATCGCGCTAAAGGCTGCGATGATTGCGGTGATACCGGCTATCGGGGAAGAACCGGTGTACACGAGTTATTAGGCATGACACCGGCGCTGCGCTCCCTGGTTTATAAAGAAGCGTCTGTGGCCGAGATGAAAGCCCAGGCCATGCAGGATGGCATGCGTACCCTGGTTCAGGATGCCATTTACAAGGTTATTAAAGGCGATACCGACCTTGCTCAGGTACAAATTGTTGGAGGCGACTAACCTCGTCTCCCGACATTAATCGAAATAAATACTCACATAACCTTTTTTTCGTTCACATCACGCAATAGTGCGCGTAAAGTAAGCAACATCATAGTGGTGCGTGCAGTAAATAGATGAATAATCGAATATTTTGGTATCGGGTTGCTGAGCTGTGAAACAGGGAATGTGCTGTATCAAAGGGTGGTATACCGCTGTACTGCTGATGATGCTATTTTCATCGCCAGGGTTCGCCGATTGCCAGATCATTGCACCTCGTACGCAATCACTTCAGCAAACGGTTGATGTAACCGTGGGATTAAACGATATTCAGTTTCGTTGTCAGTTAGCCGAAGCCCGCGTACTGAGTTTTCCGCTGGATGCCCTGCACAAACCCACCATTTATGCTGATGACGCCTCTACTATTACCCCCCTGGCTAGTGCCCGGGCCGCTTACCTGCTGCCTGAGGGGGTTTACCGTTTCACTCTGACCGCCGAGTCAGACCATGACAGTAAAGTAAGCCTATCACTGCGCGATTTAACAACCTTTCAGCGTGCCAACAGTTTGCATATTTTAACCATCAGTGCCTTTGGTGGGTTTTGTATAGCACTGTGTATTTATGTAGGCATATTGGGCCGTAGCCTGAGCAACGCCGGATTTTATGCCTACAGTGGGTATATCTTAAGCGCCGGATTTTTCTTTGTACTTCAGGAAGGTGTGTTACGAATTTTGCTCCCTGAGGCGCACTGGTTGCACGGCCATCAGATCAAAGCCATCTTTGCTGGCACCACGGTCTACACAGCTCTGCGCTTTATCTGTTTACTGCTCGATCTGCGACTGATATTAAAGCGCTGGGAATATCACACCATTATCTTCAGCGGCATGGCCGTGCTTGCACTTGGCTTTGTAGCGGCGCTCCCGGTTACCACGCTGCCCGCTATCGCCAATCAGTTAATGGGGCTGATTACCCTGCTTGGCATGGTAGCGGTAACTCTGGCCACTGCATACGCAACATTACGCAAAGTACACGGAGCTGGTTGGGTACTGATAGCGCTAATGGTGTTACTGGCAGCCATGCTGTTCCGTGTTTACCTGCCTGACGTAAATGAATTCCTCCATCGCTATGCCCTGATAGTGGCGGTCACGGTAGAAGCTCTGGTACTGGCTATTGCGGCATCGGAGCGGGTTAAGCGCCTTCAGTCTGACAAAATGCAGGCGTATCTTGCTGCCTCAAGCGACCCCCTTTGTCCGGTTCTCAATCGGCGGGGCTGGGAAGAGTCGGCACAAAAGATGTTATCAGCCCACAGCAAAGAAGGTGGCGTGCTGTTGCTGCTGTTTATCGACCTGGATGAGTTTAAACAAGTTAACGATACCTATGGCCACCGGGTAGGCGACAAAGCCCTGATTATTCTGGCCAAAATTCTCAACAGTCAGTCACGGGCTCAGGATATTGTAGGCAGGCTCGGCGGCGACGAGTTTGTATTGATGAGTCATTGCCACAGCCGCAACATTGCCGAGCGGGTTACAAAGCGTGTTACTGAGCGTCTGGAAGACCTAATTGTCAAAATTGATGAACAACATATCCCGCTGTCAGCGAGCGTGGGGGCACAAATTATTGATGCCCCACACAATGATCTGTCGCTGTTACTTCACGCTGCCGACATGCTGATGTATGAACAAAAGCATGCCGCAGTTAGCCTGTAACGGGTTGAGGTGTCCTTACCCGAAGGTTAGTCAACCAGCTTAATTTGGCCGAAAACTGATGCGTCGATATAACCTAGATTGCGGTCGCCATTAACCGGTTCAACTTCGTGGGATCCCACAAAATGCTCGCGCTCTTCACTGCCATCATTGTCGCAATAGGCCAGCATAAAACCCAGCACCTGCTCTGCTGACAGGCTCAGTGGCGGCACCGGTTTATTATGATGAAAAGTGTCCGGATACACTCTGAAGCTGACTTCCCAGGTTATTTGATAGGGTGACGTATCTTCACGAGTCCAGTGACTGGTTGCATGCTCATTGAGTAAAACAAACTCCTGACCGCCATTGCTTGTTGGGCCAATATCCACAACATTACCATCAAGGGCAATGTGGTACGCAAAAGCATTGTAAGATTTTAGATGATTGCCGCCCGATGCATCGGCATCAATAAAGATTTCAAGACAGTCATCATCCCAATAAGCCAGGAGCGGATTAGGGTGAGTATCGATCAATACATCGTCGATAATTTCTACCCGCAGATACAACTGATCTTCGTCCCAAAGCATTTTAAACCGGCCACTAAAGTCTGCCGGAATGGGCATAGTGCCCACCATGAGGTGCTTAAGAGGATGCCACTTTGCGTTATCCCAGGCCGCTTCGTCGGCCTTACCGTCGATAACAACCGGCGAACTGGCTTTAGCCACTTCAGTAGGTGCTGCAAACACCTGGCCCGCTGCAAGCATACTTAACCATCCGGCCAGCATGATCTTGTTAAGCTTCTTCATGATAAATCGCCCACTTTTACGTTGTAATTAAAAAACGTAGCTTAACAACAAATTTACAACAGCGGCACTATTTAATGCTTTGCAGGCATAAAAAAGACCTGCATAAGCAGGCCTTTCAGGTACGAACGAGCCGTGATTTATGCAGAGCGACGACGACGAGCCGCGAGCAGAGAACCACCAATAATCAGCAACAGCGAGGCAGGCGCTGAAGCCGGTGTAGTTGGCGGAAGGCTGTCTTGATCTAACAGTGCATAACGAACCTGGCCACCAGCAACCAGATATTCACCAATACCATTACCCCAGAACGACACCTCAGTAAACTCATCACTGTCATCAAACGCGGCTACGAATATTTCAAATACGTTGCTTGCCGGATTAGTTTGTGATGGGAAAAGACCTTCAGCACCCGTTGACGCAGAAGCCACTAAAATTGGTGCACCACCGTCAAATGAGATAAACAGGTCAGTCGTTGGATCGGTACAACACGTCGCCCAGTCACCTACTTCAAAACCAACCGCGTTTACCGCGCTGTCGAAGGTGAAGGTAATGCCGCTACCAAAGTAATCCATTGGATCCGTACGTGGAAGTGAACCACCACCCGCCGGGTTGATACCAATTGCAGTACCAGTTAATGAACCATAGGTTGTACCGGATGCAGAGCCGCCATCGTTTTGGGTGATAACGTAATCACCACGGTCGATTGAAGCGCCTGATAAAATCGTATCCCAAACATCAACACCAACAGTACCGCCAGCACCCGTTACAGTGCTGTCGAAATCGGCTACACCGTCAGTAATACCATCGAATACGGTTA